>JAFQOH010000006.1:0-5370 GCA_017403345.1 Thermoguttaceae bacterium
GCTAACGGCTAACGGCTAACGGCTAACGGCTAACGGCTAACGGCTAACGGCTAACGGCTAACGGCTAACGGCTAACGGCTAACAGCTAACGGCTAACAGCTAACAGCTAACAGCTAACAGCTAACAGCTAACGGCTAACAGCTAACGGCTAACAGCTAACGGCTAACAGCTAACGGCTAACAGCTAACGGCTAACAGCTAACGGCTAACAGCTAACAGCTAACAGCTAACAGCTAACAGCTAACGGCTAACAGCTAACGGCTAACAGCTAACAGCTAACGGCTAACAGCTAACAGCTAACGGCTAACAGCTAACAGCTAACAGCTAACGGCTAACAGCTAACGGCTAACAGCTAACGGCTAACAGCTAACGGCTAACAGCTGCGCTAGACCCCTTTCTTCGCCATATCCACGAGGATCTCCACACCTTTTGCGATAGTTTCGTCGCTTGCCGCGAAGGAGATGCGGAAGTGCGTGTCGCAGGAACTGAAGACGTTCCCCGGGATGATGAGGAGCTGACGCTCAAGGATCGCGCGGTTGACGAACTCGCTTGCAGAGGCGGTCGGCGCTTTCGGGAAGGAGTAGAAGGCGCCTTCGGACTTCACGATCTCGTAGTAGTCCTTCAGACCGTCGTAGACCAGGTCGCGTTTGCGGCGGTAGGCGTCCAGGTACGGTTTCATGTCGGTATCGAGCGCCGCGATGGCTCCGAACTGGAGGGCGCTTGGAGCACAGACGAAAGTGTACTGCTGGAATTTGAGCATCTGCTGAATGATCTCATGCGGTCCATGCGCGAACCCGAGGCGCCAGCCGGGCATGCCGTAGCACTTGCTGTAGCCGTCCAGGACGATAACGTTTTTGCTGAATTTCGCAGGCGACGTGAATCCGCCGTCGTAGCAGAAGAATTTGTAGATCTCGTCGCTGACCAGTGCGACCTGCTTCCGGTCCGCGAGTTCCGCAATGTCGCGGCAGACGGCTTCACTGGCGATCGTTCCGGTCGGATTTGCCGGCGAGTTCATGATGATGAGCTTGGTTTTTTCGGTGATGGCAGCTTCCACTTTATTCACGTCGATGTGGAAATCCGGATACGTCGAAACGTAGACCGGCTTCGCGCCGAGCATTCGGACCAGTGCGTCATACATGACGAAGAATGGGTCGAAAATGATGACTTCATCGCCGGGGTTTACCAGCGTCATGAGGGTCAGAAGGAGACCACCGCTGGTACCGCTCGTGATGAACGCTTCTCGAACGCCTTCCCCATACTGTTCATCGACCTGTTTCTGGACCAGCGTGCGCAGAGGAGCGGCTCCCTGAGTCGGCGTGTAGCCGTTTTTGCGGGAGGAAATGGCTTCGATCGCAGCATTGCGGGCGATTTCCGGCGCGTCAAAGTCCGGTTGGCCGATAGAAAGATTTACGGGGTTTTCGAGTTTGGAGGCAAGGTCAAAAACTTTACGGATCCCGGATGCGTCAAACCAGTGCGTCCGGTCCGCGAGCCATTTATCATACATGAGTCAGCCTTTCGGAAATATTGAAAATGAAAATTTTGAAAATGAAACCGTGCGCATCCCGAAAAAACGCTCCGTCCGCCGAGATACACGCAGGGGTAAGGAAGTCTACTCTTTTTATCTTAACATTTTTTGGAAAAAATGCAAGGGAGGAGTCGAAAAAAAGCAAAATTGTTGAAAGATCTTCCTCTTTTTCAAAAAAAATCGAAACTCCCCCTTGACGTATTACGGTGCTTGGGGTAAAATAGAAGTTGGGGATTTATGGTATTTTTGAAATTTTTGACTGATTGCGATGAACAGTTTTGATTCGACTGCCGATTTTGACGACTATAGGACCATGAACCAGATCATTCCGGGGATCCTTCTCTTTTCACGCTACCGGATCGTAAAGCTGCTTGGACGCGGCGGCATGGGGGAAGCGTGGCTCGCGGAAGAGATGGAGGGAAATCTCAAGGTTCAGGAGGTCGTCCTGAAAAGAGTTCCGCCGGAACTCTTGGGGGATCGTGAACAGCTCCTTAAGGTGCAAAATTCTTTTAACCTCGTCCGAAAACTCCGGCATCCCAACATCTGCTCCGCGCTGACGTTTCTGATGGACGGTGCGTATGGTGCGTTTTGCGTCTTGGATTACGTTTCGGGGCAGGATCTTGCGGAACTTCAGCATCAGCGTGAGGACCGGGTTTTTTCGCTGGATGAGACTCTAAAGGTCCTGCGTCCGATCGCGGAGGCGCTGGACTATGCGCATCGGAAAAAGGTCCTTCATCGGGACGTGAAGCCGCAGAATATCATGGTGCCGATGGATGCCGGGAAGCTGCTGTGGGAGGACGCGAAGCTGATCGATTTCGACTTAGCGATCGAATGGCATTCTACCGTTTCGTTTGACCAGACGCTCCCGAATCACATTTCGGGAACATTGCCCTACATGTCGCCGGAGCAGATCGACGGAACGGTGCAGGACGGACGTTCGGATCTGTATTCGCTCGGAGTGCTGGCGTACCAGATGCTTGGCGGGAAATTGCCGTTTACTTCTACGACGCCGTCGATACTGATCCATCAGATCCTCACGAAAGAGCTTCAGCCGATCGGATCGCAGTCCGAGCAGGTGAATCTGGCACTGAAAAAGGCGACGGCGAAAAAACGGGCGGACCGATTTGATTCCTGCGGTGAATTTGTGGACGCTCTGGAGGGGAAGACCGTCGTTTCGTTCCTCCATTCCGTGACGGAGTCGGGATTCCAGAGCATTGAGGACGCTCGGGCTGGGAAAAAGCGTTTGCGTCCGGTCGGGTTTGACCCGTACTATGAGTGGCTCGGCATCTCGCCGTTTTTGCCGCTGACGCATTACACGCTGCTCGGTCTTCAGGATTTTGAGCCGAACCGCGAGGTCATCACCAACGCAGCGGACCGCCAAATGTCTTTCGTCTACACCTACCAGAACGGAAAGCACGCGGAAGATTCCCAGAAGCTCATGGCAGAGATCCTTGAGGCGCGGATGTGTCTTTTGAATCCGCAAACCAAGCTGGAGTACGATCAGCGTCTGAAAAACCAGGGGGTCGTCCTTTTGAAAGAAGTTCCGACGCCCAGCGCTCCGCCGGTCCCGAAATCACACTCTTCTGCCGCCTCTTCACTGCCGGGGAGCGTGTCCGATCCGCCAATGCATGCCGACGGAGCGGCCTCGCCTTCTTCTGCGGCTTCGGCTCACCTTTCCGATTCCGGAAAAACGGCGGCTCCGGAGCATCTTTCCGATTCCGGAAGAACGGCAGCCGCGGGAAACTGGACTGTGCGGGTCGCGGTCCCGGGGCAGGATAATGCCGGCGGAAGTACGGAAAAGGGACCGGTCGAGATCATGCCGATCCGCTCTGCCGCCCGCTCTCAGGGACCTTTGGGGCCGGAAGGACTTCCTTTGGCGATGCCGCCGTCTGCGGCTGGGAGACAGAATTCCGTTCCGGAAAAATCGAGTGCGTCCGGCGCATCCAGTGTGCTGCCGTCTGCCGCGCCTCCTGCGTCTGCCGTACCTCCTGCGTCTGCCGTACCTCCTGCGTCTGCCGCGCCTCCTGCGTCTGCCGTACCTCCTGCGTCTGCCGTACCTCCTGCGTCTGCCGTACCTCCTGCGTCTGCCGCGCCTCCTGCGTCTGAAGCGGCCGGAAGCACCGCTTATGTGCAGACTCCCGCAAGACCGTCTATTCCAGTTCCGCCTCCGATACCGCCATCTGCCGCGGGAAGTGATTCCGTGCTGGATCTTGGATTCACGCCGGACGAAAATGCCTCTTCGCTCGCGCTGGGAAACCGGGTCCGCAAGGCAAGCAAAACGAACTGCCCAAGCAAAAATTCCGGCCGATCTCGAAACGTTTCGCAGAAAAACCTGACGGATGAAGGGAGTGGAGGATCTTCCGGGAAATCTTTCGTGAACGGCCAGATCCTGGGGTTCCCGAAACTCTGGGTCTTGGCGGGCGCGGCACTGATTTTTGCTGCGGTCGGCGTGCTGGCCGTGCTTTTGCTGCGGAGCTGAATGAGAAAACGGCGGTTTGGAAAGGTTTTGCTGTTTTTTTTCTTGTGACGGGGGATGAGGAGATCATGTCAGAACGGGATGGAAAAAATTCGGCCGGCGCTCTGGAAACGCAGCCGGTCGAGGATTCGCTGTGTACACTGTGTCCGGAGGAAGTCAACTACGATCCGGAGCAGTTTACGGAACTTCGTACGGGCAGCCTCTTTGGCGAGTACCGAAATTTTCGTCTTTGCCGGAAGATCGGCGAAGGCGGGATGGGTCAGACTTGGCTCGCGGAGGAACTGGCCGGCGGTGAAGTGACCCGCTGCGTCGTTCTGAAGATCCTCTCGCGCGAACTTCAGAGAAACGCCGGTGCTCTGAACGAAGTCCGCCGCGTTTTTGACCTGACTGCTTCTCTTAGCCACTCGCACATCTGCCCGCTTTACGGAAGGTTTCGGGATCCTGATTTCGGCGACTTTCTCGTCATGGCGTACGCGGACGGCGGGACGCTTCGGGAGTGGTTTCTGGCACAGCGCGGGCATGAAGACGGACTTTACTGGAAACGAGTCCTTCCTCTTCTGCGTCCGATCGCCGAGGCGCTGGATCACGCGCATCGGATGGGAGTCGTTCATCGGGACGTGAAGCCGCAGAATATCGTGTTCATGAAGCACGCATCCGGAAACGTGCCGCTTCTCATTGACTTCGGCATCGCGGCACGGATCTCACCGGTGATGGTGCCGGAGAAGTCCGAGACGTTCAGTCGGCAGGATCTGATGGGCCGTTCTTCTTCCGGGACGCCGCGGTACATGGCGCCGGAACAGATGAAAGGAGAGAAACAGGACGGACGCACGGACCAGTACGCGCTGGCGTTGGTCCTCTACGAGCTTCTGCGCGGCTCGCTGCCGTTTTCTGAAACGAACGTCGTGAAGCTGGCGATCGAGAAACTCCGTTTCATTCCGAAAGATCCCCGATTTCCCCATGGAGTCAATGCCGTCTTTCGCAGTGCGCTTTCAGCGAGTCCTGCGCGGCGTTTTTTGACCTGCACGGAGTTTCTCGATGAGCTGGAAGCTGCGTTTCAGGAGTGGGAAAACGCAATGAGAAGCACGTCGCGAATTCCTTCAGGAAATGCGTCGAAAAGTTCCGCTCAATGTGCATCCGGTACGGATTTTACGTCTCCGTACCATCCGCGATTCCTGAGACCTTCCGTCCCTCCCCTCCCGCCGTCTGAACCCCAGTCGGGAAATTCGCAGACGGAAATTTCCTCTGCGTCGGAAACGATGCCGGGGACTCCTTTGCCTGCCGATGCGAAATCGCGGGCGGATGCCGGGAAAATGAACGATGGAAAGAACGATGGAAAGAACGATGGAAAGAACGATGGAAAGAACGATGGA
>JAFQOH010000025.1:0-98560 GCA_017403345.1 Thermoguttaceae bacterium
CCGTCGGCGGTGAACAGGATGCCGTCCACGCTCTTGAAATGCGTATTGCCCGCAGAGACACGGATCTCGGTCAGTCTATTGCACTCGGCAAATGGACCGCCGCCAATGCTCGTCACGCTGTCGGGGATCGTCACCGACGTGAGGCTCTTGCACTCGTAGAACGCGTAATATCCAATGCTCGTCACGCTGTTGGGGATCGTCACCGACGTGAGGCGCCCGCACCCGCTGAACGCTTCATTTCCAATGCTCGTCACGCTGTCGGGGATCGTCACCGACGTGAGGCTATCGCACCAGCTGAACGCTTCATTTCCAATGCTCGTCACGCTGTCGGGGATCGTCACCGACGTGAGGCTGCGGCACCAGCTGAACGCTTCATTTCCAATGCTCGTCACGCTGTCGGGGATCGTCACCGACGTGAGGCTGTTGCACCAACTGAACGCGGAATTTCCAATGCTCGTCACGCCGTAGGGAATGTCTACGGTTTCGGCATCGCCGGTGTATTTGGTAATGGTGACGGAGTCGTCGGAAATTTCATATTTAAATTTACCTTCCTCTAGGGTCTGCCGCAGATCTGTCATGTTTACACAGGAAGCAGAGTCATTTGGCAGAAGTTCTTTACGGCGTTCTTCCAATTCCTTTTCTTTTTGGCGAAACACATCAAAACGCTCATTCAGTTCTTTTTCCCGACGTTCCAGTTCTGACTGTTGCTGTTCGAGGAGTTTTTGGTCTTTTTCCAAATGCCCGCGGTTTTCCTCGAGTTCCTTTTCTCGGAGCGTCAGCGCACTGCGTTCTTCATCCAGATGCAAACGTTCTTCTTCCAGGGCTTTTTTCTGTGCCGCGATCCCAGTCTCGCCAGCCAATGCCGCGATAAATTCTCCGCATGAAGTGAAACGGTCCGATGGATCGTAAGCCAAGGCTTTCAATAGAACGTCATTCTGAGTGTCAGTAAGCGCGGGGATCGGACTCGGCTGTTTTTGTTTCAGAATGGCATAATGCGCGTCGTTATTGCCTTTGTAAGGCAAGCGTCCGGCAAGCAGTTCGTAAGTCATGATCCCAAGCGAATATTCATCCGTTCGTTTGTCCTGATTATCCGCGATGTGCTGTTCCGGTGCTTTATACGCAGGTGTACCGGAATCGGCACAGCCATGCTCCGTGAAGTTTTCTTCCTCATTATGCAGCTGGGCGGCGATGCCGAAATCAATGAGCCACGGCCGGGAAAGCTCGCCCGGTTTACGGAACATGATATTTTCCGGCTTCACGTCCCGGTGAAAAACGCCTTCACTGTGGACAGCATCCAGCGCACCGGCGATCGGACGGAGGATCGGCAGGAGCATAGAAAGCGGGAGTCCGTTTTCGTGTCCTTCCTGTACCCCAAACCACTCGCGGAGCGTCTCGCCCTCAGCGTATGCCATCACGAGGAAAGTGCCGTAATTCGGGTCAAGCTCGATCCCGAGAAGCGGACAGATGTGTGGATGATAGAGGGACTGGGTGAGCCGAAAAATACGCTGGACCTCTTCGACGGCGCTTTTCTTGTCACGCAGGTCGTTTCGCAGCAGCTTACAAACAACACGGTGGAGATCCTGCTTTCCAGAGACCTTCATCGCCAGCCACGTCTGACCCATTCCACCTTTTTGGAGTTTTTTCTCAAGACGGTAGTTTTGATGCTCGCCAAGTAAATACCCCGGTTCCAGTCCATTAAACTGCTTGGGTTCGGGTTCAGGTCCAATGGTAGATTCATATGTCTTGGCCATAAAAAATACCCCACATAAAAATGAACAAAATAAACTATTTTTTTATTCTATCTAAATTTTGAGAAATTTCAAGTGTGCGAGTGAAAAATGCCTATATTTTTGGGAAAATTTCGCTGGAATTATGAAAAAACGGGCCAAAACGTACTGTTTCAGCCCGGTTGGAAACTGTTTCAGGTTTGGATCAATAGTCCGGCAACGGCATCCTGCGCCGCCAGTTGAGCATCGCACAGGAAATATTGCGCATGGTGACCTGCGGGGAGACCTGACATTCCGCAATGACATTCTGCTCGTTAAAGATCGTGCGCCAAGCAAGTATCTGCTCCGAGATCGCTTCCTCCGTGTTGTTCTCAATGAAGGAGGGCTTCAGGATCGGATGGAACGCGATCCGCTGTCCGTAGCGCTGAACAAGCATTTCGGCATCCATCATTTCCGCATCAAAACGAATGGCGTCGACGCCTGCGTAGATCAGTCCGGGGATCAGTTCTTCAAAATTTCCGGAACCGGTAAAGTAAACGAATTTGTCCGCATTGCGTATCTTCTGGCAGAACTCGTGCAGCATGGGTACGAGGATCTCGTTCCACCGAGCAAGCGAGATCCGGACCCCGCGTTCGTCAGCGAGGTCGTCCTCCAGCCCGATCGCGTCGGCACCGGTCCTGCACCAGGCATCGACTTGGCGGAAATAGTACTCAAAGAAACGCTGCATGATCTCTTTCAATGCACGCGGTTTGCGCTGAATGAGTTCCTGCGCACTTTCCAGTCCGCCGAGGGCACAGAGTCTTCGAAACGGGTGGATCCGCGTTTGAGCCAGCGTGAAATGGGATGTGTTGTCGCACTGGATGTTGACGAACTCCCGAATGTCGTCCGTAACCGGAGTTTTCGGGAAACGGATCCCTTCCAGCTCCAAAATATCATCATAACGCGGAGTTTCCGAAGGCGTCCAAGTGCCATCAGTGTTTTTGCTCCACGAACAGCCCCACTCGTCTTTTACCTGGTTTTTCGGCTCGGCCGAAGTCTCTGCTTCAAGACAGGCAGTCGGAAAACTGAAATCCAGCATTTCCAGATCGTTCTGGAAACGGGAACGAAGCATCGCGCAAAATTCCGAGCGCTCCCGCTCCAGCGTCTGCGGGATCCGCAACAGCATGGGAACCGGTGCGGTAAGCTGATGGCATAAAGTATTGATTACTCGGTCTCTGGAAGTCATAGGGTTGACGTGGTTATTGGGGACACACAGTCTGCCGCCGTTTTGTTTCGGACGGGTCTCACGGATCTCGCAGATAAGCCTTTAGCGGGATCGGAAACAGGCACTGGACAGCAGTCTGTCATCTGACTAAAAATTTAAAACTTTCTTCAATCTGCATATTATGGAAATCTCTCAAAAAAATGCAAGAGCATTTCCCCAAAAATATGGCAAAATTTTTACTTATTTTGTTAAAATTTAACGAAAATGAAAAATGTTTGAATTAAGTATAAAGTTCATGATATAAAATCGCAGCGGTCAGCGCAGTTACCGCGATAGGGACCCATGCTCCGACTGCCGGCGAAAAGCCATAGTGATTGATCAGGGAATTCCCAAGTATGACTGCGGCATAGTAAAAAACGCTGAAGAACATAAGATAGAGCGCGACCAGCAATTTGTATTTGATCCGCCCGGAAAGTATGATCGGAATCACGCAGAAAATGAAAGCAGTTTCCTGCAGCGGCCTCAATACTCGGCAATGGAACTGCGAGTAGAGAGAATTCTGCGGTTTTGTTTCCTTCGAAGCGCTCAATTCCCGGCAGATCGTGACCAGCGACATGGGGATGTTTTTCTTGGTCAGATCGACGAGATTTCTCGGCGGGATGGTTGAGACGATAAATACTTCTCCATCTTCCAGCCATTTCATCTTCTCATTCCTGTTCGTGTAGAAGATCGGCATTTTGACGGTTTTTTCCGGTGAGAATTTAAGCTCAAATTCGTATTTCTCTGCGTTTTCCAACCAGGTCTTCGTCTTCAGGTCTTTAATGTTTCGGAGAACATAACCGGCGGGATGTTCGTCGGTATTGGGGAGCCATTGGATCCGGCCGGCATCCAGAACATCCGGAAGAGAGCGGGTCAGTTCACTGGAAAGGATGAATTTTCCGTTTTCAAACGTACCGTTCTCCAAATCGACATTCGTGCCGTAAAGTTTGATGGAAGTAACGTCATCGTTTTGGGGAATATTCTTCTTTTGGGCAGTGTTGTCGGCATCAATGAATTTCTTTGAATCCGCCCCCGGCCAGTTTTGGCATTGGGCATAAAAGACTTCTTCGACGGTACACATGAAGAGATTGAGACCGATGGCTGCAATGAAAAAGGGGACTGCGATCCTGTATCGCGGAAGTCCAGCGCCAAGAAGCGGGATGAGCGGGCCAGTTCGGTTGGAAGAGACCATGATGTTTTTGTCTAAGAGGCAGAAGGTCGCCATGAGCGAGGCCGTGACGATGATCGGCTGGAGTTTGAGCAGGTAACTCAGGACGACGAGGGTGTGGTATTGCGCATAGATGACTAATGCTTTTCCGAGGGGGATCTCCGTAAAGAGTTCCTTGACGGCATCCTGCTGCTGGGTAATATTCCCGAGGATCGAGAAAAGAAAGAGACCAAAATGAATGGCGGCCGCCATGCAAAGGTAACGCTTCATGAAGTGAAGGTCTACAGTCTTAAGGAACGCGATTTTCATGGGGAATGTTTTCTCAAAAAGGTCAAACAGGATCGGGAAAACGTCAAAATACCATCCGCGGCATACGGAAACGCGCGATTTTGCGGGAACCGGCGGCGTGTGTCGGAGACCCGGAATAGCGTCTCTGTTCCTATTTTACACTTTTTTAAATTTTTGACCAGTGGGATTCCCAAAATTTATTTTTTTTGCTATACTGCTGTCGTTTTGCGTTTTGAATGGGTCAAAAACGCGGTTTGGGAACGTTTTTCGGGATTTTTTCGCATGATCGTTTCGTTTTTTTTCAATTTTTGCTACCTGATCCTGTTGGTGATTTTTTTTCCGTACCTGATTTTTTCAGCGCTTTTTCGCGGAAAGTATCGGGAAGGATTTTCAGAAAAGTTCCTCGGCTGTGTTCCGAAGTGCGTTTCGAAGTGCGGCACAAACGCCCGCCGCGTTTGGATCCATGCCGTAAGTGTGGGCGAGGTGAATCTTGCAGCCTCGATCCTCCGCGAGCTGGAGCGCAGACATCCCGATTGGGAATTCGTCATTTCCTCCACGTCTCGCACCGGTCTGGAACTTGCCCGAAAGAAATTCGCTGGAAAGACTGTCTTTTACGCACCTCTGGATCTTTCATGGGCGGTAGGTCAGGCGTTTTCCAGGCTTCAGCCCGATTTTCTCATTCTCGTGGAACTGGAGATCTGGCCTAATCTCCTTCTTCAGGCCAAGCGGCGCGGGATCCCCGTTTTCGTCATGAACGGCCGGCTTGGCGAGAAGAGTTTTCGGAATTATCGGCGTGTTCGGCCCATTTTTGCCCGGCTGATGCGCACACTTGCTCTCGTGACGGCACAGGATGAAGCGAGTGCGGAACGTTTTCGTGCACTCGGAGTGCCTGATGACCGCGTCGTGAACGTCGGATCCATCAAGTATGACGGCGCACAGTCTGACCGAGGAAATGAAAAGACCCGACGGCTTGCAGCACTCTGGGACGTTCGGGAGACAGACCGGATCTTTCTGGCAGGAAGTACGCAGGATCCGGAGGAATCGATGGCGCTGGAAGTCTTCCGAAGACTCAAGCCAACGCACCCGGAACTGCGTCTGATCCTCGTTCCGCGCCATGCAGAGAGATTCGGCGAAGTGGAAAAAATGCTCGAAAAAGAAGGGACAGATTTTCAGCGCCGTTCGGAACTCTCGGAAGAAAATCAAGATGGGACCCCGAACGAAAGCCGAAACGAGATCCCGCGGAAAGACATTCTGCTGGTCGACACGATCGGAGAACTTGGCGGATGGTGGGGGACTTCCTTTGCCGGTTTTGTCGGCGGGAGCATGGGATCGCGCGGCGGGCAGAATATGCTTGAGCCGGCAGCGTTCGGTACCGCAGTGTCGTTTGGTCCGAATACGTGGAATTTCCGCGACATCGTAAACGCCCTCCTCTCGCATTCCGCCGCCGTCGTCGTTCGCAGCACGGACGAAATGACCGATTTTGTGCGCAAAACGCTGGAAGACGCCGATTTCGCGCAAACACTCGGCCGAAACGCTGCCGCACTGGTCGCCTCCCAGCAGGGAGCACTGAAGAAGACGATGGATCTTTTCGATTCCCAAACGGGAAACTGACCCCAAACGCACACAGCTCCTTCCCCTTCCGCTCACCACCCCCGCTCACCACCCCCGCTCACCACCCCCCGCTCACCACCCCCCGGTCGAAACCTGCCGGGGGGAAAGCAAAGAACCGTGTGCCGTAAGATGAGTAATATTTACTCTCGATTATCCATCCATACCCACCCCCACCGATCCAATGTAAATGACAAGCCCAATGCAGAATGTGATCTCAGCCCCAAACTCCGAAATCGCACCACCGAAACTGCGAAAGACTGGAACTTACAAAATTTCTCCCCGCCCCCTTGACTTTTTAATGCTGAAAGATTAAAATCAGTGTGTGTTTGGACCGTTTGTTTTTTGAGTTCCTTCCCCCTGCCTGCGATTTTATGGATACACGACACACGCCCCTCGTTTCCCGTTCCGTACTTTGGCCGTTCATCCTCCTGACGACGCTTTTCGCGTGGTGGGGGCTGGCGAATAATATGACGGACACGCTGCTTCCTGCTTTCAAGCGGATCATGAGTTTCAATGACGGAACGACTGCCTGGATCCAGGTCGTCTGTTACGCTCTAGGATACGGCTGCTTCGCCATTCCCGGCGCGATCTTCATGAAGAAATTTACGTATAAAGCGGGCGTTCTGCTTGGTTTGGGAATGTTCGTCGCCGGCACACTCGCATTTTTTCCCGCTCAATTCGCGTACCAGTCTCCGACGGCGTGTTACCTGATCTACCTCGGCGCGATCCTCGTCACGTTCGGCGGGCTGGCCATTTTGGAGACCGCGTGCAATGGGTATATCTGCGCAATGGGTAAACCGGAAACGGCAGTCCGGAGGCTCAATCTCGCACAGTCGTTCAATCCGTTCGGGTCGCTCGTCGGGATCATTTTGAGTCAGATCTTCATCCTCTCGCAGCTCAGCCCCCTGACGGCAGAGGACCGAAGTCTGCTTCCGGCCGCGGAATTGGCGCAGATCCAACAGTCGGAACTTTCGGCAGTCTCGGCGACCTACGCGATGATCGGACTCGTTCTGCTCGCGACATGGCTGGCGATCTTCTTCACGCGGATGCCGACTATTCGGGAAAAGGAGACGAAGATCGACTTCTTCGGAACGTGGAAACGCCTCCTGCGCAACCGGAACTACGTACTGGGCGTCGCAGCACTTTTTTTCGTGGTCGGCTCGCACATCGCATGCTGGTCTTTCACGGTCCGATACTCCATGGCGGCGCTGAATTTGGACGAAATCGCGCGAAACACGCCGGAAATGCTCCGAAACATTGAGCCGGTGAGCCGCATTTTCTACGATTTGTGCGAGACGGCCGGACTCACGGGATTCATTCCGAAAACGGCGGAACAGTGCGGCGCGACGTTTTACATTTTCTCGCAGATACTGTTCATCGGCGGCCGTTTTTCCTGCACGGGACTCATGAGCCGCGTGCGTCCCTCGACGCTCCTGACGCTCTTCGCGCTCGGTGCGCTGACCTGCTGCCTGATCGTGACGGCCAGCCCGAATCTGCTCGGTGTTTACGCGCTGGTTTGCGCGTCGGGGTTCATGTCGCTGATGTTCCCGACCATCTTCAGCTACGGTACGCGGGGACTGGGAGACGACACGAAAATGGCCGGCGCGGGAATGGTCACGATGCTCTGCGGCGGCGCGATCCTGACGCAGCTTCAGGGGATGATCTCTGACGCCTCCGGTTCCATCGCTCTGGCATATGCGATCCCGGCGTTCGCATTTTTCATGATCCTGTGCTACGCTCTGTTCGTTTGCCGGAAACTTGACGTGCCGTCGTCGGAAAGCGGGGAGACGGCATGAGTGAAAACCGTTTTTCAGGGTCTCGCGGCCCCGGTTTCCTTTCCCGGTTCTTCGCGCTCTTTTCCAGAATCATGTTTTGGGGCTGCTGCGCGTACCTTGGGCTGCTGGCTCTGTCCCTCCTGACGTTCACTCTCAAGCCAATGCTTCTGAATCACGACACGTGGACCGAAAAAACGAAGACCATGCTCGAAAAAAAGTGCCGGCTGGAAATTCCCGATACGCTGGAATGGCATGGTTTCGCGTGGAGGCACTCTTTTCGCGATGAGCATATTTCCGGCGAATTCACTGGATCGCTTTCAGAACTGGAATGCTTCTTTCCTCCAAAACGCTTTCTCTGGCAGGAGATCCGTGATCCTGAGCAGGAACAGACCATTCATCTGCGGTTTCCGAATGTTCCGCATTGGGAGCAGGAACGCGAAAAAGCTGTTTTCGTGATTTCCGGTCAAGAAAACGACATTCCGCTCTCCGCCCTCGCCGTCCTTCCGGTTTCGGAGAACGTTCCGGAAGAGCTTTCGCCTGAAAGTCCGCTTCGTATTCGGTTCCTGATCCTTTACGGATGCTCACGAACGAATACTCACGGAGCCGCGTTTTCAGGCAGCGGTCCATGAATCTCCATCATCTTCGGTGCTTCCCGCGTTTCCGGGCCATTCACGTTTTCCGGGCTTTCAAGGAGCGGAGAAGGTGAAAGCTCCGTCTCCGGGATGATCTGTTCCGTCCGCGGAGCATTTCGCAGATTTTCGAGCCGCTCAAATTCCTCGATGAGATAGTCTTCCATAAAAATGAGATTCCAGATCACGATCCCGACGATGATCCCGATGCCCATACAGACAGGCGCCATCCAGATCTGAAGTCTTCCATGAAATGTGCTCCCTTTTTTCTTGTTGATGACCCCAAACACGATCGCCAGAATGCCGAACAGGATGGGAATAAACAGCAGCGAGATCAGCATGGACGCATACCCCAGCGAAATGAGGAGTTTCGTACTGTGTTCCGTCGAAAACGGCAAAAGCGCATTCGTAACGTCTGAAATGTCTCTGAATCGCTTTTCTTTGTCAGAATGCGTCATTTTTTGAATGACCTTCAAAAGCGGAAATGGTATTCGGCCGTCAGTCCGCGCATCGTTCAGCCAGTCTTCCTTTTTCGGCAAATTTCCCGAGAGCATGAAATAGAGCGTACGGCCCAGCGAGTAAATGTCGGTCCGCTCGTCGATCGGCAGCTGGTCTCTCTGTTCCGGCGACATGAACTGCGGCGTGCCTCCATAGTGTACGGACTCATTCAGCGCGGAACGCAGCTGTGCCATTCCCAGATCCAAGACTTTGACATTACCATCCGTCTGAAGCCAGAGATTGGAGGGTTTCACATCACAGTGCAGCAGCCCAAAGCTGTGCGCATGCTGGATCCCTCGGCAGGCCTGAAGCAGGATCCCGACCGCCTCGGTCATGGGGAGCGGTCCGTCACGCCGAACGCGCTGCGCAAGATTTTCCCCCTCGAGCAGTTCCATCACGAGAAACGGTTTTCCGTTAAAGTTGCCCGCGTCCATCGTCGTGACGACATTCGGATGAAAAAGTCTCCCTGCCGAAATGATCTCCTGATGGAAACGCTCCGTAACTTCCGGCGAAATGACTTTCTTGTGCCGGATGAATTTCACGGCGACCTTCCGATGCAGCATCTTGTGTTCCGCCTGATAGACGATCCCCATCCCGCCCTTTCCGAGTACAGACTGAAGTTCATAGAAACCGATCGACTGCGGCAGTTCCAGTTGATCTTCCGTTTCGAGGTAGCTGGAAAAGTGGTCCCAGAATTGAGTGAAGCCGGTCCCTAAGTTCTTTTCTTCATAAAAATCAGGATCGGAGAGCCGAAACATAGGTGTCGCTTCACGCTCTAACTGTTCGAGAAGTTCACGGCATGCACCACACTCGCTGACATGCATTTCTATCTGCGCACATTCTTCTTCACTCAGTTCACATTGAATAAAAGAGCGCAGGAATGATTCTCCATAGCACGATTTCATAAAAAATCTCCTTTCATTCCATAGAACGCCCAGGTGTTTTGGATTTTCAAAAAAATTTTAAAATTTGTCCAAAAGTTCCGTAATTTTTCAGAATTCGACATTTTGCAAGGCTAAAAACAAAGAAAAAAACGTAAAAAATTAAAAATACAAATTTTTTCATTTCCCTGTTCGCGGGAAGTTGATCTTTTTTTTCAAAAACAGGAAAAATCCGCATTGGGGGGGCTTTTCGGAAATGCGATTTCGTAGTATAATAGTCTGGATTTATTTCACGCCGGGCAAACAAATACAGGCTCGGTGCATGGGCCAAGTTTTCAGAGGTTTCAAAAATGCAGACGATCAAAGAACAATTCGCTGCGGATCTTGCGGCGGCAGCGACTGCGGAAGCTGTCGAGCAGGTGCGCATCAAGTATCTGGGCAAAAAGGGAAGCATCACCACTCTGGCTAAAAATACGGACTTCCGAAGTCTTTCTGCGGAAGAAAAACGTTCCTTTGGTTCCCGGCTCAACGAGCTGAAGAACTATGCCGAGGAAGCTCTTGCCGCTGCGAAGGAAACTGCCGCGAATGCCGCACCCGCGAAAAAAAGTACGGGCTTGGACCTCACTCTGCCAGGAACGGGAAGAACGCTTGGGTCGCTCCATCCGATCTCTCTCATTCAGATGGAACTGGAATCGATCTTCCAGGGAATGGGATTCACCGTGGTGCCGTCGCCGGAGTGTGAGCTGGAGTTCTACAATTTTGATGCCGTAAACATTCCGTCGGACCATCCCGCGCGTGAAATGCAGGACACGTACTGGCTGAAAAACCAAATGCTCATGCGTACGCACACTTCCGCGAACCAAGTCCGCACGATGCAGCGTCTCGGCGTGCCGCTCCGGGCGATCTTCCCGGGACGGTGTTTCCGTAATGAGGCGGTGGATCCAAGTCACGAAAACACGTTCTATCAGTGCGAGGGGCTGGTCGTTGACAAGAATATCTCGGTCGCGAACCTGATCGCCGTCATGAAGACGCTTTTGAGCGAGATCTTCCACCGTGACGTCACCGTGCGTCTGCGTCCGGGATTTTTCCCGTTCGTCGAACCCGGTTTCGAGTTGGACATCCGCTGCCTGCTGTGCGAGGGTGAAGGCTGCTCCACGTGTCACGGAACCGGCTGGATCGAGCTGATCCCGTGCGGTCTGATCCACCCGAAAGTTCTCGAATGTGCCGGCGTGGATCCCACGGTCTACAGCGGGTTCGCGTTCGGTGCGGGTCTGACGCGTCTGGCGATGATGAAATTCGGCATTCCGGACATTCGCCTTCTGAATGCCGGCGACGTACGTTTCAACGAACAGTTCCCGACGTACGTCTGACCGCAGAGACGAAAACGAAGACGAAAAAGCCCTTTACCGATCGGCGAATACTGTTCGGTAAAGGGTTTCCTTTCTTGGCAAAGCGGTACATTCAGATCCGTACCGTTTTGCAGCTCGATTTACTTCCGGAACACGTATCGTTCCTCAAACTGATCAAGGACGTCTGTGATCTCTGAAGGAAGTTTGGCGCGCATAAAGGTGCAGACTTCTTTCGGGATCTCACGGTAAAATGCGTCTGCAATACTTCCCGTGATACAGGCGAGCGTGTCGCTGTCTCCACCGAGAGAAATTACCAGACGGATCGCATGGATGTAATTTTCCGATTCGTAAAATGCGCGAAATACGGCAGGCATCGTTCCCATGCACGAAACGTCATGTACGTAGTCGGGGCGCATTTCGTCAATGGACCTTGACAGATCGTATCCGAAATTGCTTTCGATATACTCTTTGATCTCTTCTTTCGACTTTCCATTACGGGCCAGCCAAATAGCACTGGCAGTCGATTGGGCTCCTTTGATCCCTTCCGGGTGGTCGTGTGTTGCAGAGGCAGAGTCGGAGGCGGCTTTCATCGTCTCCTCAAGCGTCTCAAAAGCCCAGCCGACGGGAGAAACTCGCATTGCGGAACCATTTCCGTAACTGAAATACGGTTTTTTCTCCGAAGAAGCAAGCCATTTCTGAAAATTTTTTCCGTATCCTGCATTGGGAAACCGATTTCCCCAGTTCCAGTAGGCGTCGGTAAATGATGATCGATTTAAAATAGCGTCCGCGGTCGCTGCCGTCATTACGGTGTCGTCAGTAAACAGACTTTGGGGATCCAAGAACTCAAAATCCATGCTCTTGAACCCTTTTTTTCTGTAGGGAGAACCAACGATGTCGCCAATAAGCGCTCCAAACATAATGATATTCCTTTCATAGAAAAGATGTAACCCTATTTAAATGAGTATTTTGTATTTTTGGGGCTCTTCCGGAAAACTCTAAATCAGTTTTCGCGTTACGTATTTTGCCTCAAACTGATCGATGATGTCCAGCATTTCCTGCGGAAGTTTCGTTCGCATGAAGGTACAGACTTCTTCCGGGATCTCGCGGTAATACGCGTCTGCGATCCCGCCCGTGATGCAAGCGATCGTATCACTGTCTCCGCCGACGGAAACGGCAAGACGCACAGCATCTACGTAGTTTTCCGACTCAAGGAACGCCCGAAATACGACCGGCATCGTCCCCATACACGTGACGTCAAACTCGTATCCGGGACGGATCTCATCGAGCGAGCGGGAAAGATCGTAGAAGAATCGATCCTCGACGAACCTGCAGATCTCTTCTTTCGTCTCACCGTTGCGCGCCATCCAAATCGCAGCGGCAGCGGATTCGGCTCCTTCGATCCCGTGCGGGTGATCATGCGTGACGGAGGCGGAATTGCAGGCTGCCTCGAGCGTCTCTTCAAGCGTCTCAAAAGCCCAGCCGACGGGCGAGATCCGCATCGCAGAGCCGTTTCCGAAGCTGAAATACGGTTTTTTGTCGGGGGAATGGAGCCATCCGAAGAAACGCCCTCCGTAACCGGCGTTCGGGTAGCGATTCCCCCAGTCCCAATAAGTATCCGCGAATGACAGACCATTTAACAGTGCGTCAGCCGTTGCGACGGTCATGACCGAATCATCCGTAAATCGGCTGCGCGGATCAAGAAATTCAAAGTTCGTGCTTTTACAGTTGACCCGTTCATAGCATGAACCTACGATATCTCCAATGATCGCTCCAAACATAATTCTTCCTCCTTCCTCACAAGTGGTTATCCAACATTCCAAGCCGGGAAAATTGAAAAAACATGCTTCCCCAAAGACGCTGAACGAGAATGGACTCGATTTGATCGTAAATCTGTAAACTATTATACAAAATCGCGGGAAGATTTGCAAGTACCGGGAGCGGAAAAATTTTCTCTTTTTTAAAATTTTTTAGGAAAGCGTACTTGCGGATTTAGCGAACATTAGATAAAATGAAAAAATGAAACGGTTTTTTGCCTGCGGAGGAGGCTGACCGAAAATGTTGGGAAACGGATTACGAAATGAAATGGCGGATCCTGGGAAAGTCAAAAAAATCTGCATGGTCGCTGGCTGGGGACGGTATCCGGTCTACGTCGCAAAATCACTGAAGGCGCAGGGATTTGAGGTCCACTGCTTCGGCGTCGTTGGGCACGCGGACAAAAAGGCCCTCTCTGACATCTGCGACGTTTACCGGCCGGTCGGAATGTGTCGGCTGGGGAAGATCATTTTCCATATGCGGAAACACGGTATCCGTGATTTTATCACACTCGGAAAGTACTTCAAATGGAGGCTTTTTCGGCCGGCTTCACTTCTCGTGCATCTGCCTGACTGGACTACTTTTCGGGCGTTTGCCTCTTACTTTATCACGCAGCGAAACGACTGCAAGGATGACTCACTCATGCTCGCAATGGTACGGCTTTTTGAAAAATTCGGTCTGAAAATGGGGTCTCCGACGGATTACGTGCCGGAACTTCTCGCAGAAGAGGGGGTCCTGACCCGCACACAGCCCACCGAGGCGCAGTGGCGCGACATTCGGTACGGAATGGAAGTCGCACGGGAACTGGGACGTTTTGACGTCGGGCAGTCGGTCGTCATCGCAAACGGAGCGGTCATCGCACTAGAAGCGATCGAGGGAACGGACCGATGTCTGGAACGTGCGGGGACTCTCTGTTCAAAAGGAGGGCTGGTGCTCGTAAAGGTCGCGAAACCCGATCAGGACATGCGGTTTGACGTCCCTACGATCGGGATGCAGACACTCGAAACATTCGCGAAAGCCGGAGGCCGGGTCGTTGCGATCGAAGCGAAACGCTCCATTCTCGTGGATAGAGAGGACGTACTCCAATTTGCCGACGCGCATTCCATGGCGGTCTGTGCCGTTCAGTTCCCGGAGCGTACAGAGACTGAAAAATAAAATAAAGAGAGGAGAAAAGGAAACCATGGCCGTTCAGCTGCCCCGAAGTTCCGTGCTGGTCCGTGAAGAGTACGTAGAGCAGGAGTACCTTTTTAAAATGCTTCGGGAACGGATGAATTCCACGGCAACGCAGGAACTTCTCCGTACGCTTCGGCACGAGCTGCTTGCGACGACGAAATTGCCGATGGCGCTGGAGTTCATGGAATCGTCGCTCAAACATACCGGAAGCATCGCAGAGGCCATGGGGACGATGGGGCACTATTTCACGCCGTTCCAAACTTTCATCATGCGGGAAGCGGAAAGAGAGGATGGAAAATTCGATTACCTGATCGCCCTCCAGATTCTAGAAAAAGAAGCACATTGCCGTGCGGAGGGAATGATCCCGCAGGGAATGTTTCTCTACCAGTTTGAGGCGTTGAGCCGAAATCGGCTGAAATACGAAGATGGTCTGACTGCCGTTGCACGCGACCCAGTCTTTGACGACACGTGGTCAGAATGGATCATGCTGCTTCGCAGACAGCTCGGACTGCTGGATTTCGCGGAAATGATTTTCGTGCGAAGTGAATACTATGCGGTCGTGCATGGCGAAACGCACGGCAAACCGATCCTGTTCGGCGAAAAAGAAGGACGCATCGCGCTGGCGAATCGGCGAAAGGACCCTACGTACCTCTTCCATGCCCTCCAGCGTCACCTAAACTACCCCGTCGTACCGCGTCCCGTTCATGAGGAATCAGACGAAGCACAGCTCGTAAAACTCCAGAGAGTCGTCGATCATCTGCAGGCCCGCGTGAAGATCCTGGAAGATGAACTTCACGGAGGACTCGACATCACAAAATACTACGTGAAAGACGAGTAACTTTCGGCGAACACCGAGTTCCCGGCATTTTTGCGCACGGAGAACGCAGAGGGGCAGGCGTTTGAGCTCTCACTGCTTTCTTTCTTTTTTCGTGACGTCTCTGCGAGGTCACCGTGTTTTTCGGGGCACGCTCATGATGCAAGATCCCACGAAAGCTCAATGCACACTTTTTGAAAGAGGCTTTTGGATTTTCTCCGTCTGTACCGAGTCCGTCTATTGACAAAAAACCGGTTTCGAGTATAATGAAGACAGGAACGTGACCGCATTTCGCAAGAGTTTCGTTCCTCGGCATTTTTCGGGAAAACAGGAGTTTCCCTGCGTATTTTTTGAAAACGGAGTCTATTATGTCCGAAACTGAATCATCCGTAGAACTCATCGCGACCTCGGTAATGGGACTCGAATCTGTCGTAGCGCGCGAATTGCGGGAAATGGGATTCGACGCAAAAAATATCGAAGTCGGACGGACTCTCTTTCACGGTTCCGTGCGGGACATCTGCCGGGCAAATATTCACCTTCGCTGTGCAGGCCGCGTACTGATCCGAATGGCAGAATTTCCTGCCGAGGATTTCGGGGAACTCTTTGACCGGACGGTAGAACTCCCCTGGGAACGCTGGCTGCCGAAAAATGCGGCGTTTCCCGTTGACGGACGCAGTGTCCGCTCGAAACTCACCAGTGTTCCTGCATGCCAGAGTATCGTGAAAAAAGCGATCGTAACGCGCCTCCTCAAAGCATGGAACACTGCCGATCTTCCGGAAGACGGCCCCAAATATCCGATCGAAGTTTCACTCCTCAAGGATCGGGCGACGCTGACCATCGACACGACCGGCGAAGGCCTCCATCGGCGCGGATACCGCAAGCTTGTCGGCGCGGCGCCTTTACGCGAAACTCTGGCGGCTGGTCTCGTACTTCTGAGCTACTGGGATCCAGAACGTCCCCTGCTCGACCCGTTCTGCGGAAGCGGCACCATTCCGATCGAAGCGGCCCTCATCGGACGAAACATCGCACCGGGACTCCGGAGAAATTTCGTTTCGGAAGCATGGAACGCCATTCCCTTCTCCGACTGGACCGAAGTCCGTAAAGCCGCACACGACGCGATCCTGCCGTCGATCCCCGCTCCGATTTTCGGGTGCGACCTGGATCCCGACGCCGTCGAAATGGCACAGTATCACGCCGAAATGGCCGGTGTCTCCGGCGATATCCGTTTCCAATGCCGCGATTTCTTCAAATCAGAACCCGAAGGCGAGTACGGCTGCACCATCATGAACCCGCCGTACGGGAACTGGATCGGCGAATACCGCGAGCTTCAGGAACTCTATGCCGCGATCCCCAGCGTCCTCCGCCAATTTTCGACCTGGTCGCACTACATCTACACAGGTTTCCCGGATTTCGAAAAACGCATCGGCCAGCAGGCAGACCGACGGCGAAAAATCTACAATTCACGTCTTGAATGCACCTACTTCCAGTTCTTTGGCCCACGTCCTCCAAAAACGAAAGACAGAAACGCCGCGGAAACCGCCGACGTTTCTGTACCTGAACCCCAGGAAGGACCTGACACCCCGAAAGAAAACGCCCAGTCTCCGCGTCCCTACCGCGCAGCATTCGGTGGTCTGAGCGATTCGGTGAAGCATTCCGCGCAGGATTTTGAACGGCGTCTCGAAAAACTCGCGCACCACTACCGACGCTGGCCGACGAAACGCGGGATCACGTGTTTCCGCCTCTACGACCGCGACATTCCGGAGATCCCTCTGGCGATCGACCGCTACGAAGACTGCCTCCACATTGCAGAATACGACCGTCCGCATGACCGGACCGGGGCGCAGCAGTCGGAATGGATGGAGCTGATGGCGGGCATCGCAGGAAAGGTCCTGGACGTTCCGCGGGAAAAGATCTTTCTCAAACGCCGTAAACGACAGAGCGGCACATCTCAATACGAGCGCTGGGACACGAAGCATTTCGTCATCGAAGCACACGAAGGCGGACTGAAATTCTTCGTGAACCTCTCCGACTATCTCGATACCGGTCTGTTTCTCGACCACCGGGTCACACGAAGAATGGTGCGCAATGAAGCTGCCGGGAAACGAGTCCTGAATCTCTTCTCGTACACCGGTTCCTTCAGTGTTTACGCGGCTGCCGGCGGGGCTGAGACCGTCACGACTGTGGACCTTTCCAATACGTATCTGGACTGGGCGCAGGACAACATGGAACTGAATGGATTCCGCGGCTCACAGTACGAATACGTCCGCAGTGACGTTTTCCGGTTTCTGGAAGCACTCTACGACGACGAGTTTTTCGACCTGGTCATCCTTGACCCGCCCACGTTCTCGAACAGCAAGGATCTCGATGACTGGGACGTGCAGCGCGACCATGCCGAAATGCTGGACCTCCTGATCCAGCACCTTTCACCGGGCGGCGTCATCTATTTCTCGAACAATAATCGGCGTTTCAGGCTGAATGAGTCGGAAATACACGGCGTCAGCATTCGCGAGATCTCCAATCGGACCGTTCCGGAAGACTTCCGCAACAAAAGGATCCACCGCTGCTGGCGAATGGTAAAACCGAAGGAAGACCAAGTAGACTAGAAGAAAAAACTGGCAGACTTACGGATGGTGGAAAACCGCAGAAATCATAGCCCTGAGTTCTCTCTATCCATAAAATGTATCAGAATCACACACCTAAAATCTCCTTTTTTTCATTTCCCCGCAAAAAATTTTCATTCTGCGCGGGGGGAGTACTTGAAAATGCAGGAGTTTTATGCTATAGTGTAAATGAAACGTTTTTGCGATAAAATGCAAAAGTTTGTTTTTTTAAAAAAAAAGGAGTCAACATGACAAAAAAACTCGCCTTGCTCCCGGCGCTTTTCGCGCTTCTGAGCATTCCTGCCGTCCTGTGCAGCGCCGCCGAGTGGAAGATCCAGGAAAATCCGATCCTTTCCCCCTGGGCTGAACAGGTCTCTCCCGAAAACGCACACCCCGAGTATCCCCGTCCCCAATTCGTCCGTAAAGACTGGGTGAACCTCAACGGTCTGTGGGACTACGCCATCATCAAGGCTGGCGAACACGTTCAGAAATGGGACGGAAAGATCCTTGTGCCGTACCCGGTCGAATCTGCGCTCTCCGGCGTCAAGCGTGAAGTCGGAAAAGACAATCTGCTCGTCTACCGCCGTACCGTCACCATTCCGGCCGACTGGAAAGACAAGAACGTCGTCCTCAACTTTGAAGCGTGCGACTGGAAAACCGACGTTAACGTCAACGGCAAGCATGTCGGAACGCACATCGGCGGTTATGCTCCGTTCAGCTTCGACATCACCAGCGCCCTGAAACCCGAAGGCGAGCAAGAGATCGAAGTCATCGTTTTCGACCCGACCAGCGATCACTGGCAGCCCCGCGGCAAGCAGGTCACCAACCCCCACGGCATCTGGTACACGCCGGTCACCGGTATGTGGGCCACCGTCTGGATGGAACCAGTCGCGAAACAGGGTCAGCTTCTGAACTGCGCAGGTTACGCCGCGAAAGTCGTCGACGGCAAACTCGTTCCGTGCAATGACGGAAACATGGTCATTCAGGGTACCGCGAAGATCGCCGATCCGAAAGCGACCGTTTTCGTGGAAGCCGACGTCATCGATCCGGAAACCGGCGTCACGCTCTACTCCGGCGGCGCGATGGTCAAAGACGGCAAATTCCGCATGGCGGGCAAAGTGAAGAACGTCAAATACTGGTCTCCCGAATCCCCGTTCCTCTACACGGTGAAATACCGCCTCTCCGTCAATCAGCGCACGGTCGACTCCGTGGAAAGCTACCTCGGTATGCGTACCTCGACGCTCGGCAAGACCGCGGACGGAATCACCCGCATGATGATCAACGGCAAATTCATCTTCCAGTACGGTCCGCTCGATCAGGGATGGTGGCCGGACGGTCTTTACGCCTCCCCGACAGACGAAGCGCTCAAATACGACTTGGTCATGACGCAGAAGATGGGCTTCAACATGCTGCGCAAACACGTGAAAGTCGAGCCGCGCCGTTTCTACTACCACTGCGACAAAATGGGGCTCCTCGTCTGGCAGGACATGCCGAACGGCGACCGTCATATTTCCCCGCGCGACCCGGACATCGTCCGCTCGAAAGAATCGACGGAAAACTACTACCGCGAATGGAGCGAGATCATGGATACCCTCCAGAACTCTCCGTCCATCGTGATGTGGGTCCCGTTCAACGAAGGCTGGGGTCAGTTCGACACTCAGACGGTCCTTGATTGGACGAAAGCGAAAGACCCGACGCGCCTGGTCGACGGTCCGAGCGGATGGAGCGACCGCGGCTGCGGCGACGTTCACGACATGCACCGCTATCCCGGCCCGGGCATGTTCCCGCCGGAAGAAAACCGCGCAACCGTCCTCGGCGAATTCGGTGGGCTTGGTCTGCCGTGCCCGGACAATGCGTGGAAAAAGCAGGGCAACTGGGGCTACGTCTCCTTCGCCGATACGGAAGGTCTCCGCGCGAAGTACCAGAACCTGATCGTTGCGCTGCGCAAGCTGATCGACAAAGGTCTCTCCGCTGCCGTATACACGCAGACGACTGACGTTGAGATCGAAGTCAACGGTCTGATGAGCTACGACCGCAAAGTCGACAAGATGGGCTGGGAAAACGTCGCGAAGATCAACTCACGTCTCTACAAACCGATTCCGGTCGAAAAAGAAGTCGTGAAGTGTGGTCAGGAATGGTCCTACACGACGGATGCTCCGGCAGAAAACTGGATGAACTGCGATTTTGACGCTTCCGCCTGGAAAGTCGGCAAGAATCTCGGAGCCAATTTCCCGCCGAACGTCACGGTCGAAACCGAATGGAAGACCCCGGAGATCTGGGTCCGCCGCACGTTCGAACTTGGCGATGTTGCGGGCAAAGAGTTCGCTCTGAAACTCTACCATGACGAAGACGCGACGGTTTACGTCAACGGCGTGAAAGTCCTCGAAACGAAGGGCTACACGGCGGAATATACGACCTACGAACTCCCGGCAGAAGCCATGAAAGCCTTCAAAGCCGGCAAAAACACGATCGCGATCCACTGCCGTCAGACCAAGGGCGGACAGTTCATCGACTGCGGTATCGTTTCTCTTGAAGAAGCCAAATAGTTCAGGATCGCAAGATCCCTAAATCATGAAAGGGAGGGTTCCATTGCGGGACCTTCCTTTTTTTATGGTCTATCCAGCTGAGCGGCAGCTCGATCACATGCATCACGATTTTCGCCGCGAAAAGAGCTTTCCCACTCATTCTATCCATCACTTAGATACCATCATCATTAGTGAAACGCAAAAAACCGGACGCTCCATCTCACACAGAAACGGAACGTCCGGTAAAATCACACACGGTACAAGCCGATAAACGAAAACTACTTACGTTTTCCTCCGCGTTTCGCCATCCGGTTGATACTTCCAGCTAGGCTGGACGGTTCACGGCGGCGCGCTTTCAGGTTCGTGTTGACGATGAAATCGATCGTGTAACGCCATCCCGGCACATCGTGCTGCGAGAAATCGGTTTCCCACACATCATCGTCATCGTCTGCTTCATCGCGTACTTCCGTGAAAACATGCTCTTCATCGTCAGCCGGATAATGCTCGTCGTCTTCCTCAAAACCACGATACCGAGCCGTCTCACGTTCTGGAGCGGTACGGCGGGAACGACGAGAACGGCGGGAACGCGAAACACGTTCGTCTTCTTCATCCTCATCTTCCTCCATGAACGATCCATTCCATGCGCTTTCCTGGAAATCGTCTTCGACCTGCTCAAAACGAGCCCTCACATCACGTCGAGAGCGTTTCTTCGGAACCACAGGCAATTCGTCCATTTCTTCTTCAAACATGACGGCATCCTCGGTACTCTCCGTCAAACGGCCGCGTTCCATCTTTTCACGCTGCGAACGACGGCGGCGGCGAGAACGTGCACCGTTCGGGACCTCACGTTCCTCTTCAAAAACCGGTTCAGGTTCGTCCATTTGGAAAATGAATTCCATTTCGCCGGCATGCGACTCTTCCATCTCCGGCATTTCGTCAGCAATCGGACGACGAGTTCTGCGAGCTCTCTCACGGCGAGCAGGTGCAGAAATAGTCTCCTCTTCTGTACGATTTTTTCTTCCACTCCTGCGGGAACCTTTTTCCGTCTCCTGCATTTTACTGGCAACGACACCAGCCATGATCCCGCCAATGGCTGCCGACTTTTCCTCAATTGCAACCGTCTCCACAACACCAGAACGACGGCGACGGCGGCTTCGGGGCGGTACGGCAACAGCTTCGTCCGTTTCCTCTGACAGAGGACCCGCGTTGGCTTCCAACTGCGGAGCCTGAAACTCTTCCACATTTCGACGACTGCGCTCGCGGCGCGAACGGCGGGAAGTCTCCTTCTTTTCCTCCTGCACTTTCGGTTCGTCAAAAACATCCGCCGACGAAACAAAATCATCATCTTCCAGATCCACGATATGGAAATCCGCAGACGCCTTCGTTTCAACAGTTCCGCCATCTTTCCGAGCAGGCTCGGCAAACGCGGCAGGCGTCTCTTTTTTAGTATTCTTTTCCGGAAGCGTGACGGGGATCCCAAGATCAAAGGCAAGACTAGCCCACGGATCCAATCCATCCGGTTTTTTCAGAAGATCAGCGTCAGCAGACTCTTCGCATTCGTCCAATTCTTCCGATGCGCTCTCTTCACCCGAATTCTCCGAGATCGCGGCAAAGAAATCGTCAGCAGCCTCAGCAGCCTCAGCAGCCGTACTGGCGTCAGCGTCGTCCTCTTCATCATCGAGAAGTCCAAAACCGAACCCGCTGTTCACTGGACGCTCGTAACGGTCCAGCACACGGGAAAGAAAACCGTCTTCAGAAAGGATCGGCACAGACGTTTCATCCGCAGCATCCGCATCCGCGGGAGCAGCACATTCTGCTTCCGCCGCCAATACACCTGCATCCACATCTTCCTCGGTCAGCGCAGCATCGTCAGCTTCTGCCGCAATGGCCGTCTCACAGACAGAACCGCCCCCCTCGACCGTCTCAACTTCGCATTCTTCTGAGGCCAACTCCTCCGTCACCTCCGGCTCTCTGCCTTCCAGCGACAAATGCGTGTACGTTTTCGTCGAAAGGGTCCAGCCAAAGAAATCATCCTCATCTCCGTTTTCAGCAGCCTCCTGCGCGTCTTCGCCAAATTCCGTTCCAGCCGTCTGAGAAACGGCGGGCGAAACGGCAGTTCGCTCCATTTCCTGAGCAGCGTCTGCATTCACGGCAGCCTCTGTAAGATCATGCGGCGGCTCCGGATCTTCGGAAAAAAGGATCTCGCGCACATGCCGTTCCTGCTCCTGAGATGCCGAAGCGGGATGGAAATCAAGGGGGGAACTGTCTTCATTTTCCGCAACAGTCTCTTCCTGATCCTGATTTTGAGTCGTGAAGATCTGGTCCCAATAGTTAGTTTTTTTCTGTGTCATGATGAACTTGATCTGATCAATGAATAAAACGCCCGGCAAAAGGCACAGGCTAAAGGAAATTTTCCTGTTCTCCGTCTAAACTTCCGTCTCTGTCGAAAACAGAAGACGCACGCTCTTAAACCCCTGACGTCTTTTTTGCCGACCATCCCGGGGTTTTCTCGGAAAATGGAAAAAAGGAAAAATCAAAAAATTTTCTCACCAATATTTTAACTGCAGTCCATTTCCGCCAATTATTCACTTTTCACGCCAAAGGCAGGAAACAGAGCGAGATCTCATTGGCGTTTTCACAAAATAACGAAAAACGGCATGATTTGGATCTCGAAGCCAACTCGGCTCCCTGATCAGTCTGCAAATCAAAAATATTTCTCCTATTTTATCTCACTGTGATTTAAAGTCAATCGGAAACCCCCTAAAAAAACTGAAAAAAATCCAAAAAAGTGCATCTTATTCCGATTTTCGACATTTTTTGCGTACGAACCATTTTAAAATGGAAATAAATGGCAACAAAACGAGATAAAACAGAAACAAAACTGGAACAGAGTGAGCGTTTCAGAAGAAGACGCCCCCCAAAGAAGAAAACTCCAGACACGAATTTCACAGCAAACCAGCAAACACAGAAAATACCAAAACAGACGAAAAGTTTTTATGGATCCCGCATCTTTTTGAGCTTTCCGTCTTCCCTCTCGGCAAACTTCTCTGGATTTTAGCAGCAGAATTGCTGCGCTCCTGCCGTCTGAGCTGAAAAAATGCTCCTTAAACGTAATTATGCCGAAGATTTTGAGAGAAAAGCATAAAAATTTGTGAAATTTTCAATATTTTCCCCTCCCCCCCCTTGCGAAAAACTCAACTATCTGCTAAAATTCAACGAAAATTATTCACAGACATTTTCTTTTTTAGGGAACCGAAGAAATGAAAGAAAAAATTCATCCGAATTACGTCGAAACGAAAGTGACCTGCGGTTGCGGCAACACGTTCATGACGCGCAGCACCAAACCGGAACTGAAGATCGACATTTGCAGTGCGTGCCATCCGTTTTACACGGGACGTCTGAAGTACGTCGATACCGCGGGACGTATTGAAAAATTCCGGGCGAAGATCCCGCAGGGCGGTTATGCCAGTCTGCAGGACCCCAAGAAAAAATAAAACGTTTTTTCGTTGGCGCAGTGACTCTTTTCTAGAGAAATTGCGCCTTTTTTTATGTACCGGTTTGTACGAACCGTTTTTCACTGAACGTTTCCGGATCGGTATATTCCCGTAAAAGTAAAGAAGTTCGCGAGCCGCAGTATGATCTACTGCACATTCACGGCACATTGGCGGCACGTTCATCGGCCGCAGTTCGGAAGAGGATCTTGTCATGCACGAAATGTTGGAGACCAAGCTGTCCCGTTTTGAGGAGCTGGAACGCCTGATGGTGGACCCGGAAGTTTTGCAGGACTCTGCAAAACTGGTAGACGTGGTCCGCGAGCACGGATCGATCGCGAAGCTGGCGACGTGCTATCGCCGTTTTAAGACACTCAATGCGCAGATCGCGGAAGCGAATGAGATGATCAGCGGTTCGGACGCCGAGATGCGGGAACTGGCGGAGATGGAACTTCCGGAACTGAAAGAAAACCGCGAGAAACTCTGGGAAGAGCTTCTGGACTTGACTATCGGCGGCGAGGATGCGAACCGCACGCGCGTGATGCTCGAGATCCGTGCAGGGACCGGCGGCGACGAAGCGGCGCTTTTTGCCCGCGATCTTTTCAATATGTACAAGCACTACTGCGAAAAGAAGGGCTGGAAGGTCGAGATCATGGACATGAACGCGACGGAACTCGGCGGGTTCAAGGAGATCATTCTGGAGATCGAAGGGGAAGGCGTTTTCCGTGAACTTCAGTACGAGAGCGGCGGACACCGTGTCCAGCGTGTCCCGGAAACGGAAACGAAGGGGAGGATCCAGACCTCAGCAGCAACCGTTGCCGTGATGCCGGAACCGGAAGAAGTGGAGATCGAGCTGAAGGAAGAAGACTACCGTCTGGATCGTTTCTGTGCGAGCGGACCGGGAGGGCAGCACGTAAACAAGACGGAGTCGGCAGTTCGTCTCACACACTTAGAAACGGGGATCGTCGTTCAGTGTCAGGACGAAAAGAGCCAGCACAAAAACCTGGCGAAAGCGCTAAAGGTCCTCAAATCGCGTCTTTACGACCATTATCGCGAGATCGAAATGGCGAAGCGTTCTGAAGACCGCAAGACAAAAGTGGGATCCGGAGACCGAAGTCAGCGCATCCGCACGTACAATTTCCCGGAAAACCGCGTCACTGACCACCGGATCAATTTCACGCTTTACAAATTGGACAGCGTACTGGCCGGCAACATGACGCCAGTCATCGAAGCGATCCTCGAATATGAGCGTCAGGAGCAAAGGCTCGCATTCGGCACGATCGAGTAAAGGCCCCCAATGGACATCAAGAGACACTGCATTTGAGGAAAAACGCCATGGAGATCCGACTTTTACACGTAGACGACCGAGACATCACGCGTGCCGGGATCCGTTCTCTTTTGGCAGATTCGGTACTTCACCTGATCGGATCTGCCGCTTCGGCGGAGGAGGCTTTTCGGTTCATGACGGATCGGCATCCGGACATTTTGCTCCTGAACATTCAAGCCGCCTCATTTGACGGTGTGGATTTTCTCCGTAAATTCCGCAGGCAGTTTCCGGGAACGAAAGTGATCGTGCTGACATCCGCGAATGATCCCTACCATATCTGTCAGGCTGCGGAACTTGGGGTAAAGGATTACGTTTTAGAGAACATCGCAGCAATGGATCTCGTTCTCCTGATCCAGAACGTCTACTATGGAACAGGAACTTCCAGCAATCCGGCCTGGAATCAGGTGCTGAAGATGCAGGCGGATCCTCAATTTCAGGAACAGCGTCAGAAACTGACGCACCGAGAAGAGCAAGTCCTCCGCTGCATCGTGCAGGGGAAAAGCAACAAAGAGATCGCAGTCCATCTGAATGTCAGTGCGGAAACAGTAAAAGAACACATTCAGCATATTTTCCGGAAACTGGGAGTTCACGCCCGAACCGAAGCGGCAGTCTGGGCGATCAGGAATGGAATGGCATAACGAAAATTGATTTTTTTAGAAGAAAGGAGATATTTCAATACAGATTCTATTTAAAAGGTCCATTGCGGATCTTGCATCTTTTCATGTTTTCACATCAAAGATCACAGTCTTTCAGTTTGTTTTTTCCATGTTCTCAGCGGCACAAATAATATAATGTGAACCGGTACGCAGCTGCCGAAAAATCACTAAAATATTGAACTCTTTTTTCTCATTTTCTCCAAATTTCGCAGAAAACGGATTTTATCGTAGACTTTTCATCTGGTTGAGACGATAAAGAAAAAGACAGAGATTTGGCCGCGGAGCCCAAAAAGCACTCCGTGGACCGGCTCACGCAGCGGAAATGTATGCTCACCGGGACAAATCCAGGAAAATCTTTTTATGAAGAGGAAATTCATGAGCTATTTTTTACGAAATCGGCTTTTTAGGGCACTGGCTGCCGGATTGATCTGTGCAGGGGGCATGGTACTTCAGGCTTCGGCCCAGAATGCGCCGCAGAGTACCGTGAACATCGCGCAGCTGCGTGCTGCCGCAGAACAGGGAGATGCGGAATCACAGCTTTCCTTGGGAATGTACTATTTCATGGGTGAAGGCGGCCTGAAACAAAGCGATGCGGATGCGATCAAATGGTTCCAGCTTGCGGCAAAGCAGAAAAATTACCAAGCGCAGTACATGCTTGGCATTTACTGCATGGAAGGCCGCGGAATCAAAAAAAATGAGGAACTAGGGACCAAACTCATTCTGAGCGCCGCGAACGGAGGTTTTGCGGAAGCACAGTACGAGTATGCAAGCATGCTGGCCGAGCAGAACAAAATGTCGGAAGCGCTTCCCTGGATGAAAAAGGCTGTCGCGCAGGAATACTATCCGGCATTCGTTGCACTGGGATCTCACTACATCGCAACGGCAAAACCTGGAACTCCCGAAATGAACCAGGGGATCCAGCTCCTCATGGCTGCGGCATCGGAGGGAGATCTGGATGCACAGCTGACACTGGGAGCAGCTCTCGTTGAGCAGAAAGAGACTGCCGCTGGAGTCGTCTGGCTGGAAGTTGCGTCGATGAACGGCGCGAAAGATGTGGCGGAAGCCCTGAAAGAGCTGAAAGTCTCACCGGAAGAGGCGTGCGAGATCGCGTCCGTTTTCTATCATGGAGACGGCATCATTCCCAAAAACTATCAGAAATTCAAATTCTGGGCAGAAAAATCTGCCGCAGAAAATTACGCAGGCGCACAGACTCTCCTTGGAATGTACTACTGCATCGGAGTGAATCATGAACTCACACCGGAACGCGGAGTCGAATTCTTAGAAAAAGCGGCGGCGCAGAATGATCCGGAAGCTCTCACTCTTCTGGCGATCTGCTGTCGAAACGGACGCGGGACCGCGCAGGACCCCAAACGTGCGATCGAACTGCTTCAGAAAGCCGCGAAACAGAATTATGCTCCGGCATACACGCAGCTCGCATTTTCATCGCTTTTCGGGAGCGGGATCGTTTCCAAAGAAGACGTCACCCGAAAACTCTTCCAAAAAGCCGGTGCGATGAACGAACGTACGGCATTGGTCTTCATGGACTACTGCACCAAGAATTCTCTTTCGTTCGAAAACGGCCCCGCTCTCCTGAAGCAGATCGCAGCCGCAGCGAAAGCCGGGGATGCACAGGCACAGTATCTCATGGGAGAAATATACTGTGACGGGCACGGCGTGAAGATGGATGAAAAGATCATGGTCGCCTACTATACCATGGCGGTCAAACAGAACTACATTTACGCGTTGACGGAACTTTCTAGGCTTTACGAAATGGGAATTTACGTCAAAGAGAACCGCGACGTCGCCATTCAGCTGGCTCTCAAAGCGGCCGAACAGGGAGACCAGCAGGCTCTCTCCTACCTCAATTCGGTCGGACAGGTCGATGCGGCGGAGCAAACGCAAAATCTTAACTAAAACGTAAAATACACACTCCGGGAATACTCTTCCACCCGGAGTGTGTGTTCCCTTTTCAATCTTTAACCCCTGTATTTAACTCAATTTCCATTCAAAGCTGATTTTGCTTTTAAAATAATTTTCTAATATAATTATTACGACCCGAACCAGAGCGGTCCCCAATTTCTATATTTTTTCAATTCCCACACTTTTGAATGAACAAATTTTTTGAAATTACCGTTTTTTAAGTTAGGAAGATACCGCGAGTTCATGTCCATGCCCCTGTCTCATGAATTTCAGTACCAGCCAAAACCTGAAACCATTTTCATTTGACTTAGAGGTGCTTATGAACGATTTTCAAGTTCAGAACGAAAATTCATTCCGGTCCACATTTGCGACTTTTTTTTCTCTTCTGTTCTTTCTTTTTTCCTACTGTATTCCGGAACAGATCTGCGCAGAAACGGTCTCATTACCAGCAGCTTCCGAGACGCGCTGGCTGAAACTCATGAATGTCGATCAGGTCACAGACTACTCCGGCCTTGGCGTGAATGCCGCAGTCATCGATGATGCGATCCACGCCCACACTTGGTTCAAGGACAATATTCAAACAAGTCTGACACAGACCAATTCCTCATTCAAAGTTCAGGGACGTGCCGATGGAGACTACGATGCCGTTGAACTCATCATTTCAACGATCGACGGAGCAGAACCATCCTCTGCGTCGGAATCTCACGGGACCAGAACGGTCGGCAGTCTCGTTCAGGCCGCGAATGATGTGACATTAACGGTGATCAAAACGGATCTGAGCACCATTACGATCCCGACGAACATTCGGACGGCCGTCGAAAAAGGAGCGCAGATCATCTCCAATAGCTACGGAAGCAATGCCGGTTACTCCGGATTGTGCGGTTTCTCCGATCCCCTTGCCGATGAGTTCGGTTCCGGTTTCTTCTACCTCACTGCCGAAAACGGCAAAACTGTATGGCTGAGCGAAAACACGGTCTCCCAAATGAACTTCTACGAAGCGTTCGAGGAAGCCGAAGACGCAAACACGGTCATTTTGTACTCGGCAGGAAATCAGAGGGCCTCAAATATCGGAAAAACGAACGGGCAGATCACACAGTATAATAGTCAGGATGCCAACAAAATAGCATTTCAGGCGGCACCGCAGACGATCACAGTCGCGGCTCTCAACAGCGAGGGGACCAAATACGCGTCCTTCTCCAATTACGGAGCCTGTATCCTCACGTGCGCCCCGGGGACCAGCATCACGACGAGCAGTTACGATTTTGATTCCGGAACGGACACGACCGCGACAGTCAGCGGAACATCTTTTTCGTGCCCTCTGGCTGCCGGAGCCGTCGCGCTTGCCGCCGAAGCCGCTGAAGAAGCTGGACTCACCATGAACAGCCGACTGGCAAAACACCTGATCGCCGCGACCGCAGTGAAAGTGGATTCCGAAGCAGAAAATATCGGCTGGGCCGTTTCTGACGGAACTACGCTCACGTCCCACGACGCACGTTCCGCATGGGTCACGAACATGGCGGGAAATTCCTTCTCGCATTCCTACGGATTCGGTCTCATCGACGCAGCCGGAATGTGCGAGATGATCCAGCAGGGTGTTACGCTGACAGAACAGTCGATCCTGACTGTCGATCTTACCGATTTGTCCGACCTTTCCTACTCCACGGAGGACATTGCTTGCTACGTTTCCGGCCTCGCATTCGGAAATTCCTCGTCCGCCGCCTCATGTGACGTGACCGCCTCTGCCTCCGTACAGTTGACGACCTTCAGTACGGTAGAGACTTCCACTTCGTCCTATTCCGGTTTTTCAGCCACGGCCAGCCCCCTTTCGACCCCCGTTTCTTCGGTCTCCATGGCGGTACAGGATCTTGCAGTCGGGATAGCAGCGGAAACCGTCTCCGTTGGCGATGCGTACGTCGTCATCGATGGTCAACAGGTCCGCGTCGACAGCGGCACGCAGCTCCTTTCCCGTTCTTTTTCCATTGATGAGGCCCTCATCCAGGGCGTCACCTTCCAGTCACTGGAAGAAGTCAGCCTCACCGTCGGAATGTCCGGAACGCTCGGAGCTCTGGAGTTCGTTTTGACTCACACTGCCGAAGACGGGCGTTCGACCTCCAGCATCCTCGCATTTGCGCAGGAAAGTTCCGAAGGCTTGGATCTTACGGAAGACGGCGTGTACTGGACGTTCTCCTCCAATGCCTTCTGGGGAGAAGAGGCCGAAGGGGAATGGACGCTGGACATTTACGATATGTTTGACTTGGCCGAGAGCGAAGAGAACAGTACGGAATTCTATCTTGATTCCCTGTACGCGACTTTCCGAATGGGAGATCTGGTGACAGACACCGCCGATCTTCTTCCGGGAGAAATTCCAGGAACCGGAAACGGCGGCTCTTCCGTTCCGGAACCGTCCGCTCTCCTCCTTCTTCTGTTCGGCACTACGGCTCTTTGGAGTCTGAAAGGCAGCAGGAAGACAAAATAAAAAAAATCGGCAAAAAAACGGCAAAAAATCGCAGAAATCGCAAAAAAATCCGGGAATTCCAGGGGGATGGACCTTGCGCTTTTCTGAATTTGGGATAAAATTGAGATCGGTCCTTTTTGAGAGTAAAAACACTCTGTTCAGGACCGATTTTTTGTTTTTTCAGTTTCGTTCTCAATCGGAGTGTCCTCATGGCAGAAAAAATGAGCGTCAAGGCAGTGCGTCAGGCTGACGCGATCGGTAAGGAAGTCTTTCTTCAAGGGTGGGTCCGCACGTGCCGCGACCAAAAAGCATTCTGCTTCATCGAACTAAATGATGGTTCCTGTTTCGGGAATATTCAGATCGTCGCGCCAGATTCGCTCGAAAATTATGAAAGCGTAAAAAAACTCACTTCTGGAAGCAGCATTGCAGTGACGGGCACTGTCGTTCAGTCTCCCGGAAGCAAACAGCCGACGGAAGTTCAGGCACAGGCGATCGAGATCTACGGATACGCGGCAGAAGATTACCCGATCCAGAAAAAACGCGCGACGTTCGAATACCTGCGCACCATCGCGCACCTGCGTCCCCGTACGAACTCATTCAACGCGGTTTTCCGCGTCCGAAACCGGATCAGTTACGCGATCCATCAGTTTTTTCAGAACGAGGGATTCATTTACGTTCACACGCCGCTGATCACCAGCAGTGACTGCGAAGGCGCCGGCGAAATGTTCCAAGTCACGACGATGGATCTGGATGCTCTGCCTCGCACAAAAGAAGGGAAGATCGACTATTCGCAGGATTTCTTCGGCAAAAAGACTTCACTGACGGTCTCGGGACAGCTTGCGGTGGAAAATTACGCGCACGCATTCGGTAAGGTCTACACATTCGGACCAACATTCCGAGCGGAGAATTCCAACACGCCGCGTCATCTTGCTGAATTCTGGATGATCGAGCCGGAAATGGCATTTTACCTGCTCGAGGACAATATGGAGCTGGTCGAAAAGTTCCTGAAGTTCATCGTGAAATCCGTTTTGGAAGACTGCCCGGAAGACATGAAGTTCTTCAACGACCGCATCGACGAAACGCATCAACTTCTCGACCGTCTGAATGCCCTGCTCGAGAGTACCTTCCAGCGATGTTCCTACACGGAAGCGATCGAGATCCTCGAAAAAGCCGCCGCAAACGGCCAGAAATTCGAGTACCGCGTGCAGTGGGGGATGGACCTTCAGAGCGAGCATGAACGCTACCTGACGGAAAAACATTTCAAAGCACCGGTCATCGTGTACAATTATCCGAAAGGGATCAAGGCTTTCTATATGCGCCTGAACGATGACGACAAAACGGTCCGCGCAATGGACGTTCTCGTGCCGGGCGTTGGTGAGATCATCGGAGGAAGCGAACGCGAATATCGTCCGGAAGTGCTTGAAAAACGCATGATCGAGATGAATCTGGATCCGAAAGACTACTGGTGGTACATGGATCTGCGCCGTTTCGGAACGGTCCCGCACAGCGGTTTTGGACTCGGTTTGGAACGCATTATCATGTACGTGACCGGAATGACGAACGTCCGCGACGTCATCCCGTTCCCGCGCACCCCAGGAAACGCTGATTTCTAAACCGGTCTCCATACGGCCAACCAGAAACCGCGGACATTAAAAACCAGAACCGCAGATGCCGAAACGCACTGCGGTTTTTTCGTGAAGCCGATTTTTTGAAAAAAGGAGTCGGGAGATCCTCTCGCCAAATCAGAATTCATCCAGAATATCCAGATCGATATCTTCTTCCGAGCCGTTCTCCCCGCGTTCTTCGCCGTCGGCCTCTTCACTGCCCCCCTCAACAGTCTTCGGTTCTTCCGCAGCAAGAGGTTCCGGTTTGGAATCTTTTTTCCTCAGGAATCCCGCAGCACGTTCCAGAAAACGGCCTCCGGGAAGTGCGCCGTCTGACGCAGTTTCTGGCGACATTTCCGATTCCAGTTCTTCCATTCCTTCGGGATCTTTCATCAAATTCGCGTCGATAAACGTCCGGATCTCCTCGATCATGCGTTCCTGATTCTTCGCGACCTGTCCATCCACGATCGTGCGGACGAATTTCATTTCACGGCATCGGACTTTCAATTGCGTCGAACTCTTGACGCGAATGACCGTCGTCCCAGTCTTGGGAATGACGGAAAAAAGCCCAAGCTGTGGTTCTGTGTCTTTCGGAATGATAGCCAAAGAAAACTCGATCTTCTCAAGCTCCGCGAGCGTCATTCCCATTTTCCGTATCTCTTTCGGCTCGATCGAGACGGATTCCCCCTTAATTTGAATACCATCTGCCATTTCAAACGTAATGTTCAGTTTCAATTTCAAAAGCCCGAGTTCCGGATGCAGATACTCGTAATCGATCGGCTCACCGGCCAAGAACTGTTTGGCAGCTTTCGCAAAATCCAGTTTCGGCGCGTTTTCATCCGTCTCTGCCTGTGGAAGTTCCTTTAGATTCATGGCCCGCTTGCAGACCTGCGAAAGCGGAGCATCAATGGCAAAATCGTGGATCTGGCTGCCGCGATATTCAAATGACCCGGTCTTGAACCAAAGAAGAGAGACCGCAGCAAAAAGCAGCAAAAGAAGCACTGCGATCCCGATCGAACGCACGGTTTTCATGATTTTCCTTTCCTGAAATGAAAAGATCCCCAAAAATGGACGGAGTATTCGAAATCATTCCCGGATACTCCGTCAAAAAAGTTGATTTTCGCTGGAAAACAGCAGGATACCTCAGACGGTCTCCCTCTTTCGACGGTACAGCATCCCGATCCCCAGGATCCCCAGGACCAAAAGCGTCCAGGTCCCCGGTTCCGGCACCGCATTATTGTCCATCGAAAGGAAAAGTCCGCCGTTTGCGTAGGAAAGCTCCCACGCATCACGGAAATTCGCACTCAAAAGTGCATCGTAATCGTATTCGGCACCGAAATTCGGAAAAACTTCCGCGATCTGGTACGTTACGAACTGCTCAAACTTGTAATTTTCCGCAGGCACGAGATTGAAGATCCCATTCTCAAGATCTGCCGTAAAGTTCGCGGCATCCGTCGAAACATTCAGTTTCGTGGTGTTTCCGTTCGCGTCCAGGATGACGTCGATCCCCCCCTGAATGTTGACCGAATCTGCGTCCAGAAGATGGGATCCGGCTGCAAAAGCGAGCGTTCCGCCCTCACCGACCGTCAGATTTTTCGCGTAGAGCGGGACTGCGTTCATTTTGAGCGTTCCGTCATTTACCGTGACGCTGGCCAGCGGTGCAGATTCCGTACCGACTCCGACCGTCTGGAAAGTCTGCGTGCCGTCCCCTTCCTTCACGAGATTCAGATTTCCGGAAAGCGTTCCGGAATAGACGGGCACAGTGGACGGCGCGACGTTGAGGATCAGTTTCTTCCCGGTGTCGGACGATGCCGTCGTCGTGAAGGTCTTTCCGGAACCATTCTGCAGACCGCCGAACGTCAGGTCATTCGCGCCGTTGGTCCGCGCATTGTCGTTGAGCCGGAAGATCGCTTTCGTGTTGACGGAACCGTTGAGATCCACATACCCGCTGTCTCCGTTCACCGTGAGATATTTTCCGGTCAGGTCCGCGCCTTCAAAATCGGAAATTGCGCCGGAAAGACTGAAAGTCCCGCTCCAGCCGCACTGAACACCGCTGGAATTTTTAAGGAAGATCGGCGCGGTGAGTTCTCTGTTCGCCGCGATCTCACCAGCATACTGAAGCGTACCGCCGTTGAGGATGATTCCTTTCGATTTCGAGAGCGATTCGTTGGAGAAATGCGTCGTTCCATGCGTGATCTCATAGAAACCGTTGAACGTCGATTCCCCAACGATGAATCCGCGTGAACCGTTGAGGATCAGGTTTCCGCTCTGGACACCTTCCTCCGAGTGGACCGTCAGGTATCCGCGGCCCGTGTCAAGTGCCAGTTCGCCCCCGTCCGCGCCGACGTAAAGCGCACCGTTTCCGAGAACCGAAACACCGCTTTTCGCGTTTCCGTAAAAGCGCAATCTTCCGCTTCCGTTCACGTAAACATCCGCGTCGATCGTCGCGATCGTATCGGTCGCGGAATCAAAGTTCAACGTACCGCCAGTGATGATGAACGTGTCCGCGTCGATCGATTTCCGGAATGACATGATAGATTCGCCGGTCTTTTTTACGGTTTTAAAACCAGTAACTGTCCCGTAGAAAGTCAAATCGCCGCCAGTCGCCTGGAACGTGACGGAAGCGTTTTCAAGCCCCGCGGCCGGCTGAATGACCGCGTTGGCTCCAGTATCCGAAGAACCGAACAGGTTGTGGAACGTCAAATCGGAAACGCCGACATTCACCGTCCCGTTGACCGTCATCGGAAGAGTGACAGCAGCATTAAGGTCCAGTACTGCCCCCGCATCGACGGTAAGTTTTACGGCATTGAAATTCGCGGAATTCAGCGTTAGTTTTCCAGCTTTGACGGCTGCGGTCTGAGAGAAATTTGACTTGGAGCCGCTTCCTAAAGTCACGTTCACGCCGTTGACGACGAGCGTCTGCGCCATCATTCCGCCGTCGAGCGAATAGGTTCCGGCACCGTTAAACGTGATCCCAGCCGAGGCGCGCAGATCGTAAGCGGCAGCACCGCTGCTGTTTTTCGTGCCGGTAAAGGTCAGGACCGTATCGTCCCCTTCCAGCGTCATGGAACCAGAGGCGACCTGAACGGCAGCTCCATTGGCTTCAGAGACGATATTGTCGCGAAAAACTGCCGTTCCGGACAGCGTCATGCCGGTGGCTGCACGCAGAGCGGCGGACTGATTTCCGAGTGCACCTTCGATGGTGACGTTTTCCATACGGAAAGTCGAAGGCGTCTGATCGTTTCGGTAAAAAACGCCTCCGCCGTCATTCAGTTTGCCGCAGTCTTTGAAGTAGAGGTCTTTCAGAATGTACGTACCGTGTGCGTAATCGCAAAAACGGTAGTTTCCGCCGGTTTTGATCATGACCTGCGTACCGGACGTACCGGACTGGATGGTGAAAGTTCCGTCCTGACCGACGCCGTTTCCGTTGAATTGCGCATCCGTCGTAACTTCGGAAGCGTAGATCGTCAGGATCCCGCCGTTTTCCATAGCACGTCCCGCGGAAGTGAGGACCGTGGAATCGTAAGCCGTGACTGTACCGTCAGCTTTTTTCCAGGTAAACGACTGCGCATGAGCAGTCTGCGGCTGGGACAACATGGAAATTCCAAGCACAAGGGCGCAAAATCCGGCATTCTGAACTATTTTTTGCGTTCTCATAAAAACCTCAACAAAACGGCTTCAGGCACAAATATTTAAAACATCACCTGTACGTAAACCATATTTTAATCCGGTTCTCAAAAAAATCAAGCAAAAAAATGGAGAAAATCGCAAAAAATTTTTCTTTTCACCAGACTGCGCGTCAAAATTCAAAAAAAACCGCCAAAACGGCATTCATTCCGCGATCGTGAACCACTCGTTCGGGCTGTGGAACGTACCGTGCATGAAATCGGTGATCGACGTGAGTTCCGGTTCCTCTTCATTCTGCCAGTAATTGTATCGGCAGATGGTGAATCGGCTTCCGGCAAGCGTGACGTTTCCCAGCGCGGAGAGCGGGATCTCCATCCTCGCCTTCCATTCCCCGTCCAGGACCTCCACGCGTCCCTTCATGCCGGATTCAAAGATCTGCTCCTCAAACGGCACGATGCGCAATTTTTCGACGCTCGGAATGTGAAGCTGAAGCGTTCGGGCATTCGGCGGCGTGACGTGGAACTCGAAGTAGTCCTCCCGTCCGGCCGGCTGAAAGAAAAACTCAAGCGCGTCGCCCGTCGTCCAGGTCCGCTCGTTCTCCTTCTCCGCCGTGTTGAAAATATCGGAATCCTCCAGTACTGCCGTGACGGTCAGTGTCTTTCCATCGCACTGCAGGACCGCGATCCCCGACTCCCGCGGAGCCGTCCCGTCCAGATGCGTCAGTGCTTTTGCCTGTCCAAGTTTGTATGAAAGCATTTTCTTTCCTCCTTTCGATCAATTCCTATACGTATTTCGCCGAAGCTCCGCGGACGCACACGCAAAATTCCTCACCCTCGGAGGGGTGGCTCTGGGAGGCGGCGCGTCTCGCGTCGCTTTTGGGAGGCGGCGCGTCTCGCGTCGCTTTTGGGAGACGGCGCGTCTCGCGTCGCTTTTGGGAGACGGCGCGTCTCGCGTCGCTTTGGGGAGGCGGCACGTCTCGCGTTGCTTTTGGGAGACGGCGCGTCTCGCATCGCTTTTGGGAGACGGCGCGTCTCGCGTCGCTTTTGGGAGGCGGCGCGTCTCGCGTCGCTTCTCAAGAAATTCCTCTCCCTCGGAGGGGCGGCGAGCGAAGCGAGACGGGGTGGTTTGGGATACTCGGCATATCAAACCACCCCGCCCCTGCGGGGCACCCCTCCAAGGGAGGGGAATTTTCGCCGGATCGCTGCGCGCTGTGTCGTCTGCCGCGCGGGCGGCAGCCGCCTCGCGCTGCCGACGCCCCTGCGCTACGCTTATTTCCCTGGAGCTGGATCTGCCAGAACTATGCGGAAGCCCAAGAAGTAGTAACGATGGACCGGTACGCTGTAGTTCCGGTACGCGGAGCGGCAGTACTCGGCGTCGTCGTACCAGCTGCCGCCGCGGTTGACTCGGAACGAGCCACTATTTTCATCTTTCCAGTTGCACGGGTCGCTCGATGACGACCTGACGTAAAAGTCTTTCTCGTACACGTCCAAGCACCATTCCCAAACATTCCCGTGCATGTCGTAAAGGCCCCAGGCATTCTTGGCATAACTCTTCACCGGCGTCGTTCTGCTCAAATACGGACCTTTCGCCGAGGTGCCGTAAGGATAGTTGCCGTCACAGTTTGCCTCTCGGCCGTTCAGACTATCGCCAAACGAATACGCCGTACGCGTACCCGCTCGGCACGCATACTCCCACTGAGCCTCAGTTGGGAGATCCACTTTCATATTAAGTTTGCTGGACAGTGCCTTGCAGAATTCCCTGCATTCATGCCAACTCACTCTCTCCACCGGAAGATCATCCCCGATAAAACAGCTCGAGTCGCGTTTCTGCACTTTCAGGCTCTTCCACATCGCCTGCGTCACTTCCGTCTCAAGCATCCAGAAACCCTTCGTCAGCGTCACGCTGTGCGGTTTCTCATCGGATCCAGTACCCCCCATCGTGAACGTCCCCGCAGGGCACCACCGGAAAGCGTACTCGATGCCGTCCGCCGTCTTTACCATACGGTCGCCGGCTTTACGGGCCGTCCCGGAATCTTCCGGCTTGATCTCCGCCCCTTCGCACGCAATTTTCCCTGATCCTTCAATGACGAACTCCGGATAGCTATGTTCCCTCGCCGCGGCAGTTAGAACAAACAAAAAAAGAAACAGGAACACAAACAGAATACGTTTCATGAATTTCCTCCTGATTTTCAATGGATAATAAAATCTGATGGTATGTGCATGATACACCAGAAATAGAATTCTGTCAAGGGATACATAGAGGATGTTTTATTAAGAAATAAAAACAATTCCCAAAAAATAATATTATTTTCTTCTTTTGACGTCTGTGCCGGTTACTGGCACAGTGTCCATTTCCGCAAGGGAATAAAAAAAGACCTCACGCTGTTGAGTTTCACAGCATGAGGCCTTTTCCGCATGATCCATAGCCACGGAGCGCGGCAGACTCTAAAAACGGACTTGGGTCAGATCTTGAACATCGAGCAGATCATGAACACGTGGGAATCGACGGTCCGGACGCCAACGTATTCCGTCTCGAAGTACTGGTACTCAAAGCCGAGGTTGAGCGATTTCGTCAGGTCGCGCGAAATATTCGTGTAGATGAAATGGTTTTTGCCCTTCATTCCCTGACAGAGGGTCGAATTCCACGGATCGTCGATCGAGTAGCCGATCGAGTAGTGCAGTTCCGGCGTGATGTCCCACCCGAACGCGAACCAGCCGCCGGTCGAACCGACATTTTCGCGCGTCTGCGTGTTCAGATCCTGCATGATGCCGGCACAGTTGACCGCGTGAAGTTCCCCGGTGAAAAATTCCCCAAGGAAGAAGAACCGGTCGGTGAACTGGATCTTCGTATCTGCGGTGAATGCCCAGGAAGTCCGATGAAATTCGTCTCCCTGCATGACGTACTCTTTGTCGCCGATCTTCGCTCCGACCGCGAAAAGTGCGCTTTTCCAAAGGTCGTTTTTCGTGAAAGTCCGCTCAAATCGGAGCTGAAATTCCGGGTAGCGTCCCATTTTTCCCTGGTAGGCGAGGCCGTTGGCGTCGGTGAAATTCGAGGTACTCGAACTCAAAATGCACGTCTGAATGGCAAACCGGCCGTTATGCTGCTTGAAGTATCGGTCGAAACGGACCATGGGACGCCGGAAACCGAAGTTTCCGCCTCCGGCACCGAATCCCCAGTTCAAAACCGTGGGGTAGAACGGGCTGAGCAGTTCCCAGGTCTGCCCCATAAGAAACATGAATTCGTCGCTCTGCAGCTGAATGTACGCCTTGCGCAGCTCCACGTCCGCCTCGTTCTCAAAGACGTACGTGTTCTGAAAATCCATCTCAAAAACGCCCGTCGCCCGAACTCCCGGCATACTCGCGATCTCCGGCGCCGTCACGTTCAGCCCAAGACGAGTCGATTTCATGTCGAAATACGTGTGGCTCCGATCCTCATTCTTGACCCAGATGGGGTAGTCGCCCGGATAGAGCGAGTTGGTCTCGTGCGTTCCCGTCAGCCAAAACCAGACGTAAGGAGTAAACGTAAACGCATCTTTGTTCCACTGCCAATTCTTGTAGCGCGCAAGCTCCGCCTCAAGGTCGTCCTGCGCCATGTTCAGCATGATGGAATCGTAATCGCTCACGACAGAAACGAGCCGATCTTTTTTTTCTAGATCCAGAACAGGCAGAGACGGCAAGGTTTCTGGATCCAGTCCCTCCTTCACATCTGTCGCAGAACCAGTATCAGAAGAGCCAGCCTCAGCCAAAACAGAAGAGGAAGGAAGTTCGTACGGTACAGGCGAGGCCCCCGCAGAGGTTTCCATCTGCGCTTCTGCGATCTGCTGACGCAGCGTTTCGTTCTCTCTCTCCATTTGTTCCAGACGCTTCCCAAACTCCTCCACGGTCATCTGGCCCGCACAGGGCGAAAAATTTCCCAGAGCGCAAATGAGCGTTCCGAAACAGAGGGTCTTCCAAATTTTTCGATCAAAAAAATGAATCTGTTTCACGGTGAATTCCATTACCGTTTCCGTTTCCTGAAGATCCGGTCCATCCTCAGGAAGTAAACAGGAATCAAGTCACAGTCCAAAATCCTACGAACAGAATTATGTCTGAAATTTTATTAACTTGGTCTTGCCTTTCTGTACCGTAGAAAGAAAACCACGCATTCCCATTTTCGGTAGGAAGGAAAGTTCTACTTAAAGGAAAATTTATATTTAAGTAAAGATTTCCGGATTTGTGTTTTAAAACGAAATTAAAAGATTTTCACGCTGCTTGAAATAAAAAAGCAAAAGTTTTCCCATTTTTTTTATTTTACCATTTGCAAATGGTCATTTTGTATGATAAAATAAATTAGGTAAAGATTTCCAGTTGCGGAAATTTTGGAAGATTTCTTATCCTTGAGGAAAAAAGGAAAGATCCTCTTCCTTCAAACGACGCCAAGTCCCAGAAACGTCATACGCATCAATTGCGGCAGAAATGGTCAAAAATCGCGTTAGGGATTTTGAAAAGTTTGAAATTTTAAAGAAATTGAAACTTTTTTTGGGAAATTTGGCAAAAATTTGAAAAAAAGCCGCAACATGGAACGCTGGGGGGTTGAAGAAAAATCTTCAACCTGATAGAATGAAAGGAATGGTTTTCTTTCCGAGCACGTTCTGGCGGTTTGGAAAGGTGTTGCCGAAAGTGATCTCGGCAGTACTGCCCACTGACGCCAAAGCAATGCTCGCACAAAGAAGCACAGTTTTGAGGCGCGCGTCCGTATCGGCAGGAACACGCTCCGGGCAGGATGTCTTAAGGCCTCATGAATGCAGGGACAGGCAGATTATGAAGGGATTGAATTCATTTTTAGCGCGGCGTGACCGGAGTGCGGATTTCCGGTTTGATTTCACGTTTCCGGCAATGATTTTGTCCGTGATTTTCGCGATTTCCGTAACGATCCACCACTTTCCGGGATCCCCGAATCCCGTACATGGTGAAGATATGCTTGCAGCAGATGCGGAATTCAACGGCAACATGGCGCTGACGACCGGCGGCGAGTACGAGATCGCTCGGGACGGCTGGGAAGAATTCCTTCGAAAGTATCCCGAAAACAGTCAGCGGAGCTATGCGGAATACTACCTCGCATACTGTCAGATGAAGACGGGAGAGTATGCCGAAGCGGAAAAGAAGTTCCAAAAGATCCTGGCAGAAGGAGAATTTCCCAATCAGGATGAAGCGGTTCTTTTTCTTGGCATGACGTTCCTGAAACATGCCGTATCGCTTCCGATCCAGCAGACGGGGAGCCGCCGCGGGACAGTCAATACGGTAGCAGACAGAACTTACGCCATCACGCCGGAAGCTGCTGCACTCTGCCGAATGGCGATCCAGCAGTTTCAGACGATCCGCGTCTCTTTCCCGGACAGCACGTACCGGATGGATGCCTCCTATCAGGAAGCGCTGACGTACATTCAGCTCGGAAATTACGAAAATGCGCTCGGGGACCTGAAACTGGTCGTCGCAACACAGCATTTTGAAGAACAGGATAATGCGCTCTATACGCTGAGTGAAGTTTACCTCAATCTCCAGCAGCCGGACGAGAAAAGCGCGATGGTGACGCTCCAGACGCTCATTGCGCGTGATCCGGAAACGACGTTGAAGCTCAAGGCGCAGCGTCTTCTCGGAGACATTTACTTCCGGCTCGGAGACTACGCACTTGCGTCGGAACTGTTTGCCGAGATTTGGAGTTCAGAAGCCTACGCTCCCCTGCTCAAGACGAAAAAAGGAAACGTTCCTCCGGTGAACCTTGCGTTTTTCTGTTACCGCACGGCAGAAACGCACGTGAAAATGGAGCGTTACGAGGAAGCGGTCGAAATGTTTGGCCGGGTCGTCGAAGAATTTCCGAAAAGCACCGTCTATTTGCACGCGTGCTATCAGAAAGCGCTCGCGATGAAGAAATTCAATGAAAATCTTCCCGAAGGCGCAGAAGCATTCGAAACGGAAGAGTACCAGAAGCTCTGGGAATACACCGTTCAGGAATCGGACAGCAAGAAAGACCGTACGCTGCGAAATCACGCGATCCATCAGCTCGTCCTGCTCCATCTCCGAAATGAAGCGCCGAAACTCGCGCTGGAGACGCTTGAGCAAGTCCCCGAAAAACAGCGGACCAAAATCTTGCTCCGCGACCAGGCAGATACACTGGCAGCTTGCGGTCGGATAGACGAAGCGGTCGCCATTTACCGACGGCTTTTCGGCCTGTACCAGAAACCCGACACGCTCATTCACGGGGCAGACGCAATGCTTCAGGCAGTGAGGCTCCGCACCGCAGAAGAAGATCATGCGGACGTCCTTCTCCTTTCGGAAGAAGTGATCCGCTGGGATGCCTTCACGCGTCTTCCGGAACGCCTGCAGATCGAGTTCCTTGAAGAAAATATGAAAGCGTTTTTCCGTTCCGGCAACTACGAAGAAGCACGCAATTGCGGAAAACGGCTCTTGGAACGTTTTCCGGATTCGAAAGAACGTGACGAATGGCGGATCCTGACGGCACACGCCTACCTGCAGGCTAAACAGCACCTCAACGGATTCCGTTTCATCAAAGGCTGTCTCACGTCCATAACGGAAGACTCGCTGGAATGCGTGGAACTTCGCCACATTCAGGGTATCTGTTACCGCGAGTACGCACAGACGCGAAAAAGCCCGAAAAAAAGAGAACAGTATTTTCTAAATGCACAGTATGCCCTGACGGATGCCAAACAAACAGCCAAAAAAATGGAAAGGGAGTATGAGGCACTCAGTGTACTGTACTACGACCTGGCGCTGGTATATTTCCAGACGAAACAGTACGACAGATGCGTCAAAAACTTAAAATCCGCCCTAAAACGCTTCCCCGATTCCGACATCGCGCCGCAGCTGCTCTTCCTGAAGGGCCGATGCGAGATCGAAACGGATATGCTCGAGGATGCCGCAAAGACTTTTGAAAAATTCACGAAACGTTTCCCGGAAGATCCCAACTGCCCGGAAGCCGGTCTCCTGGCCTCGCAGTGCTTCCTGAAACTTGGGAAGACGGAAAAAGCCGTCAAGATCTCCAAAGCAATGGCGGCACGTTTTCCGAAATCGGACTACTCGGAGCGCGGCGCAAACGTTCAGGCGATCGCGGCCATGGAATCAAAGGACTTTGATGCTGCGATCGACGCGTGGAACGTGATCCTTGAATCCGACGCCAAAGAATTTCAGGCACTGAAACCGGAAGCGAAGTACGAGATCGCCTGCTGTCTTTTCGAAAAAGAAGCGTACGCGGAAGCCGAAAAAGCGCTCCGTGAGCTTTTCGAAGAGTATCCGGAATGGGATTCCATGGAACGTGCTTACAATCAGCTGGTCCGTGTCCTCATGGCTCAGAAAAAACTCCAGGAGGCGCAGGATCTCTTGGCGGACATGCACGGAAAATTCCCTGAAAGTATCCTGCTGCGTTCACTGTACTTCCAGCTTGGGACCTACTGGTACGCGGAAGGAAAAATGCCTGAAGCCGAGCAGATGTTCCGCCGCGTCCTGAACGACACGCCGAAAGCTCCGGAAGACATTGGAGATTTCCTGCACAGAAATGCCGAGCTGAAACTCGCGTGGTCGATTTTCAATCGCGGAGAGTACCAGGAAGCGGAAGCGTTCCTTCGTTCCCTCGAACTGGAACCGGAGCTGAAATCGGAACCAAGATCGAAGCAGTCGGCAGAAGAAAAAGAAGAGATCCTCGCAAACCGGGCGGAACTGCGCTACCTGCTGGGAATGACGCACTACTTTTTGCGTAACCCAAGTCAGGCGCTCAAGGAACTCCATGAGGTCCGAAAAGACGGTGTCCTGAAAAAAGTCTTCGCAGAAAATGCGCTGGAAATGTGCATCCAGATCTACGAAGAAGCCAGCGAATGGGAGTCCGTGCTCGAATACGGTGCCGAATTCTGCTCACTTTACCCGCAGGCCGCCGGCTGTCTGCGAACGAATTTCAAAATCGCGAAAGCACTTTTCCATCTCCAGAAAATGGAAGAAGCTCTCGCAAAATGCGATGAAGTCATCGCCGCAAACGATCCGATCTTCACGCACCAGACGCTTTTCCTGAAGGGGGAGATCCTCTTCGCACAAAAGCAGTACCAGAAAGCCATTCAGATCTTCTACCAGGTGATCTACGGAGTAGAAGACGAGAAACTGCAGGCAGATGCCATGTTTGAGACGGCGCAATGTTTCGAAGCTATCGGGAAAAAAGATAAAGCGCTGACTCACTACAGGGAGCTGCTTCAGAAGTTCCCCAAATACGAAAAAGCCAAGCTGATCCGGCGAAAAATGAAGAAACTTCATGAAAAATGAAGAAACTTCATGAGGAAACTTCATGAAAACAAAACTGAGTAACGCAGAAGTAGATCGTGTTCGGGGACGAAACATGATCTGCTTTTGCACACTCGGACTGCACCGCTGCTCCGAAATCGGATGCCGTTCGATGCGGTCCGGATCCATGAATGAGTTTAAGTTCCAAAAAGTTTTTTCCTGATTTCAGGTGGAAAAATGAAAAAGATAAAATTCATGTGCGCGTTCCTTCTTCTAGCAACTGGATGGAGCCTCAACGCACTCATTTCGGAAAATATCGCAGCAGAAGAACAGAACGCGGCAGTCACTGCGGAAACGGAAACGGCGGCGGAAACAGACGCAAACGCGGAAACGGCAGCGGAAACAGACGCAAATGCAGAAACGGCGGCGGAAACAGACGCAAACGCGGAAACGGCGGCGGAAACAGACGCAAACGCAGAAACGGCGGCGGAAACAGACGCAAATGCAGAAACGGCGGCGGAAACAGACGCAAACGCAGAAACGGCGGCGGAAACGGACGCAAATGCAGAAACGGCGGCGGAAACGGACGCAAACGCGGAAACGGAAACCGACGTGAATGCTGGAGCCGCAGAGGTTCAAGAAAGTTCTCCTATGGGTGACGAGGAAAAAACGGGCTTTGCCGGACTTGAGAAAAAGCTGCTCTCGGCATGGGAATTGACCGTTCGCGGCGGCGTGCTGATGATTCCGATCGGCTTCATGTCGATCTTGGTCATCGCGATCGGACTGGAGCGTTTGTTGGCGCTTCGACGCGGTGCAGTACTTCCCAAGCGTCTTCTGCGTAATGTGGAATCGCAAATCATCTCCAAAGCAGATCCCCGTGCGATCTATGCGCACTGCTGCCGGAACCGGAGTGCGCTTTCCCGTGTGATGCAGGCAGCGCTTTTCAAAAGCGGACGCCCGATGAATGAAGTCCAGAGTGCCCTTGAGAGTGCCAAAGAAAACGAAGCGAACCGACTCTATGCTCCCGTTCGTCTTCTGGTGCTCGCAGCAGCAGTAACGCCGCTGATCGGTCTTCTCGGCACCGTGGTCGGGATGATCGAGGCATTCATGGCGACGGCTTCAAGTGTTGGAGTCCACAAAGCAGAAATGCTCTCGCAAGGCATTTACACGGCATTGGTAACGACGTGTGCCGGTCTCGCAGTCGCGATCCCCGCCGCGATCCTAGCACACTGGTACGAAGGTAAGATCCAGAAACTTTTCTATCAGATGGACCAGAAACTCGTGAATTTCACGACGTACATCGAAGGGCTGGAGGGCAAAACGCGTCTGACGCCCACACATTTCCAAAACTACGTCAAACAGAAGAACCAGAAATAAGCAGGTGATTCCATGGCAGTAAAGATCCGAAAAGGAAACGCTCTAGCCAGCCTGAGCATTACGCCGCTGATCGACGTCGTGTTCCTGCTGCTCATTTTCTTCCTCGTCGCAACGAAATTTGACGAGGAAGACTCCAGCCTGGACATTCAGCTTCCGCAGGCAACGGAGTCCGTGCCGATATGGTCTCAGCCAAAATCGCTGGTCATCAATATCACGCGGAACGGCGAATATTTTATCGCAGGCGTCAAGCGAACTGGACCTGAAATGGAAACGCTCCTTCGAGGTGCGTGGGAAAAACCGGAAGATTCCTCCATCGTCATTCGCGGCGATGAACGTGCACCATTTGGCGCGATCGTCGGAGCGGTAGACCTTTGCCAGAGGCTGGAATTAAACTACTCGACCATCACTCGGGAAGAGTAACTTTCTGCATTTCCAGTCAGGTCGGTTTCCCAGTCAGGTCGGTTTCCCAGTCAGGTCGGTTTCCCAGTCAGGTCGGTTTCCCGGTCAGGTCGGTTTCCCGGTCAGGTCGGTTTCCCGGTCAGGTCCCGCAGAGGTTCGAGCCGTTCATTCAAATAGTACACACAAAAAATAGGAACCTGCAGAGTTCAAGGTACCTGCAGGCGATCAGGGAGAGACCGGAGCTTTCCCTGTCCCCAAACGTCAGATTTCAAAAATCCAAAGGAAGGTTTCAAAATGAGGACGATTTTGAAATTCACACTGAATATTCTTTCAATCTCGGCAGGCCCGGCAGTATTTCTTCTGTTTTGGACGCTCGGAGGTCTGACGTGCCTTGGCTGGGGGATCTGGGCCGCTCCCGACACGCAATTTCCAGCCGCATTTGCACCATTTTCCGACACGCTCGCCTCAATTCCGGACACGTTTGCGTTTTTCCGGAATCCATTCTGTGCGCTCGGAACGCTTCTTCTTTGCCTAACGTACCTACTGTGGCTCGGTTTCATGTACGATGCGGAACGCAGACGGTTCTTTTTTTCCGTTTCTCTGAGTCTTCTGCTGCACGCAGGCCTTTTTCTTTTGCTGAAAGAGGCGATCGTCGGTCAAGAACTTAAACGGGAAACAGAAGTCGCGCTGAACCTTCAGGAACTGCATCACAAAGCGCCGGTCATCGTGAACGATTTTTACTATGGCGACCTGGAAGGAGACGAAGTTTTCCAAGATCCCTCACAGGAAGAGGTAAATGAAGAAGAAAATGAGGAGGACAATGAAAATGAAAAGGAAGAGGAGGAAAACACCAAGCCCCAGCCTCAGGATACCGCTCCGGAAATACCGCCAGTAATGGAATCGTTGGGAGAATACTCCGAAGTAAAGAAACAGCTTCAGCGAGTGGAAGATTCCCACAAAGAGCTGGAATCCCAGCAGGAAGCATCAACGCCCCAGAATGGAGAAGATGCCCGCTCGCAAGCAGGAGACATCAAGCCATCCCCGATCGAGGCCCCGGACCATAAATACTCCGAAAAATACACAAACAACCCCGCAGATGAAAATAAAAAGAAGGCGCCCTTCGCCATGCCGCAGCTTCATGTGGCAGAAGCCCAGATTTCAGGTCTCATTGGCTCAGAAAGTCCCCAATTGGGCGATTTGACAGAGCAAACGGAACTGCATTCCGCAGAATCAGTAGAGCGCAGGACCGTAAATCTTCAGGAAGAGGCACGAAAACGAAACAAACAGAAGGGTAAATTTCGTCAGGCACTGAATGAAAATCAGAAAAAAAAGCCGCGCGGCAAAATCTCTCGGAAGGGAGAAGATGTCGTTGCCGGTCAGCCTAGAAACTGGGGGGAAACTCCGAAAGGTTCCAGGGCCGGAAGTGCCAGTAACGAGCTCGGCGAACTGCGTTCCGGACTTGGAGAAGAACGTGCCCCTTCCGCAGGAATGGCAAGCGTGGACGTTTCGAAAAATCCCACGAAAAACAAACCCGGCAAAACGCTGAAAACCGCCCCGGCAAAGCCTAAAAGAAGCGGAGGCCAGACCCTCGGTGCCCGTGCCGGAGAAGATGAAAATCTGGACGCAGTTCTCGCAGGCGCTATCAGCGGCGTGTCGGACGCAGTGCTTGAAACGACGGCAATGACGGAAGAGGTCATGGGTTCCAACGTTCTTGAGGCCGAAAAGAAAGAAGTCCTCAAAAATGTCGTCGTTTTCCAATTTGAGGAATCTGACATTCCGGAAATGGGCTTCCAGCCCAGCACGACAGAACTTTCGGAAAATGAAGAGGATACGTGGCTCACGGAAGAGGAAGATCCCTTGGCAAGTCCGGAAACTCCAGTCGAGGAATTACTTCCCGAGATTTCAGGCCCCAAACTGCAGGCGTGCTTGCCGTTCCGCCAAAGGATGAGGAAAGATCACCAAGAAATGATCGAAAAAGCTGGTGGAAACCCGGAGACGGAAGCAATCATCGAGCACGGATTAGAGTACCTGAGCCGAACGCAGTTCGAAGATGGTCACTGGTCGCTAAATTTCGTTCCCAACGGCCTTCCAGACGGCATGGATCGTGAAACGTACGGATTCGGCACCATTCACGCAGATACAGCAGCAACGGGACTGGCGCTCCTGACTTACCTTGGCGCTGGGCATACACATTTGGCGTCAGACGAGAAAAAACCGTACACAGAAACTGTAAACCGTGCCCTTACCTGGCTGCTCCGAAATCAGCAGCCGGACGGAAGTCTGTTCTCCGTAAAATCGGACGCACACCGATACGGCCGGATCTACTCGCACGGCATGGCTACGATCGCGCTTTGCGAGGCGTACGGAATGACGCGTGACGAACGCCTTCGCGAACCCGCACAGCGCGCCATTGATTTTATCGTCAAAGCACAAGGTCCGCAAGGAGGCTGGCGCTACACACCCGCTAAAAATGACGGAGTCTGGCGCGGCGAGTCGGATACTTCAGTGACGGGCTGGCAAATGATGGCGCTGGTCAGTGCGAAAATGGCGGGCCTGCGCGTTCCGGATCACTGTTTCCAAAAGGTAGAAAACTGGCTCGAAACGGCAGCCATAAATGGAGGGGAACGCTATTGCTATCTGCCGGTCAAAAATCCGCAGAATGAAGAGATGGAGAAATGGAAGAAACCCTCATACGCCATGACCGCGGAAGGGCTTTTGATGGAACTTTACCTCGATCATGACTCGAAGACACCAGAATTCCACAGTGCAGCTTCCTACCTCATGAAAAATACGCCGACCATGATGCGGGCACGCCGCGATACCTACTACTGGTACTATGCAACGCAGGTCTTCTTCCACCTCCAGGACGAAAGCTGGCAGGAGTGGCAGTCCCACATGTTCACCGCGCTGAAAAATTCGCAGGAGCTGGAAGATCCATTCCTAAAAGGAAGCTGGTCGCCGTATGGAAAAGCTTCGGACCATTGGGGACAGGTCGCCGGAAGACACTATGTCACCACGATGCACATTCTCATGCTGGAAGTTTACTATCGTTACCTTCCGCTTTTCAAGGAACTTAACGGCATAAAGACGCAAAGCCAGCCGTAATGCACACACGGCTCAGTTTCGTGAAGCGGGCTAAACAAAAGCGGTCTCCGAGCGGTAAAGGACCTATTTCCGACGCTCAGACCGCATTTTTCTTTCATCTCGCGCAGGCCCAGATCCTGGCAAAGTCCCGCTGATCCTGATTTGGAGGGAGATCTGCCGCATCATAAAAAACTCAGCCGGTCCAAAATATTACGGTTGCACAGGAGCAGAAGTCCTGCGAAACTTCAAAATTTGCCGTACTATCCCCAAAAGTCATGAAAATCCCCAAAAAATTTCGTGAAATCACAAAATTTTCTTTTCGTGCTCTTGATTTTCCAGCCATGTTCGGTATACTTAATAAAATGGAGTGCTGCCGATCACGCCAAATGCCAACTTACGGTCCGAAATTTCAGAAGTCCTGAAAAATTGACTGCAGATCACGCAATGCCGCAGCATGATCACAGCATGATCACAGCATGATCACAGCATGATCACAGCATGATCACAGCATGATCACAGCATGATCGAAAGACTCGGCGGAAGAGGCCGGGACATTCGATCTTCCTCCTCCTTTTCGTTTTCCAAAGTTCCATCCATCACAGAATCCCATGAAATCCAATTTACTGATCCGCGCCTCAGCAGGCTCCGGAAAAACCCGCCAGCTCAGCCTCCGTTACCTGGAACTGATCGCCAGCGGAGTCCCCATTCCGCGCATCCTGGCCTCCACATTCACCCGGAAGGCTACGGGGGAGATCCTGAATCGGATCCTCCTCTCTGCCGCTCAGGCGTGTCGGGATGATGCGCTTCGGAATGAACTCTCGCAAAACATTGGCCGTGAAATTTCATCGAAAGAAATGGAACAGCTCATGCGTCAGCTCGTCATGGGTCTAAATCAGATCCGTGCCTGCTCGCTCGATGGATTCTTCACGCGCATTGCGTTCTGTTTTCCGTATGAAATGGGTCTAAAACCGGGCTGGATGATCCTGGATGACGTCGATGATGTGCATCTGCGCTGGAACGCGATCCAGAAAACGCTCCGCGACAATCGGAAAAACGCCCCGACTCTCGTGCGTCAACTCTTCAAAGGAGAAAACCGGACGCAGTTGGCAAATGAGATCTCTGAACAGATCCGTAAACTGCTATCGCTCAAGCGAGAAGCAGATGAAAACGCATGGAACGCTCTCATGGACCCAACGATCTGGGTCCCGGGAGAAAAAACGCCGTTTGCGTGGTTCCTGAACGAAGCAGAAATCGTAGAGATCCTTAACTGTTTGGAGGAAGAAGCAGAAAAAGCAAGTGAAAATCCCGATGGAAAAAAGAACCTGCTGAAGGCATTAAATAAGATCATTCCGCAACTCCGTATCAATGACTGGGTCGGGCTGGCAAATGAAAAGACCATTCAAAACGCGTTTCAGGCCGACTCCAACGGAATGTTTTTATTCTACGGACATGAATTTAAGTTTGAAGAACTGCGTCTCCCGCTCATCCGTCTTGCCCGTCATTGCGCTGCAATGTACTTCCGGCTCATGCAAGAACAGACGCATGCCGTCTACGAACTGATGGACGGATTTTCAGCACACTACGACCAGAGCAAACTAGACGCCAACGGCTTGCGTTTCGAGGATCTGGCTCGATTTACCGCAAAATTCATCGAAAAATTGAATGGAAATCTTCAGCCGCTTTTCTGGCGCATGAATTCCTCCATCGACCATCTGCTTCTCGACGAATTTCAGGATACGTCGCTTGATCAGTGGCGCATTTTCCTTCCGTTCGGGAAACACTGTACCGCAGGAAACGGCCGCACTTTCTTCTGCGTCGGAGACGTCAAGCAGGCGATCTACCGCTGGCGAAACGGCCGGTCCGAAATCTTCAACGCCATTGAAAATACTTTTCCCGGGATCGAACAGGAGAGCAGCAACACGAGCTGGCGAAGTGCTCCGGAGATCCTTCACTGCGTCAACCGTTTCTTCCACGATCCGGTGAAAGACCCCTCCGCTCCACAGCCCGATCCCTTTGCCTGCGGGATCGACGGAGTTCCGCTCCGTTCTCTCCTCGACAAAACCGCCTCTGCCGCATGGGACGATTGGCGTTTTGAAACACACAAAGTGTCGCCCAAATCGGCAAAGTATCCCGGCTACTGGGAACTGCGCACTATGTGCGAAGGAAAGTCAAAAAGTAAAAATGGAAGTGATGCCGACGCAGCACTGGAAAGCGATGCGGATCCTGCGGAAGATCCCCAGCTCCAGTGGACGGCAGATCAGATCGCGGAGATCTATCGAAACGCCGGCGGGATCCATCGGATCGGAGTCCTCTTCCGCACCAACTCCCCCATGCCGAAACTGGCCCATTTACTGCGGAAAAAAGGGATCCCGGTCAGTGAGGAAGGCAAGATCCCGCTCACGACTTCGACGGCAGTCCGCCTTTTGCTTTCACTTTTGAGCCTCATGGACTTTCCCGACAGTTCGATGGACTGGTTCTACGTTGGAAATTCACCGCTTGCAGAACGATTTCCGGAACTGGCGTGGAAAGAACTCCGTCTCATTCCCCAAGAAGAGGCAGCCGAGATCCAAACCGTCCGCTCCCGTTGTCTCGCTCAGCTGCGCGAACGATTTCAGGCTTTCGGCATCGGAACATTCTTGGAAGAGCTCGTCCGTTTTCTCGAACCGCGCTGTACGAAGGAAGAAGTACGGCGTCTTCAGCAATTCCTGAACCTTGCAGCCGCATTCACTCAAAATTCCCGATCCGAACGAATCGCTGATTTCGTCACGTACATCAAAACCAGCGGCTTGGAAGATCCTTCCGACGCCGCCGTTTCCCTAATGACGATCCACAAATCCAAGGGACTGCAGTTTGATGCCGTAGTCCTTCCGGAACTCAATTTTGAGATCACGGGAAAATCGCCAAATTTCGTGCCGGGGTATCCGCAGGATGATGTACTGCAGGCCGTTTCTCTCGTGACGCCAGTGCCAAATAAAGAAATCAAAAAGGCTTTCTTTTCGGAAAATTCCCCAATTCTGAAAGCCATGATGCACAGTGAAAAAGAGCGCGCAAACGAAGCATTTTCCATGCTTTACGTCGCAATGACGCGGGCCGTCTACGCAATGTACCTTTTCGTCCCGCCGTCCAGCTCCTCTTCAAAATCCAAAGGCAAGATCCCTCCCAAAGGAAAGGCCTCCGACCTGCTGCGCATCACGTTCACTGGAGAGGAAGCCGCACCGCCGGAAGCACGACTCGTTTGGGACGGAGATGCGCAATGGTATTTAAAGACACCCCAAGCGTTGGCAGAGGAAGAGAAAACCAAAACACTGATTTCTGAAAACGCAGTGTGTCCAGAATCTGAAATAAATGCAGAAATAAACACAGAAACGGATGCAGAAACGTACACTGCGGGAGAGTCAAGTTCAGAAATCGCGAAAATTGAACCCATCCTCTTCAAATGCGATCCGACGGCAAGCCGGAACCTGACTCGCAGAGCCCCCTCCAACATTGAAGACCGACGTTTTGTAGATCTCGGTAAAAAAATCGATTTCAGTCAGCAAAACACGGTCAACGGAAGTATTTTGCACAGTTGGTACGAAAAAATCGCGTGGGTCGAAAACAGCCTGCCGTCTGACGAAGAGCTCATTGCTGCAGCTAAACCATTCGGATTGGCCAAAGAACGGCTGGAACGGCTCCTGAAAAGTTTCCACAATTCGCTCAAAGCTCCTAAACTGCATCGTGTTCTGCATTGGACAACTTACCTTCCTATGCTTCGCGAAAAAGTTCTGAAAGCCGGCATCCTGACAGACGAACAGATACCGAAGACGGTGACTCGCAAGGACCCAGCAGATCCCAACGAGATCCGATGGGAAGTTTACTGCGAAAAGGAACTGGCGATACGCACTGAAGATGAACTCCTCCTCGGTACGCTGGACCGCCTCATCTTGCTAAGAAACGACGCAGAAATTTTCTGGGCAGACTGTATCGATTACAAAACGACGCGAAAAGTCAGCAGTCCCGAGGCTCTGGAAGAGAAGATCCGCTCGCATCAGCTCCAAATGGAAGACTATCGTAAAATGCTCCAGCTTCACTACCGGATCCCGGAGTCACGCATTTCGACGCATCTCGTCTTTTCCATGCTCGGCGTCGTGCGGGAAGTTTAGAGTCTCCCGCCGCCATAAAAAAGCGGTCTGCGTCAGAAAAGTTCGCGCAGACCGCCGAAAAGACCGCCAAAATCAAAAAATTTCCGCCTTTTTAACTCCCGCCTCTACTCGATGACGGTCCAAAAGCGTCCAGAACGCGTCTGGATCAGCTGAAGGTCCATTCCAAAAGCCAGTTTCAGATTCTCCTCTGTCAAAACCTCTTCGCGCAAGCCGTCTGCCATGATCCGTCCCTCCTTCAAGATCATCCCGTGCGTGAATTGCGGCAGGATGTCTTCGATCCGCTGCGTGATAAAAACGAGAGTCAGCTCCGGCCGCGTTTCTGCCAACTCACGGATCGTACGGAGCAGAAACTCCCGTCCCGGAACGTCTAGATAAACATTCGGCTCATCTAGGATCATGAGTTCCGGATCCGTCATGAGTGCCCGTGCAATGAGGACCTTGACCTGCTCGCCTGAGGAAAGAACACGAACTTTCTCATGAAGCAGATGCCCTGCGTTCAGCATTTCCAGCATCTCACGCGCTTTCTGCTCCTCTTCTTCCGAAATATCCTGAAAATACGTCCCCAATGTCGCATCTCGGCCCGAAAGGACGAGTTCGCACGCCGTCAGATTCGGATTCTGCGTGTACTGATGGACAAATGGACTCACCCACGCAATGCGTTTGCGCAGTTCCGGCAGGTTGATTTTTCCGTACTCTTCGCCAAGAATTCGGATCGTCGCGCCAAAACGCGGCCAAAGGTATCCGAGAAGCAGTTTCACGAGCGTCGTCTTCCCTGCCCCATTCGCACCGAGAATAAAGTACCGCTCTCCTTTTTCAACCGACCAGGAGATCCGGTCTAAAACGGTTTTCGTGCCAAAGATCACACTGGCGTTTTGAATATCGATCGTTTTCATCGTTGAAAAAATGGATCATGAAAAGAAAAATGAAAAAGGAAGTCACGAAATTCACGCATTTCGCTCCTTCCTTTTCCAGAAATCCCGCTTTTAGTGCCCCGCACAGCCCGCACACCCTGCGCCTGCCGGGAAATTCGGATTTTCGATCGAAAAACCAGCAGCCGTGTCCGTCTGCTTGAAATCGATGACCGTGCCGTCAAGGAATTCAGCGAACTTCTTGCGAGTGACGATGGCGATACCATCCGCTTCAAACCGTGTGTCGGTCAGCGGGTCAAACTGATTATCAAACGCAAGCGCGTACTTCAGCCCGGAGCAGCCGCCGCCCGCGATTCCGATCCGGAGAAATCGGTCATCCGCGATATTTTGCGCCTGAATGACGTCCTTAACTTTTTCGTTAGCTAATTCTGTGATCGTGATCATTGGGTCTTTCCTGTCTGTACGTAAATTTTCAAAATCGAACTGCAGGAACAGCGGAGAACACCTGAACCTGACAAAAACGATGCAAAACGAGATCCGAAACTCTCTGAAAAGAGAGCACTTACGGTTTCTTGCTCACGACGACCTGAGTCGGACGCACGACCCGGTCATGAAGGAGGTAACCATCCTGCGCAACGAACAGAACGGAATTTTCCGGCACGTCTGCATTCGGCATCTGCGAGATCGCTTCATGGAAATTCGGATCGAACGGCTTATCCTGCGCCTCGATGCGCGTACAGTGATTCTTCGCGAGCGCATCCGTCATCTGCTGGTAGATCATGCGGACCCCTTCCAGAAACGAGTCATTCGCACCATCTGCCGCCCCTGCCGAAGCCGCCTCGATCGCGCGCTGCAGATTGTCCATGACCGGCAGGATCGAGCGGATCACTTCCATCCCCGAATACTTCCGCTCCTCCAAAAGCTCACGAGATGCACGGCGCCGAACATTATCCAGCTCCGCGTAAAGACGCAGGGAACGTTCCTTTTCTTCCTCCAGAGCTTGCTGAAGTTCCGCGACCGGATCAGCCGCAGTCTCCGCGTCAGCAACCGCCTCTTCAAGGCCGTCAACGACCGCTTCATCCACGGCATTCTGAACTTCTTCCGCCTGCTCATCGTTCTGTTCGGAAACGTCCGACTGCGGGGTCTCTTCCGGCGAGGTCTTCTTTTTAAAAATCATGTCTTTCTCCTGCCTTTCTCTTTCCTTATTCGGCTTCTTTTCCTGTTTCTTTCACAGTTTCTTTGACGTCATCTTCACCAAGCGACTGAATGTAGTCTTTGATCCGCTTGAAAAAACCTTTTCTCTGCGGTGAAACATTTACCTGCTCCAGTTCTGCCAGTTTCCGAAGAAGCGTTTCCTGCTCTGCCGTAATTGTACGCGGAACTTCAATGTTCACGACGAGCAGGATATCGCCGCGATTATTAGGACGCTTACGGTCAGGAAGCCCTTTGCCCTTCAAGGTGAAAATATCACCGGTCTGCGTTCCTGCAGGAAGTTTGAAATCCTGATGCCCGTCCAAAAGCGGCACATCAAGCGTCGCGCCAAGTGCTGCCTGCGAGTAGGAGATCGGAACCTTGCAGATGAGGTCTTTCCCTTCGACCTGGAAAACCGGATGATCCTTGAATCGGACCTGAATGTAGCAGTCACCCGGTTCTCCACCGGCAGGACTGCGGGATCCTTCTTCCACAAGACGGATCTGCTCACGCTCTTCGATCCCGGCAGGAATTGAAACTTCAATGTCTTTGACGTCGTCGAAAAGTCCAGAACCACGGCAGACCGTACAGGGCTGGCGGATGACTTTTCCTGCACCATGACAGGACGGGCAAGTCGTCTGCATGCGAATAAACCCCGCATTCTGCATCACGACACCGCGTCCGCCGCAGTAGGAGCATTGCTCCGGGACGGTCCCGGCTTTCGCCCCCGTACCGTGACAGGTCGTGCAAACTTCTTTTCTGCGAACACGCACCAGCTTCTTCACGCCGGAAGCGACCTCGCGAAGATCCAGTTCCACGACACTCCGCACGTCTTCACCGCGGGGGACACGAGTTCCGCGAGCTCCTCTTCGGCCTCCGCCAAAGATCTCGCTGAAAATGTCGCCAAAACCGCCCATTCCGCTGAAGGCCTCAAAAATGTCATTAATATCGTTAAATTGCGGACCACCGCCGGGCATTCTATTAACGCCCTGATGCCCGTATCGGTCGTAAGCCGCACGTTTTTCGTCATTATTCAGAACGTCAAAAGCCTCGGACGCTTCCTTAAATTTCTCAACCGCCTCTTCATTTCCGGGATTGCGGTCCGGATGGTACTTCAGCGCCAATTTGCGGTATGCCGCGGCAATGTCGTGTTTATTTGCATTTCGGTCGATACCGAGAACTTCGTAGTAGTCGCGTTTGCTGTCTGCCATAATCTGCATCTCCCCCGGCCCGTACTAAATCAGACGTTCCGAAAAAGAAAAAAAAAGTATTTTGAAAATTTGACCGTGACGGCCCCAGTTCCGCTTCCGTCTCCGAAAACCGAAATCCACGACCCGAGGAACGGATCGTGGACGGCGGGAGCTCTAAAATTGCGGTTTCAAGACCAAAATCACAAAAAACACAGTCGTTCAAAAGGAACCGGCCCAAGAACAGACCGATTCCATTGTGATCATCCAGGGGCTTCAGCCGAAACCGAAGTCCCCGCCCAATTTAGCGGACCGCGCCTTCTGCAGCCGCCTTTTTCTTGTCTTCTTTGTCGAAATCGGTGACCATCGTCTCCGTCATCAGCATCATGCCGGCGATACTCGCAGCATTCGCCAGAGAAGTACGGACGACTTTCAGAGGATCGATGATCCCGGCCTCGAACATGTTGACGTACTCGCCCGTCGCGGCATTGTAGCCCATTTCGGGTTCCATTTCGCTCACGATGTCCGCGACGACCGTTCCGTCTTCGCCGCCATTGTTCACGATCTGGACCATCGGCTTGCTCAGGCAGCGCAGAATGATGTCCACACCGATCTTTTCATCACCGCGGGCAGAAGTGCGAGCCTTTTCGATTGCACTGCGGCAGTGAAGAAGAGCGACTCCGCCGCCCGGGAGGATGCCTTCTTCAGCAGCAGCGCGTGTTGCATGGAGAGCGTCTTCGATACGGGCTTTTTTCTGCTTCATTTCCGCTTCGGTGCTCGCACCGACCTGGATGACCGCGATGCCGCCGGAGAGTTTCGCCAGACGTTCCTGGTATTTCTCACGGTCGTAGTTGCTCTCGGTCTTCTCGATCATGTCGCGCAGCTGATCGATGCGCTTTTTGATGGAATCTTTCGTTCCGCCGCCGTCCACGATGGTGATATTATCCTTCGTGACGGTGACCTGCTTGGCCGAACCGAGCATCGTGAGGTCCACGTTCTCAAGTTTGATCCCGAGATCTTCACTGACGACCTGCCCGCCGGTGAGGATCGCGATATCCTGAAGCATCGCCTTACGCCGGTCGCCGAAGCCCGGGGCTTTGACGGCACAGACGCGCATGCTGCCGCGCAGAGTGTTCACGACCAGAGCGGTGAGCGCTTCCCCTTCGATGTCTTCCGCGACGATGAGCAGCGGTTTGCCCGTCGGGATGACTTTCTCAAGGAGCGGGATCAGCTCGCGCAGATTGTTGATCTTCTTCTCGTGAAGCAGGATGATTGCGTTCTCGAAATAACAGTCAGCCGTATCAGGACGATTCATGAAGTACGGGGAGAGGAAACCTTTGTCGAACTGCATACCCTCGACCACGGTGTAGGTCGTTTCAGCAGTTTTTCCCTCTTCGACCGTGATGACGCCGTCGTTTCCAGCGGCTTCCATCGCATCGGCGAGAAGATTTCCGATCTCATTGTCGTTATTCGAGGAAATGGCGCCGACCTGCGCGATCTCTTCTTTCGTCGTGACCTGTTTGGCCATACCGACCAGAGCGTCCACCGCAGCTTCCACCGCAATGTCGATCCCGCGGCGGATACCAGCCGGATTGCTGCCTGCGATGATGTTGCGGAGACCTTCGCGGAAAATTTCGCGAGCCAGGACCGTCGCAGTAGTCGTTCCGTCACCGGCGGTGCTGGAGGTCTTCTGCGCGACTTCATTCACGAGCTTGGCACCCATGTTTTCGAAACGGTCTTCCAGCTCGATCTCCTGTGCCACGGTAGCGCCGTCTTTCGTGACAGCCGGTCCGCCGTAGGCTTTGTTGATGATCACATTACGGCCGCGCGGTCCCATCGTCACAGCAACGGCGTCGGCCAGTTTTTCCACACCGCGAAGCATACGCTGACGCGCGGAATCGGCAAAAAGTAATTGTTTGGACACGGTAGTGATTCCTTTTCTTTTTCTATGTTCGGTTATTCAAACGCGGAATGCCGTCCGGATCTACTTCAGGATCTTAGCCAGAACGTCACTTTCACGGAGGATCTTGTACTCTTCACCGGCGACTTCGATGTCGCTTCCGGAGTATTTTCCGTAGATGACTTCATCACCGACAGCAACTGCCATCGTACCGCGCGTGCCGTTCTCGAGGAGTTTGCCCGGGCCGGCTGCCACGACGGTACCGCGCTGCGGTTTCTCTTTCGCACTATCGGGAAGGACGATGCCGCCGGCGGTCATCTGTTCCGCTTCCAGGGGTTTCACGACGATACGGTCATCCAGGGGACGAAGATTTGCGTTCATGTTCATTTTCCTTTTATTTTAATTTTTGATTTTTTCGTAACTTGGACCCGGCCTGAAAACCGGACTTTTCGGCACGCCCCGCCATTAGAGAGTGAGGCGCACCCCGTTTTCCTTACTCGGAAACGATTACATCATTCCCATTCCGGGCATTCCGCCCATTCCGCCCATGCCTCCCATTCCGGGCGCGCCGCCTGCCGGAGGTTCCGGAGTGTCGACCGGGATGTTCGTGATGACGCAGGACGTCGTCAGAAGCAGACCCGCGACGCTCGCCGCGTTGGTCAGAGCCGTGCAGACCACTTTCGCCGGATCGATGACACCGGCTTCCACCAGGTCGCAGTATTTGTTCTTGTCAGCATCGTAGCCTTCCGTCGCACCAGTCATGCGCATGACACGGTTCACGACGACCGCACCGTCGATCCCGGCGTTCTTGGCGATCTCGCGGAGCGGGACCTGAAGAGCACGCTTCACGACGACGGCTCCCAGAGCTTCATCGCCTTCAAGTTCCAGAGAATCGACCGCCGTGCTGCAGCGGATCAGAGCCACGCCGCCGCCCGGAACGATACCTTTTTCGAGAGCGGCCGCAGTCGCAGCTTTCGCATCGTCGAGGAGGTACTTCTTTTCCTTCATTTCAGATTCCGTCGAGGCGCCGCAGAGGATCTTTGCAACACCGCCGGCCAGTTTGGCAAGACGTTCCTGAAGTTTCTCACGGTCGTAGTCGCTCGTTGTGGTCTCGATCTCGGCACGGATCTGTTCCGCGCGAGCTGCGATGGCTTCTTTGGCTCCGGCGCCGTCGATGATCGTCGTCGTGTCGTTCGAGATAATGACCTTCTTCGCAAAACCGAGCTGTTCCAGTTCCACAGCTTCCAGCTGGATCCCGAGATCCTTGAAGATCGCCGTTCCGCCTGTCAGGACTGCAATGTCGCCAAGCATCGCCTTACGGCGGTCACCGTAAGCCGGAGCTTTGACGGCACAGACATTCAGAATACCGCGCAGTTTGTTCACGACCAGCGTCGCAAGGGCTTCCCCCTCAATATCTTCCGCGATGATGAGCAGCGGCTTATTCGCCTGACTGGCTGCTTCGAGGATCGGAACGAGAGACTGAACCTTGGAGATCTTTTCCTCATAGCAGAGAACGAGGCAGTTTTCCAGCTCCACCGTCTGGCGATCGTCGTTCGTCACGAAATGGGGGCTGAGGTAACCACGGTCAAACTGCATCCCTTCGGTAAATTCGACATACGTTTCGGCTCCGCGGCCTTCTTCGACCGTGATGACGCCGTTTTTGCCGACTTTCACGAATGCTTCCGCCAGAACCTTGCCGACTTCCGGGTCATTATTTCCGGCGATCGACGCGACCTGCGCGATCTCCTTACGGGACTTTTCGTCGACCGGGACCGCCATTTTTTCGATCGCTTCCACAACAGCCGCCGCAGCTTTCAGGATACCGCGCTGGAGAGAGACCGGATTCACACCGCCGGAAGTCACGAAACGCAGACCTTCCGTGTAGATAGCTTCCGACAGTACCGTCGCAGTGGTCGTTCCGTCGCCCGCGACATCATTCGTCTTGCTCGCAGCTTCTTTCACAAGAAGCGCACCCATATTCTCATTCGCATCATCCAGCGTGATGTCTTTCGCGACCGTGACGCCGTCCTTCGTGACTTTCGGAGCGCCCCAGCCTTTATCGAGGACCACATTCCGTCCGCGAGGACCCAGGGTACTGCGGACCGCACGCGCCAGCTTCTGGACACCTTCCAGAATCGGCTGACGAGCTTCATCTTCAAAAACCATTTGTTTCGCCACTGCGGATTCCTCCTGTTGTTGGCTAAAAAAACTTTCAGGGAAAAATACTGTCGCCCGTACTCCGGCCTCACCGGAATGCCAGACTCCAAAATTCTTCACAGCCTGACAAATTGGGCAGTTTACAAACTCACCAACAAAAATGCAAAAAGCGTGTCAATGACAAAATGACAGAAAAAACTCACATTCCAAGACAGAGGGAAATTTAGTTTAAACTAAACACAAAGATGAAACTCAAGCGATGAGACAAAATATCAAGATCTAACGTTTTTTGGAGAAAAACTGGAAAAATTTCCCAAAAAAAAGAATCTTTTTTCATTTTATCGATAAAGCTATATTAAAAGCGCTTGACAGAAAAATGGAATGTGGTATACTAACAAATAAGACAGAGCGTATCGTAGAAGGGCGATGCACACCGTCAGCACACAGTTTTCGTCAGGCATGAAGATCTGCGGCAAATATGCCCCGCTGAAATGGAAACACCACAGCGGCGCATCCGCAAGTTTCCCCCCGGAAACAAGCCGCAAATTTTTCGCCTTGTTTGGTTTTTTAGCCACTGGAGTAAAAAATGCAGGAAACGATCGAAAAGACCCAGGAAATGATTGATCATGAAAATGCGATCAAACAGATCTTGGCAAACAACAACAACGACCCGAGCCGTCTGATCCCGATTCTTCAGCAGATCCAGGAGATGGACAAATATCTGTCGAAGGAAGCGATCGAACAGGTCGCGGTAGATTTGAATGTTCCGGTCTCCCACATCTACGGTGTAGCCACATTCTATGCTCACTTTTCGCTGAATCCGAAAGGCAAGCACATCATTCGTCTGTGCGACGGAACTGCGTGCCACGTGAAGAAGTCGCACGGCATTCTGAACAAACTTTACAGCAAACTCGGTCTGGACAGTGAAAATCACACGACCAAAGACCTGCTTTTCACGATCGAGATCGTGAGCTGCCTTGGCGCGTGCGGTCTTGCACCGGTCATGGTTTTGGACGAGCACGTTCACGGTCAGTGCACCCCTGAAAAGGCGGAAGCGCTCATCGATGAGATCATCGCTAACGAAAATGCTGCGAACTAAAAGAAAAGGAGCAAAACGAAATGAGTAATTTGATTCCGCTTGAACAGCTTGCTGAACAGTTCCAGACTTCTACGTCGAAAATCAAACGCCGCATCGTCATCTGCGGCGGTACCGGCTGTATCGCAAACGGCTCGATGCAGGTTCGTGATGCCCTCATCGAAGAACTGAAAAAAGTTGGCGAAGACGTCACCGTTGAAATCGCCGACGGCGATCTGGATCACCCGTTCGAAGGCACCTACGTCTCCAAGTCCGGCTGCCAGGGCTTCTGCCAGATGGGCCCGCTTATGCGTATTGAGCCGGAAGGAATTTTCTACACGAAAGTGAAACCGGAAGATGCAGCCGACATCGTTCAGAAAACGCTCATGAACGGTGAACTTCTCGAACGTCTTGCCTACGTCGATCCCGCGACGAAAAAGGCCTGCATGAAGGAAGATGAGATCGGTTTCTATACCGAACAGTACCGCATCTGCCTGAAAGACTGCACGATCGAACCGGAAAACGTGCGTGAATACGTCGCCTGCGGCGGTTACCTTGGCGCCCGCAAGGCGATCACGACGATGACCCCGGCCGAAATTTGCGAAGAAGTCCTGAAATCCGGCCTTCGCGGACGCGGCGGAGGCGGTTTCTCCACCGGTCTGAAATGGAAGTTCACTCTGAATTCCGCCAATAAAGACCCGAAACGCTACGTCATCTGCAACGGCGACGAAGGCGACCCGGGCGCGTTCATGGACCGTTCCGTCATGGAAGGCAATCCGCACTCTGTGCTTGAAGGCATGATGATCGCCGGTAAAGCGATCGGTGCTGACGAAGGCGTCGTTTACGTCCGTGCGGAATACCCGCTGGCCGTCGCCCGTATGCGCCGTGCGGTAGAAGATGCCGAAAAATTCGGTCTCCTCGGCGACAATCTGTTCGGAACCGACTTCTCCTTCCGCATCCGCATCATGGAAGGCGCCGGCGCGTTCGTCTGCGGTGAAGAAACCGCTCTGATGCGTTCGGTCGAAGGCAACCGCGGCATGCCGATGCCGAAACCGCCGTTCCCGGCCGTTTCCGGTCTTTATGGCAAACCGACCGTCATCAACAACGTGGAAACGCTCGCTTCCGTTCCGTACATTCTCCGCGAAGGCGCTGAAAAATACGCTTCCGTCGGTACGGCAAAATCCCCGGGAACGAAAACGTTCGCCCTCACCGGTCACGTTGCGAATACGGGTCTGATCGAAGTTCCGTGCGGCACAACGCTCCGCCACATCGTCTACGACATCGGCGGCGGTACGATCGATAATGACGGCAAAATCACCGGCGAAGACTTCAAATCCGTCCAGATCGGCGGTCCGTCCGGCGGATGCCTCACTCCGGATATGCTCGACATGCCGCTTGATTTTGACTCTCTGCAGAAAGTCGGCGCGATCGTCGGTTCCGGCGGTCTGGTGGTCATGAACAACCAGACGTGTATGGTCAAAGTCGCCCGCTTCTTCATGCAGTTCACCCAGAACGAATCCTGCGGTAAATGCACGCCGTGCCGTGAAGGAACGAAACAACTCCTCTCGCTGCTCGACGACATCATCGAAGGCCGCGGCACGCTTGAGACTCTGGATCTCCTTGAAGAGACCGCGAAAGCCGTCCAGCTCGGTTCGCTGTGCGCCCTTGGCAAAACGGCTCCGAACCCGGTCCTTTCCACCCTGCGTTACTTCCGCGACGAGTACGTTTCGCACGTCGTGGACAAGATCTGCCCGACCGGCGAATGCTCGGCACTGGCCCGTCCGGAGATCGATCCTGAAAAATGCAAAGGCTGCACACTCTGCTCGAAACGTTGCCCGGTCGGTGCGATCACGGGTACGGTCCGCGAACCGCATGTCATTGATGCCAACAAATGCATCAAGTGCGGTGCCTGCAAAACGGCCTGCAAATTTGGCGCAGTCAAAGGTATCTGAGGTTGAAATACCGAAACGGTTTAAGATAAAAGGAGTAAAATCAATATGTCCGATGTGAAAAAATTGACCGTCAACGGTATTGAAATCGAATTCACTACCGAACGCAATATTCTCGAAGTCGCACGCAAAGCCGGCATCAACATCCCGACTTTCTGCTACAAATCCGATTTGAGCATCTACGGAGCCTGCCGTATGTGCGTCTGCGAAGTTGGCATGCCCGGCCCAGACGGAAGCGTCCGTACGATGCTGATGGCGGCCTGCTCCACGGCTCCGGCGAACGGCATGATCGTGAAGACGGATACGAAAGACATCCGCCAGATGCGTAAAGTCGCCGTGGAACTTCTTCTGGCGAACCACACGGTGGACTGCCCGAACTGTGTCCGCAGCGCGGACTGTGAGCTTCAGGACGTCGCCCGCCGTCTTGGCGTCAACACGGTGCGCTACACCGCGAAACGCAATATCGAAGAGATCGACGAATCCAGCCCGTCTATCGTTCGTGACCCGAATAAGTGCATCCTCTGCGGTAACTGTGTCCGCGTGTGCAGCGAGCTTCAGGGCGTTCACGCCATCGATTTCCAGCGCCGCGGCTCCAACGCCAAAGTTGCTCCGGCTTTCGACGGCAAACTCGCCGACAGTGCCTGCGTGAACTGTGGTCAGTGCGCTGCGGTCTGCCCGACCGGTGCGATCACGGTGAAACAGGACATCCAGAAGGTCTGGGATGCGCTTTACGATTCCACGAAAACGGTTGCGGTCCAAATCGCTCCGGCGGTCCGTATGGCCCTTGGCGAAGAATTCAAACTTCCGGCCGGCACGAACGTTGAAGGCAAAATGGTCGCTGCTCTGAAACTCATGGGCTTCAAGCACGTCTACGACACGAACTTCACCGCTGACCTCACGATTTGGGAAGAAGCGACGGAATTCAAAACTCGCGTTCTGAACGGCGGCACGCTCCCAATGTTCACCAGCTGCTGCCCGGCCTGGGTCAAGTACGCGGAAACGTTCTGCCCGGATATGCTTCCGAATCTTTCCACCTGCCGTTCGCCGCAGGCGATGTTTGGTTCTGTCGCGAAGAAAATGCTTCCGGCCGAACTGGGCTGCGAGCAGAAAGACCTCTTCCTCGTTTCCATTATGCCGTGCACAGCCAAGAAGATGGAAGCCGGACTGGACAAATTCATGGAAGAAGACGGCACGCCGGAAAACGACGCGGTCATCACGACTTCCGAACTTGCCCGCATGATCAAATCGATGGGCATCGACTTTGCCGCTCTGGAGCCGGCCGAATTTGACAAACCGCTCGGATTCGGTACTTCCGCAGGTCTCATCTTCGGTACTTCCGGCGGTGTGATGGAAGCTGCTCTTCGTTACGCTTACGAAGACCTGACCGGCACGAAACTGCAGGACCTCAACTTCACGGCCGTCCGCGGTATGGACGAACTGAAGATGGCCTCCGTCACGCTGAATGTCGGCGGAAATGACGTCACGATCAATGTCGCGGTCGTCTACGGTCTGAAGAAAGCCGGTGAACTGGTCCAGAAGATCAAGGCTGGCGAGATCGACGTCCAGTTCGTCGAAGTCATGGCCTGCCCGGGCGGATGCATCTCCGGTGCTGGTCAGCCGATCGGTGCGAACCGTGAGAAACGCGTTGCCCGTCAGGATGGGACCTATGCTTCTGACGCGGCCGCTGCCGTTCGGAAGTCGCAGGACAACCAGACGGTCGCTGACTGCTACGAATCGATGCTCGGCGGCACTCCGAACTCTCACGAAGCGCACCACATGCTCCACACGATCTACCAGATCCGTGACATCGTGAAGTAAGGACGTCTGACGTCTGCAAAACGGTTTGGCACGCAAGTGCTAAGACCAAAGATCAAAAATCAAAGAAAGGAAGTATCGCACGGTACTTCCTTTTTTTATGCCCGTTTTCCCGATCCACTGCAACACCCCGTCTGAAACGCATGGAAACTACCAGCAAAACGCGAATCCTCCCTGCCCGAGGTGGAGCGTTTCGCGGTCATTGACCATTGCGATATATCCGCTCCATATCCGAAAGTTTCCGATCGTCCACTCCAAAGTCGGTGCAATGATAAACCAGTCACGGCCCACATCCTGCGCAGAAATGGAGTCCGTTCCGCCAAGGTCATCCATAGTGAGAAATTCGTGAAACCAGAACGCACTGCAGTGAGCACACAGTGAATGAACGTCATTTTTCCAAAACGTGCCGGCAAACCGTACTCCAACGACATTTTGAAATGAGTTGGTCTCTAGCGCAGGAAGAGACAGGAGCGCGGGGTCGGCGGGGTCGGCAGTCTCTGAACCGCTCGATGCGTGGTAGTACTGCAGTCCCCAAAACGGCTGAAATATGACGGAGCTGAAACGGAATTCCGTCCCGAGTTCTCCATACGCGTAGGCTCGCCACGCATTCGTTTCTCCTAGAGCTTCCAAAGTCGAATTTTCAGAAAAAGTTTTCTGCCGCAGTCTCCCATGCCCGATGGCCCCCGTCCCCATGAAGTAGCCGCCGCTCCAATCTTTTCGACCATAGAGCCCCCACAGATACTGATCGGCATTGGCTTTTTCGGAATCGGAAGCATTTTTGAGGGTTACCGAATCATACGCAAAAAATGCTCCCAGCCGCGAGGTCGTTCCGAAATTGAGGTCCGTCCCGGTCAAGATACCGCCGAAAGAAGTTTCAAAACGGTTCGGGTCGGCTCCTGCAGGCGTCTGTACATTTCCGCGCATCACCCCGCCAGTCCCGTAGCCAATGGTCCAGGAATTACGTCCGATGCATGGACGGTCAGTGTCTCGAAGATTTTGAAGCAGCATAATGTTTTCGAGTGTGGCACTTTGGACGCCGACAAGCGGAACGGATGGATAGAGCGTTTGTGCGGAAACGCTCGCAAGTGAGAAACCGAGGTGCAAACTGCCGATTTGAACCGAGCCGAAAAGTCCAGATCCCCAAAAGAGCAAGAAGAAGATAAAACGTTTCCAAAAAACGCGGCAAAAAATCGTTTTTCCGGGGAGAAATTCCTCACTGAATATTTTTTCTGGTTTCCATTGAGCCAAATCCCGCACATCCCTAAACGCGTCTGCATGTTCGGAGAAGATCCCCTTACACCTAAAGCTGCCGCACTGGGATCGGCTGCGGAACGGTCTGGTTCGTGATTCCATTTTGCACTCCTTTCGTGAATGGATCCTTTTGTAAACTGGATCAAAATGGCGCCAATTCGGTCTCCGCTGGGGGCTGGGAGGATAACAAAAACGGAAAACCGAAAAGTACGCCAAACTTTGTAAAACGGGGCCGCCATTGAGTTCAAGCAACTTCCAGGAACCGTTTTATCCGAAAATCAAAGGAATGAAAAGCTGGTCTTTTTTTCACATTTCGTTCTGTAACAGTAGACCTCCAGCCATTTTTCAGTGCGGCAGACTTCGTTTTTCACGCAGTTCAAAAGGAATGAAGGAGAATGAAAAAAATTTTTTCTTTTCAGAAAACTTTCGCAAATTGGGGAAAAACGCATTTCTTTTCAAGATCTGGCCTTCCACGAACTGTAGAAATCGGCTATACTAGACCTTGAGAGTGTCATACATTCGGTCATTTTCCTTGACTTTTCAGTCATTAAGGCATTTTCCGAGGATCCCTGAACCATGTTCACCGTCAAACTCGATTTATTTCGCGGTCCGCTGGATCTGCTTCTGTTTCTGATCAAACGGAAGGAACTGGACCTCATGAACGTAAAAGTGAGTGAGATCATCGACCAGTTCAATGAGTATCTCGACGTCATTCAATTCATCGACTGTGATCTTGCGGGTGAATTTATCGCGATGGCGAGCTGGCTTCTTGAGATGAAGGTGATGGAAGCACTCCCAGGAGAATCCGAGCCGGTGGTAGAAGAGGAAGATCCACACGAAGATTTTGTACGTCAGCTTCTCGATTACAAAAAGTACCGGGATGCCGCCTGTCTTCTTGAGGAACGAGGTCGACGCTGGCAGCAAAACTATGCACGTTTGGCGAATGACTGTCCGCGGCGCACTCGTGATCTTGCCGAAGAGCCGATCTTGGACGTCGATCTATGGGATCTGGTAAGTGCGTTTGGCCGAATCATTAAAGAACCGAACGGTCCCATGCCGACGAATATCGTGTACGAGGAGACGCCGATCGAAGCACATATGGCGCGGATCCAGGATCGGCTTGCGGAGAACGGCATGACGTCATTTTCGGAACTTTTCAAACCTGGAATGCACAAAACGACGCTCGTCGCCATTTTCCTAGCCTCGCTGGAGCTGGTGCGAAATTATTGCGTGGAAGTTGAACAGTACCAGTTATTTGGTGAGATCTGGCTGCATCCAGGAGAAGGCTGGACCCGCGAGATCAACAGTGCGGGAGTAACTTCTGCATAACGTTTCGGGGGCCGGTTTACGGCAGATCCCTGAAATTTCCATACCGTACGCATCAAACAGTGAATCCTGCGTTTTTTTAACGAAAAGACCATGCGCGATATTTCATACAGAACGTTCAAATTTAAGGACTATTCGATCGAAGGTTTTTCGAGAGCCGCGATCCAGACATTCTGGCACATTCCGGAATTTCACCTCGGTTTTGACCTGGGTGCCCAGCCATGGGAGTTCATGGGAACGCATCATTGGTTCATTTCCCACACGCACTTGGACCATCTTGCTATGTTTCCGAGTTACGTCGCGCGCCGCAGGATGATGAAAATGCCGCCGCCGGTCGTTTACCTCCCTGACGGTTTCGTAAATCTGGCTGCAAAACTTCTGAAAGTGTGGTCTCATCTGGATTGCGGGAAATTTCCGTGCGAACTGGTGGGTCTGAAACCAGGAGATTCCGTGGAACTCTCCCGTGAGATCGTCGTGGAAGCATTCAAGACCTCGCATCGGATCGAATCGCTGGGGTACGTCGTTTACCATCGCCGAAAGAAGCTGAAGCCGGAATATCTGACGCTCAGCGGGGACGAGATCCGCAGGCTGAAAGAGGAAGGGGCGGACATCACTTACGAAATCAAGACACCGAAAATCGCATATCTGGGAGACTCCAATGCTGCGGGACTCGACAAAAATCCGATCTTCTATGAGGCGGAAACGCTCATCATGGAGATGACATTCGTCGAACGGAGGCACAGAAGTAACTTGATCCACAGATTTGGGCACATTCACCTAGATGACGTAGTGGAACGGCAGGAAAAGTTCAAAAACGAGCTGATCATTGCGTCGCATTTCACCGCTCGAAGCGTCACGGATACGATTTTGCGTTCCATTCAGGAAAAATTTCCAGATATGATGGACGGACGTCTTAAACTCTGGCTCTAGCACGCAGAAAAAAAGTGCAGAAAGCTCGGTCCGCTGATCTCTCGCAGACCGGGCTTTTTTTGTGAAGAATGAACGGCAGGGACAGCTCGATGCCGTTCCTGCCGATGGGAAAGATTAGCACCGACTCAACATCAGCGTCCGTCAAACTGCAATTCAACGGGTCCGATCAAACCGGAAGTACGGTTTCCGCGGTAGCGGTTGGGGATCGAATGGTAGTGGTTCGAGAGCGTGTTGAAGACCTCGATCTCGATCGTATTTTCACCTTCGTTCAAGAAACCGGCAACGTCCGTCTTCCATGGTGCCGCGACGAGCGTGCGGACCGGTTTTCCATTGATCCGGATCTCTGCGGTCGCGCAAACAGAACCGAGGTCCAAGATCGCGCTTTTCGCTGAGGCCTCCTCTTTCGTCAGTGTGAACGATCTCGAGTAGACCGCTCCGCCGGAGTAGAGTTCGAGGACCGTTCCGTCCCGGCTCCAGTCTCCAAGCTGCGGAAGCTCGCCTTCACCGGTCTCCAGACGGATCGGCTCGGCAAAGTATGCTCCGCCCTCCAGAGAATCCGCAAGATGCGCAGCAATGGCGACTTTAGCGGGCTGGATGACAGTTTCCGGGAGCGAAACGACCAAACGGCGCGTACGCGGCTGGACGGACGGGGTCTCTTCCAAATCGACGATACGCTGTCCGTCCACGAAGACCAACGGGAAACCGACGGCTTTTTCGTCAAGAGTCAGAACCATTTTCCGGAGTCCAGCAGGCGCCGTGAAACGGTAAACGCCGACGCGGTCCGAAACGGCTTTTCCTTCTTTCGCAAACGGCTCAAACGGCACGCAGTCCGTACGGTACCACGTCATCGAAAGCGGCATTCCGGCCAGCTTCTCTCCGGTCTGCTTTCTCGCGGAAAATTCGTTTCCGCCTTCTTTCGGAGCAAGTCGGCCTGCAGTATTGAACGTACGGAATTCGCTCGGCGGAACGTCCGCTTCTTCCGGCTGTGCACTTCTTGCCGGCGGGTTTCCTTTTTCCAGGACCCAGAATCCGCGGCCTGCTTTTGCGTACTCAAGCACAAGTTCCTGAACGGAACCGTCAAGCGTGAGTGTTTCGGTCTCCGGCGCGATCTCTTTTCCGTCGAGCGTCACGCGGACGGGGAGATTCCCGCCTTTCTGGATCCGGACCGTTCCGGAGTAACGCACAAAGGTGGAGAGACGATAGTTCTGCGGCACATCTTCTTCGACGTAAAGCGTTTCATTGTGTCCGCCTTTTCCTTTTCCGAGCGCAATAAAATGGTCCGAGATATTCTTTTTCGTACCGTGCCAGCCCTGATGTCCAGGATTCCCTTTCACGCCGACACGCCAAGAGAAGGCGTACGGTGAAGCATTTGACGCAGCATCCGCGGCAGAAGGCATTCCTTTTGCCCGGGCACATTTCGTTAGGAAGAACTGCGTACCGAATCCGTAGGCACACATCGGCCACGAGGATTCGTTCGTCTCGAGAGAAACAAGCGGACGAAGGGATTCCGGCATCGTACCATTCGGAGCGTCCAGGAATGCCGCGGCGGCGGCATCATCGATCTCCGCGTAATGGAAACGGCGGGCTTCCGCACCGATGAGCAGATTATCCGGCGTGACGGGAAGACGGAAATCACCCCACTGATTGTCCATCGTGGGGACCAAACGGAAACGCCACGGACCATCGAGCTTCAGAGACGAAACGGCCTCCTGCGCGTCTGCGGAAACGGAAGCGGTCTCCGTCTTTTCCTTGAGTTCCGCGGTCTGCGATGCATCCGGCTGGAAGACGATCAGCGCTGCTTCCACTCCCGTGACCGGCATTTTGAGGACAGTACGCATCTCGCCGTCGACCGGGAATCGCGCAATGACTTCCAGCGTTTTCCGTTCCCCCGTCATGGTGTCCCAAAGCTCCGGACGTCCAACAGAACGGAACGTAAGGCGCGTGTCTTTCGGAATGCCCGTCAGAAAGTAAACGTTCTGCTCACCGACCTGGCGATGAAGGAATTTAGCGGAACCGGAAGTCTGCTCGGACTGAAAATCCCGCGGGAATTTCTCGGCGATAAGCTGCGCGAACTCCGGTCCGTTCCGATTCGGGATGAAGATGCCGGGGGCATTTTCGTCCGTGAAGAGCCGGGCGACGAGCGCGTTCAGTTCCGGGTCATTCGCGCCAATGCGGTCCGAAACATCCGGAAGGCGGTCCAGACAGACGAGGATCCCGCCCGCGTTGGCAAACGCTTCAAGTTTCTTCAGGACGTCCCAGCGGATCGCTTTAACTCCCGGAAGAACGTAAACGCGGAATTCCATGCCGCTGACGCAGAGTTTTCCGTCACGGATCTCGGCACGAAGGACCGACTGATCGTCCATGAACGTCACGTCGCGCTGAGCTGCGTAGATCTTGCGGGCCGCATCAAACGCACAGCCGGTCGCGGCTTTCTGCTCATTTCCAAACCCCGCCATCCCCGGCGAGGTCGGATACGTGACGGCGATCTCGCTCTTCCAGACACCCTGCGAAAGAACGTAGCTCAAACGCTCGAAATTCTTGAGGAAAACGGGCAGATGCTTCCAGTACGGCATCCGGAAATGGTAGCACGGCGGTGCCCACTCCCACATACTTCCGTGCGTCGTGTAGTAAAGTCCGTGAAGATTCAGCAGGGTGCATCCGTACGCGTAGTTTTCGTTCGTCGCGGTCATAAGCGTCTGCGGCGATGCCCCCCAACCGAGCGAATGGTAGCCTTCCAGCCAGACACGCGGACGACGGTAAAGCGCGGCGATGGAGCTGGAGACCTTCCCCTTGATGAAGTCCGCCCGGCCTCCCGGAGTGTCGTGCCCCGGCGCAGAGTACCAGCGGGTCGCGCGGAAATAGTCGCCGTACGCACGGGGATTCGTTCCGCGTCCGAGATTGTCGCAGCCAAAAACGAGGCCCTGATCGTAGTGCCAGGAATAGATCGGTTTAAAGTACCGCACCTCGGTCAGATGGAGCTGAACGTCTTCCCAATCCATCCGTACTTTCCCGGTTTCCGGACCGACTTCCATGAAAAGCGCCGGCAGTTTGTCGAAGAAACCGTAGCCCTTGAATTTCGCGAACTGCTCCGGAAGATCTTCCGTCCACCAACGCTGTCCCGGCACGCCGAGAAACAGTTCATCGTTGAAGAACCAGTTCAGCCCCTTGGCGTCTTTCGTCGGATTGTGGTCCACGAACGGCTGGAAGAATTTCTCGATCACGCGCGCGCCGGATCTCGGATGGATCGGATTGAGCGTTCCGGGATTCCCTTTCCAAAAGACTTCCCAAATGCGGACGGAATCAAAGTCGGCATTCCCGGCATTCGCCAGCATTTCTCGCACATTTTCGGAAGCCGTCTGCGCCGGATCTTCCGTCGAAAGTTGAATCCCTTTTCCCGTCAGCACATTTCCGCGGAACGGGTAGGCCCAGAAACCGATCGAATTCTCCGACGGCGTGAAATTCCCATCCGTGACCTCGCGCAAATGAAGTGTCTTGGTGTGGAATTCCGGATCTTCGTAAATGACGCGATTGAAGAGATTATCCGTCCCCGTCCAATCCAGAGTATACGTCGAAAGTCCGATCCCCATACCGTACTTTCCGCACTCTTCAGCCGCAAAAGCCCAGAAATCCCACCATTCCGGAGTGAAGAGCTCCGGGGAATTCGGGAACGTGGGCCAATGCGTCTGCTTCGTGTCTTTGTGCGCGTAGTTGATCTGCATTCCGGTCACGCCTTTTTCGTGAAGCTCGCGGATCTGCCATGCGAGGCGGTCTTTATCCAGTTTGTCGCCGCTCCACCACCAGAAAGGCACTTCTCCGAAACCTTCCGGCGGAGTCTGAAACGCATCCGGCGTCAGCGTCATTTTCGGGTCAGGATACCCGGCCGGGACCGTACCCAAAACCGGGAGTTTGGCCGGATCGGAAAGCGAAAGTACGGAGTCATTCTGCGCAGCACCAGAAGACGGAGCAGCCAGAAACGCAGAGGCGAGAAAAACGGCAGCACACCCGGAAAGAGCGGCCGACGAGGGCAGGAGCCTCCGAAATAAAAATGAAATCTTCATGAGCAAATTCCTGAAAAAGGTAGGACTAAAGGACAAAAAACAAAATGTCTCCCAATCATTTTAGCACAGATCTTCCAAAAAGCAAGATGCGGGGGAAAAAATCCTGCCGACTCAACAAAAAAAAGTCAAAATTTCGAGTCTCTAAAATGATTTTGTACCGGCACTTGACTTCTTCCAGATTTTCCGGTAGAATAATCTGAAAGAATGCGAAAACATTCCGAACCGCAACGATAGCCGATCCATTTCAGCAGCGTGCCCTGCCCAAAAGATCCGCTAACGAATCAACCCGCCCTCTTTTCCTCACCTGTTTTCAGGAGCTGAAAATGAACCATTTCATCCCGCTTTTTTTCATTTGTGGAATTTTATCTTCCATCTTTACACTTCATGCGGTCCCCCTGACTGCGGCAGAACAAAATGTTCCCGCCTCTTCCGTACCTGCCGCATCTTCTCCCCCTATCGCACATACCGACTCTCTTTCGCCAGTTTCCGACACAGAACGCCTTTCTCTTATGCCGGAAGAAAACTCTAGCTGGAAAGACTCCTGGAATTTCAAGAAAAACGTAAAGCTCGAGCGAAACAGTGAATTGGATCTGCTTTCTGTAGAGATCGACCCTTCGGAGTTCGATTTCGGCTGGTTCCAGCGCAAGATACCGAACGGCGATCTCTCGCAGTTCTGCGGGATCTACGGACGTTTTCGAGTCCCGCCGGGAAATTTCGGAAAAAAGCTCCACGCAATGATGGTCCTCGCGACCTCTGGAAAACCGTCGGAATATTACACTCAGGAAATTGGACGGTGTGCAGACAGCGCAGGAAACTGGGTCGAATTTTTTCTTCCGTTTTCCCAATTCACTCCAAGCCGCAATGCTTCCGCCCGAGCATTTGGGACCCATCTTCTAAAACCGGGCGACGCACTCGAGATCTCGATCAGCGTCGGAACAACTCCCATGAAGATCGAGTTTGACTCTCTCCGTTTCGTGCTCAAAGAGGAAGAGGCAACACTGGGACGAAGAGTCGCAAGAATGCGTTTCATGCGTCTTCTGAAACCCGGATCGGAAATCGGCGGAAACGTTCACCCGCGGCTTCTTCTTCATGGAAAACGGCTTGAACGCATTCGTGCAAAAGCCTCGGAAGGCGGGATCCAGCAAGCCGGATTTGAGCGGCTGATGGAACTGGCAGAAGATGCCATGAAAAAAATCGACGCGGAAGCCCCGCTGAAACGTGCGTTTGCCTACGAGCTGAATCCAGAGATGACCCCGCACCAAAACCGAGGACGCTTTGAAGGAACGCTCAACCCACTGGTCATTCCGCTGGAAACTCTCGCGGCGGCGGCCGTAATTTCCGGCAATGAACGCTACGGCAAACACGCAGCACGCGCATTAGTGAACATGGCGCGCACTCTGGACGTTCATTCACCTGAGATCAGTCAGGGATTCTACTACACGCGGACTTTTTACGTACGGACACTCGCCTTTGGATACGATTGGCTCTACCATTGGCTGACGCCGGAGGAAAGAATGGAGGTCAAAGCGACGCTCCTCGGATTCATCGACGACATTTACACACGCTCGTGGGAGGGAAGCTGGGGCCGTCATCCTCTGGACCGGGTCTGGAACTGGGATCCCGGACTGGTTTCGTGTGCGGGACTCGGCATTTTGGCAATGGAAGGAGAGACTCTCGCGGCAGAAGAGGCCATGCTTTTCCAATTCCGCCGACATCTGCGTGACTATCTGACGCTCGGCATCGATTTTGACGGCTGCTGTCACGAAGGTCCCGCCTATCTCAGTTACGGGATCGGGGCAGGACCGCATTTTGCAGAATGTCTGCGCGACCGGGGGCTTGGCGATCTTTTTGTGGAGACCAACTGGAAATTGACCCCGATCTGGCTCACTGCGGAACTGCTGCCGAATCGCCGTCAGTGGAACAATCTCTCAGACTGCGGATCAGGTCAGGCTGCCGGCTCTCCGGTCTACGCATACACATGCGGACGCCTTGCGGAACTGGCCAAAACAGACCCGGTACGACGCGGTGAAAAGCTCGAAATTCCCAAGGAAACTTTCAGCGGACTCTCCTACCTCGCGCACTTTCAGGAAACTCCAGGACCGCGTCATCTTTCTATGGGAGCTCTTGCGGAACTGATGGGCTGGTGCTGGAACCATGGAAGCGGCGCACGTGCTCCTGAAAACTTCGGAGATGCCGCGGCACTGGCATTCGTGCTCTTCTACGAAGAGTGCCCCATCGCTGAAGATCCGGGGATCTACCTGCCGAAACTTCAGTTTTTCAGAGGACGCGGACTGGTCGTTGCGCGAGACGGCGGATATGGAAAGAACGCCCTCCATCTTGCCGTCGAAGCAGGGCCTCATGCCGCTGGACATGACCAGAGCGACAAAGGAACCTTCACCCTGCGTGCTTTCGGCGCAGACATGGTCATCGACAGCGGATACGGAAATGACGGAAACCCAAACGCCAGCGGAAGCAGTTTTGCGCACAACGTGGTCCTCATCGACGGTCAGGGCCAGCCGATGAATTGGCACAATTCCAGCGACGGTGAGATCACGGGGATCCGACACTCCGAAACCTTTGACTGGATCCGCACTTCCGCGCTCAATGCGTGGAACTTCCGATACGCCGCCAAACAGAGGATCCCAACGGGACAGGAAGTAGAAAAGGCCGACCGACACTACATTCTCGTGCGCAGCACTGACGACGGGATCCCGCCGTATGTCGTGACGTTTGACGATTTCCGAAAAAAAGACGGTTCAGAACACGAATTTACCTGGCAGTGGCACATTCCGCCGGAAAATCGATTCCAGATCGGTGAAACGTCATGGACCTCCGTACCTACAGGCGGAAGTTACCGTGTCCTGACGACGAGACCGGACAAATGCCGAGGAAAAGCCGTTTTTGAACTCACGGCTCCGGAAACGGGACGATTCCAGATTGCAGGATTTACTCGATGCGCCGGCGCGGACCCGGGAAAATCCGACAGTTTCTGGGTGAAACTCAACGGAGGTCCCCGATCCTGCTGGGATCTCGTCAATTCCTTAAACTTCACGTGGAGCCTGCTTAAGGACCGCGAAGCCGGAACGCCGCACACACTCTACCTCACGAAAGGGGAAAAGGTCCGATGCGAGATCAGCGCAAGAGAACCGGAAGCGCAGCTCGCATTTCTTGCGCTGACGCCGGCAGATGAAGGGCTCCCGCCGTTTCCGGATGACGAGACCTCCATTCCGGAAGACGGTTCCATACTCGGAGCATTTTCTGCAGTCAGATCAGTAGGCACTTCTGAAGATCCCTTTCTTTTAGAGACCGTGACCCGGCAGGCCTCCAATGCCGTACTGACGGTCTTCCCTGTCTGTACTCCTGCAGGAAACACCTCAACGGAATGGTTCACCACGTCAAAAGAAGGGGTGCATCCCAAACTTCTGCACTCCGTTCAAGCCGTTGAACCAAAATTCCTCATGGTCCTCATCCCCCGACAGGACGATTATGCGGCACTGCCGACCGTAAAAGCGCTGCACACAGCCCCAGAGCAAATCGGCACAGAGATCCAATGGCCCTGCGGCCGCGTTGACAGGATCGTATTTCGTCCGGGAGAAAACGGCATGATTCCGGAATTTCAGAGAGAGACCAGTCCGAAGTAAAAAACACGAAATACGTAAAAATGGAGAAAAACGCGAAACGGGGAGACGCCAAAACAAAACGTACTCCCCGTTTCTGATCCGTTTCCTGCGGCTTAACGCTCACTGTATTCAGCCTGAAACGTGCCGGCAAAGTTTTGAAAATGTACCGACCGAAGAAACACTCTTCGGCCAGAGTTTAGCAAAACTGACCAATGAGCCAACAGATCGCAATAAATATTATAAAGATAACACAGCCTGTGGCTTCGTTATCGGCCGATGGCGATGTTGCCGGTGCTGTTGCCGGTGCGGTCGGCGGTGCGGTCGGCGGCGGTGTCGTTGCCGAACCCTGCGCTCCTCCGCCATTCTGTTTGGCGGCCTGATTGATGGTATTTGGATACCCTGTATGTCTGGGACCGGAAGGTCTCTGGATCCTTCCCGGCTGCGGCAGACCAGCCAACACATTGTACCACTCATCCGGCGTTGGACGTCTTTTCTGGCCTGAGGGATTATTTACCGGATGGGTATCATGGAACGCACGCTTGAAAAGCTCGCGGATCTCCGCCGACAACGCATTCCAGCGATCCACACAGTGCGGATCGATCAGGGACGGATTCTGCGTGTAAGCAAAAAATCCCAGCTTCACGCATTCTTCATGACTTGACGGACCGTTTTTATGAGGATACGGCTGAACCATTCCATAAAACATGAACAGATGGAAAAAAAGGTACGCCAGTACATAATTTTCTTCATCACACGTTCGTATGCGATTCGGATTCTGTAACCGCTCGGGACTGATATAAGTAGGCAACTGAACGTCGCATTCATGCCCGCCGATCATAAAACTGTCACTGTCGATGAGAGTAATATGATTGTTTTTTTCATTGAGTATGATATTCTGCGGCTGAAGGTCGCCCACGATAATCGGCCACTCGTTTTTCCCAATGTTAATATTATGCAGTGCACGGATCGTTTTTGCAATGTTTCTCGCGATATTTAGGATCGCATACTCATCCATCGTTTGGGAATTGTACATCTGAGTAAACCATTCACTCAGTTTGATCCCGTGGACTCGCGGAACGATATATCCCTGAAACTTATGCTGATAATAAACCGCATTCTGGATCCAGCACACATTGGACGTGATCTGCGAAAGCCCTGCGTGCATTGCTTCAAATGCCTCGATCTTCTGACGAAGCATATCCCATTTTTCGGGATCTGCTCTTTTATTGGATTTATATATTTTCAACAGAAGATGCGATTTGCCCTGTATTTCATAAACGATCCCCTCTCCGCCCTCTGCGACTCGAGGACCGATCTTGTACCGGGTACCGTCCTTAAGAAAGACATTATTACCTGTTGTTGGAATCATGTTATTACCTGATCTAAATCTTGAACCTTCTTTCGTTTATCCTAGAATTCCGAGGGCTTGTCAAATACTTCAACAGAGGGAGTATACGGTGTCTTTCCAAAATCTTCCACGGGATTTGGAGAGACAGCCGGACTCTGAACACTAGCTCCGGCACCATTCGGTCCCTGACGGTTAGTCTGATCGGCATTTCCGTTACGATTCAGTCCCTGACCGTTAGCCTGATCGGCATTTCCGTTACGATTCAGTCCCTGACCGTTAGTCTGATCGGCATTTCCGGCACCATTCGGTCCCTGACCGTTAGACTGATCGGCATTTCCGTTACGATTCAGTCCCTGACCGTTAGCCTGATCGGCATTTTCAGCACCATTCGGTCCCCAACCGTTAGTCTGATCGGCATTTTCGGCACCATTCGGTCCCCAACCGTTAGCCTGATCGGCATTTCCGTTACGATTCAGTTCCTGACCGTTAGCCTGATCGGCATTTCCGTTACGATTCAGTCCCTGACCGTTAGCCTGATCGGCATTTCCGTTACGATTCAGTCCCTGACCGTTAGCCTGATCGGCATTTCCGTTACGATTCAGTCCCTGACCGTTAGTCTGATCGGCATTTTCGGCACCATTCGGTCCCTGAACGTTAGACTGATCAGCATTTCCGTTACGATTCGGTCCCTGAACGTTAGACTGATCGGCATTTTCGGCACCATTCGGTCCCTGAACGTTAGACTGATCAGCATTTCCGTTACGATTCGGTCCCTGACCGTTAGCCTGATCGGCATTTCCGGCTCCATTCAGTTCCCAACCGTAATTCTGACCGCCATCCGATTCCTGAACGCTATCAGGAGCGACTTTTTCGTCATCTTGCGAAACATCTTCCGAGATCATAGGACTGGGATCACCGCTCTTCGGTTCCGGTGGAATTTTAGGTTCAGAATCAGTTTTCTCGTGACCGAACTCCTGCGTCTCTGCATCTTTGCCGGTTTTGTGCATCATTTCTTCGATTTTTTTAGAATCTTCACCGTCCGTACTCTCCTTGAACTCCGGAGGCGGCGATTGGAACGCTCCCTTATCCATGACCATAGGCCGTAATACAAGATATCCAAAAAAGACAATGAAACTGAGCAGCACGCCGATTATAAAAATGCAAACCATCTCCATACCCCTCTCATTGCTGCTCGGATCGGAAGTCGGCGTACTTGGATCAGATTTCGGCCTAGCCGGAGCAGAGGTCGGGTGCGTGCCCGAATTGGATGTCAGACGTGTGCCCGAATTGGGAGTCAGACGCGTGCCCGGATCAGAGGTCGTACGTGTGCCCGGATCGGCGGTCAGGCGCGTACCCAGTATGTCTCGCCCCGAAATCGGTTTCGGATCCGACATTGAAGGCACAGACTGCGTCGTTTTCTTTCGCGGCTCATAAGGGACAGGCTGAAATTCGATCTTCTGTTCCTGCTGCGGCATCATGCTCTTTTTGATAAGTCCGAGAGTACAGTCGTCAAAGACCTTGATCTCCTGCATCTGTTTGATGGCGTCGATGATTTTTTCATGCGACCTGCGCGGAGTATCCAAATCCGTCAGCAGCGAGGCAAATAGTTCCGACGTCGACGGTTCAAACGGCACCCACTTCTCGATCAAACACTGTTCCGGACCATCGGAAAACAGCATGAAATCAGAAAGCCGCTTTTCACGAAATTGCGGCATTTCCGAATGCAGGAGCCTCATTTTTTCGATCGCATTCTCACTCGTGATGAAGGTCGTCGTATTGGAATGCTCACCATTGTCGGGAGCAGAAAGCACAAAAGGTTTCCGTTCCCATTCGTCTATGGCGAAAATACCTCCGTCCCCCAGATGCAGCGTGACCCAGCTTCCGTCATCTCCCACGAGACACGCAACGATCGTGCAGCCGTATTCATTGTACGGACACTCGGTCTGCCCGATGATCGTTCGTTCATTTTCCGAATCCAGAAGCCCTCTCTCACGGACCAGCCTCGGCAGCTCCGACTCAACGAAACGCTGCCATTGGGGCAAAAGTACCGTGTAAAGTTTCTGTCTGGCATAATGATCGATCCCCTTGCAGTTTCCTTTAGACGCGGGCGGCAGTTTTTCTACGATACACGAGCGGCTCCATTCGGAAATAATATTTTTCATTTGGTTTCCCAGAAACGCGCTATAATCATCAGAGGCAAGATTCCCTATTTTTGTCAGCTCTTCATGAATGCGAAACTTCCACTCATCCGCGAACAGATCGAAAATTGCCTGCCGTAAAGAAGTTTTCGCGTTCAAAAGCTCACGTTCTGAAAAACGAGAAAAACTATCCGCATTCCTAAAAAGCCATTCCACAACATAACGGCTGGTAATTTCCGCACCGATCTGGCTCCACGCACAGCTTCCCCCGCCGTCGCAAACGCACAATGCCGTGTAAGTCCGGCCTCTGATCTTTCGAATTTCCGCATAAGCTGCATCTTCACAGGGAGTATTATCTGCAACATGCGATCTTCCCTGAACGGAAGCATAAGATACAATGTGACTCATGATCTTTCCTTTCAATTCTATTTTTTGTTAAATTCCAGATGATCCGACGATCCCAAACCGCCAAATGATACTGAAATCAAAGTTCACTTTTTACGTCAAACGCTCTCAAGAGCATCTCTATACCGATGCGAACCGACCGGCGCCATCAAATAGAACCGGAAATATCGATATAAAAGACACGTGGAAGAAATGGACTGCTTCCATAACGGAAACTGCCATTTTCAGAATTCATTTTTGCCAAACTCTTTGATCGACATTAGTCCCTCCGATACTCCGAAGAATACCGGAGGTCCAAAATTCAAGCATTTACCGTTTCACATCAAACGCTCTCATGAGCTGTTCCATATCGATCTGATGGCCGGCGTCAGTATTCGATCTTGCCGTCGCGCTGGCACTCATCGAGAAGAATTTGAAAAATTCCGCAAAAGAATTCGTATCTTTCAAAGAAAGAGCGATCCCTTCGGTACTGAAACTCTTGAGAGTTTCCCAATCGACACCGTCGCCAATTCCGATGGGGAACGAAACGAGTTTTCTAGCTTTACAGAGGGAAATGACCTCGTTGGCCGCATTGCGAACGTCAGTCGCATCTTCCTGCGTGGATTTCATCCCGGTATAGTGTGCGCCGTCCGTAAAAAGGACGATCCACGGCTGATAGTAAGTCACGCCGTCACGCTGGTATTCCTTTTTTTTCTCATTGAGGATCTCAAGCGCTTTGTTCACTGCGCCGGCGAGATCCGTACAGCCATCGGCTTGAAGAACTGGAAGATTCCAGTTCGACACGGCTTCGAAATCCTGAACGACATGGACATTACTTTCAAACGTAATGACCGCGCCGCGAACGACTTTATTCGCCTGTTCATCGCTTTGGACATCCCTGACGAACTGCCGAAAACCATCCTGCATTGCTGCGATATTATGCAGCATGGAGCCAGAAACGTCCATGCAGAAAATCACAGGAAGAAACGGACCATTGCCTGTTGGGAAAACGAAATCTTGCATGAATCTATCCTTTCTAAAGGTCAGTAGAGTATGAAGAATCAAATTTTTATCAAATCGATTCACTGGAAATAAATTTTCCCCATTTTACCCCCCCCCCCGAAAAGTCAAGTACCCCCTATCTTAAATTCTTGAAAATTTTTAAATTTTAAAATTTCAGAAGATCCCAAGACCATTTTCATACGATTTCTCTGTTTGAAACTTTCGGTTTCCAGGATTTTGTCAGAAAAATCCGGATTTTGCTCTAGGCGGAATCGGAAATTCTTTCTATACTGTAGTTTTGGGGAGAAGCTGGAGCTTTTCATTTCGAGAACACTTTCGGATCCGAGATTCCTTTAGTATTGGCGCAGTCGATTTATTTAAAACAGGATCCGCTTAAAAAAACTCCGCTTCAGAGATAAAATTTCATTTTTCACACGGACACAGTCCAAATATTTCAAGCACGGGGACGAACCGATTTGCGAATGAAAGCCGTTTTTTTCATTTTGCTCTTTTTCGGATACACCGCTGCCTCTTTTGCAGGCAGTCCGGAGACGGTACGTCTGCGTTTGCGCTGGGGCGGCATCGAGAGTTCGGCATTCGGTGAAGTTCACTGCGAAAGCGGCTCGATGAGCGCACTGTCTCCGATCTCCATGGATCCAGACTGTCCCGGCGGCGCGTGGCTCGTGAACGGCAGCGTTCAGATACGTCAATCCGTCACGAAAAAATACAATGGGTTCGACGTGACGGTCCCGTACCTGCCGGACGCCAATCTTTTGGTCCAGCTCGGTCCAGAAGCCGATTATTCGTCTGCTGTGCGTTTCGCGATACCGCTTCGTGAGATCATCCGCAGCGGCAAAACAGCTTCGCTTGCCGAGGATTCCAAATTCCAGTTTTCAGTCAGCCGCGTTCCTGGCGACGACCTCCGGATCCAGATGGACCGCGACAATCTTGTCTTCGCTCCGCGCGATATGTTTCAGTGTACCGTCACACCAGCGCTTTGCTGGGAAGAGCCGGTCCGAGCTGGACATAAAAAAGACCCGGCCCCCAAAAATGAAACCATTCCGCAGGCGAAGGAGATCGGCGAGCTTGAATTTTCAGTTTACCGCGGCAGAGAGACCTTTTCTGTCCACAGCGGAACGGTCCAGAATGTGCATCTCGACGGCACGATGCCGGCTCAGATCCATTTTCCTGTCCCCGAAAATGAAGGCGTCTACGACGTCATTTTAAAACTGCGCCGTAAAACCGGAGGTAAAAATCTTCTTCAAACGCTGGGAAACACGTTCAGCGGACGAGATGCGAATGAGGAGATCCTTGCGGAACGGCGCATTCAGTTTCTTGTTTTAAATGACACGGTCATTTCCTTTTCTGATTCCGGAAATTACGCACTAAAAATGGAGATCGACCCGAGCGTTCCTCAATGGTGGAAAAGTCTCGACCCGGACGTTCTGCGTCAGTTTGGATCCTGGTTTCCCAACGCAGCCTCCCTTCAGAACAGGAATCGGCGGATCCTCGCAGGCGAAAAGCAAAATTTCATGGAACTGCCTCAGGGTCCCCTTCCAGATACAGATCCGGCTTGGGAAGCATTTCCGCTCATCGTCGAAAGTCCATGGATGCCGCACATTCTTGAGATCGAATACCCCGCGAACATGGAGCAGACCTACAGTCTGAGCATTCTGGAGCCGAACGCAGCAGGCGCGATCGAACCGCCTGGGATCGATTCCGGCATCAACGTCCCGCCGCAGATCGGGATCACAGCACAGACTCCCATCCGTCTGGACAGGCATCACATCCTGTTTTGGCCGCAGAGCAAAACACCGATCCTTTTGATGGTGAACCGTCACGCACAAAATTCCGCGTACATCGGCAAGATCCGGCTCTACCATGCAGGGAGCCATTTTGCGCCCCAAAAGAGCATTCAGACCGCATCCGGCACACAGGCCCCCCAAACGGTTCCCGACCGTGTTTCCAAACGTCTCGTTGCGCTTTTGATCAGCAAGCCAATGTTTTCGCAGACATTTTCCGCCACGGAAATGAACAATGAAACGACCGGACAGTGCATCTCCGACTGGCTCACGTTCTACGAAGGCGGGAAACGGCTCATCGAGTACATGCGGCACGTGGGATTCAATGGTCTGGTACTGTCGGTCTACTCGGACGGAAGCACCATCTATCCGAGCCGTATCCTCAATCCCACACCGCGCTATGACAATGGAACGTACTTTCCGACAGCGCAGGATCCCGTTCGAAAAGACATCACAGAGATGCTTTTCCGCATGTTCGACCGCGAAAACCTAAAACTCATCCCCTCCATGGATTTTTCCTCGCCGATCAGCAGTCTGGAAACTGCCGTTTACTTTCCCAACGCAGCGGAAGTCAGTTCGCTAGGCACGCCCGCCAGCCCGCTGCGATGGGTCAATCACCGCGGCAGGGAACTCATAACACAGCGAAAGTCCCTCAAACACGGCGCTCCGTACTACAACATCTTGAATCCGACGGTCCAGGAAACCGTTTTGCGCAGCATCGCAGAAGTGGTCCGGCGATACGGACACCATCCATCCTTCGGCGGACTTTCACTCCAGCTTCACTCCGACAGTTTCCTCGTTCTTCCAAATCCGCAATGGGGAATGGATCCGGACAGCATCGCGAGCTTCATTCAGGACACCGGCATGACTGTCCCCGAGGACTACATGAGCCGCGTCCGTTTTCTGACCTCTGGTCCCGGTGCGAAACAGTGGATCCAGTGGCGCGCGGCACGGATGACCATCTTCTACCGAAGAGCCGCCGCACTGCTGAGTACCATTCCGAACGCAAAACTTTACCTGAACGGCATGAAGCTCTTTTGCCTGAATGCCCATCCGGAACTCATGCCTCGACTGGACGGCATCCTTTCCGCCGAAGAGGTCTTTCTCTATTTCGGTTTGGACATGGAGCAGCTGAAACTCGTCCCCAACCTCGTCGTTTCACGGCCGCAGGAGATCCTCACGAACAAACCGCTCACCAAACAGGCGGGCGACCTTCAGTGGCAGCAGACACCAGGCACGTACCGAATGTTCCAGGACCAAAAGGAACCCACGTCACTTTTCCACCACCCGGCAGACCTCCTGCGTCTTACGTCTTTCGATTCCGCAAGTCCCTTCAAGCCGACTTTTACGTGGATGGCGACGACCTATGCGCAAACGACTCCGGAGGCTCGCCGACCATACGCGGAATCCCTCGCCATGCTTGACGCCTTCACCATCATGGAAGGGGGCTGGAATCCCGTTTTCGGCAAGGAAGAAGCTCTTCGCGAGACCATTTCGATCCTTTCACAGCTGCCGGCCGTTCATTTCAATTCTGCGATGAACACGACCTCCGAAACACCGCATTCCGCCTCCAGGATCGTGATATTCCGCTCCTGTTCGCAGCATGGAACGAATTACGCGTATGCCGTGAATACGACCCCATTCACAGCCATAGGGAAAGTTTACGTCCAGCAGGCCGCCGATTCCCAGGATGTGACCGCCTCCTCGATCTCAGCTCTTTACCTGAAAGACGGCTCAGGCGTGACTCTTCAGCGTGACACGCGCGGTCTTTTCTGGCAGGTCCAGCTCGCACCATACCAGATCGAAGCGATCCAGTTCACCGGCTCCCCGATCATGCTTTTAGATCCGGTCTCCAAAACCCTGCAGGATACACGCGAGCTATTTCGTCAGGAATATTCAAGGCTTTTAGTCTCGCTGGAAAACCTGAAAAAACCAGTCTACTACCTAGGACTGAAAAACCCCGGTTTCGAACAGCCCCTCGGCGAAAACGGCGAGATGCCGTACTGGACCGTTTCCTACCCTCAAAGACAGAATCCAGGATTGGCGCAAATGGCTTTCGGTGCTTCCGGAACAACGTTAAACGGCACGTCGCCAAACGGCACGTTTTCAGGAGGAACACCGACTGCCGCAGGAAGTACAGGAGCTGCGTCTTGGGAAAATCCCGCAAATTCGGCCCTAAACGGCACAGAAAGGCTTCCCGGAACGGCATTACCGTCCGATCTCCTTTCCTCTTCCATCTCCTCTTCAGGAGCGACCGTCCGCATGGCTGGTCCGAATAGCGGGGCCGGTCCTAGTTCAGCCGGAATGGAAACGGATCCGGCAAACCGACACGCGTCGGCCGAGCTCGGCGCCCAAAATGTGATCTTCGGGACCAGCGCCCTCCAACTCAAAAGCACCGGTACTCCGATCCGCGTCATGAGTCACCCGTTCGAGCTGAATGCGACCGGACGTCTGACGGTCTACGTCTGGCTTCGTACCGATCAAAACACGACCTCCATTCCTCTTCGGTTCGTCGTGCGCGGCGAAGCACCTTCCGGCAAATTCTACCGGACCGCGAACCTCTCCGCACCTCAAACGGGGATCGGAAGTGAATGGAAACGCTTGAACATCCCGGTCAATGACCTGCCGCTTGAAAAAGGAACGCAGCTAAGCCTCGGTTTTGAACTTTACGGCGCCGGCAGCGTCTGGCTGGACAATATCCAGCTCTCAGACATCGATTTCTCACCGGCAGAGATCGCTCAGATCCAGGGAATTTTCACGCAGCTCGGAAATCGGATCGAGTGCGGCGACATCGCACCGTGCATCAATGCACTGGAATGCTACTGGCTCCGGTTCCTCAGCGAAAATGCGGGATCAGACCTCCCTCCCCATGCAGAGCCCATCGCCGAGCTCGCCATGGAGCATTCCCCTGCGGCGGGAACACCGGAAAAAACTTCGGAGGGGATCCAGGAACTCCCGGACAAAAAAAATCCCAAACTTCCCCATCTGGGCCAGCTTCCAAAATTGCCAAAATTTCCGACGAAAAGCTCCGAAGATCCACAAAAGGAACTCGACTCCAAGGTGATCGAGTCCCAGCAGGAAAAAAAACCGACCTATTTGGACAAAATCAAAGGTCTCCTGCCATGGTAACCTGCTATGGCAAACAGATACCGTGCCGGATTTCTTCAAAATTTTCCTTTTTTTGGAAGATCGGCGGGCAAAATGCCTTGAGTTTTTGCCAAAATATGGTAAAATATAAAAGATTTTCGACACATAGGACCTGAAAGATGCCTCTGCATACCCTGTGCCGCAGTTCCCGTTTTTCAGAAGCAGCGAAAGTTTCGATCCGGAACCGCCAGTAAACCGTTCATTCATGTACCGTTCCTTTTGAACGTCTGTTTCATTGGGATCCACGTTCCAGATCTGCTTTCCGTTCCCGTTCCCTTTTAACACCGTCACAACCCACAGTTCACCTGTTCATCCGGAACGAATTTCATGTCAGCACAGCAGCCAATCACTCAAAATATGGTCGAACAGACCAAACAGCACATCAAAGAGCTGGTCGGAGAGATCACCCAGCTCTCGCGCACCGATATGCCTGCCGAGGAATTTTATGCACAGTTTCTCCAGCGTATCGTAGAAGCCATCGCAGCGATCGGCGGCGTGGTCTGGAAAATGGGCGAGACGGGAACGCTTGCGCTTCAATGTCAGGTAAATCTGCGTGAATCAGGGCTCACCGGCGTCGAAAAAGAGAAAATGGCCGAGCATTCCCGGCTTCTCTACAAAGCGCTCCGGCATCCGGAGGGGCTCTGTACCGCGCCGTTCTCTTCATCTGAAGAAGAAGGCGGAGTCAACGGAAATCCGACCGGCTGCATCGTGCTCCTCCAGCCTCTCATCACAGAAGTAGAGACGGTGGGACTCGTCGAGATCTTCCAGCGTCCGGAAGTTTCCGGCAACACACTGGCCGGTTACCAGAGATTTTTGCGTCAGATGAGCGAACTGGCAGTCGAATTCATGCGCACACAGCAGCTGAAGAGCCTCGCGGACCGCCAGCTGCTCTGGAATCGTGTCGAGGAATTCGTCAAGACGATCCATGAATCTCTGAACCCATACCAGACCGCATACACGATCGCGAATGAAGGCCGTCGTCTGATCGAGTGCGACCGAGTCAGCGTTGCGATCCGCCGCGGTTCCCGATGCCGGGTGGAGGCCGTCAGCGGGCAGGACCTTTTCGACAAACGCTCCAACATGATCCGCCTTCTGAACAAGCTGGCGACCTCCGTCGTTTCGGTCGAGGAACCGCTTTGGTACACGGGAGACACGACGAATCTGGCTCCGCAGGTCGAAAAGATCGTGGACGAGTACGTTGACGAATCGCACAGTAAGGCGGTCGTCGTGATCCCGCTCATCGAACCTCTGCGCGAAGAAGACAAAGAGGACTTCAAAAAGCGCATGGACAATAAAAAAAAGCCGATCGGAGCATTGATCGTCGAACAGATCGAAAACAGCGCACTCCAAACGACTCTGCGTCAGCGTGTGGAGCTGGTCGAGAAGCACGCCTGCGTCGCGCTGGCCAATTCGCTTGAGCACAACGATCTCTTCCTCATGCCGCTCTGGCGCACGATCGGAAGATGGTCCTGGGTCATGAAGGCGCGAACTTTACCCAAAACGATCTTGGTCCTCATCCTGCTCATCTCGCTTTTGGTTGGCCTTTTTGTCTTCCCGTACAAATTTGAGGTCGAATCGGAAGGCCGTCTCGTCCCGGTCGAAAAAGCCGAGATCTTCGCCCCAATGGACGGAGACATTTCCGCGGTAGACGTCATGCACGGGCAGCCGGTCACTCCTGGAATGCGGTTAGCGGCACTGCGGAACGTGGATCTGGAAGCACAGATCACGAAACTTTACGGAGAGATCGTTCGAACCCAGTCCGAACGCTCCAGCAAAACCGCCCTTCTGCGTCAAAGCAGTGACAAAATGGAACAGAGTCGGCTTGCCGGTGAGATCGATGAACTGAACGTTGCCCTTCAATACCAGGCGCAGGAAATGAAGATCCTTCGCGAGAAAGAGCGGAATCTTCAGGTCGTCAGTCAGATCGAGGGGCTCGTCGTAACGTTTGACGTAAAACAAAAACTCGAAAATCGCCCAGTCCAGCGCGGACAGGTCCTCATGGAAGTCGCGGACCCGAAAGGGGATTGGGAAGTAGAGCTCTACATGCCGGAGAAAAGGATCGGTCTGGTGCGTGAAGCACAAAAAGAGCTGGCCGATCAGTTCCCCGACGGCGATCTGCGCGTGACGTTCATCCTCGCGTCGCAGCCAGACCAGAAACTGACCGGGAAAATCGTCGAGATCCACAAAACGGCAGAAGTTCGCGAAGAAATGGGAAACACCGTCCTCGTCCGCGTTGCGTTCGATAAAAGTCAGGTCCCTAATCCGAACATGGGGGCAAGCGTCACGGGAAAGATCTACTGCGGAGAACGCTCCATCGGGTACGTCTGGTTTTACGACCTGATCGCATTCATCCAGCAGAAAGTCCTTTTCCGCTGGTTCTGACGCCAAATCCTTTTCACAAAAGCAAAAAAAACCTGACTTCCATTTCCCCAAAAACACGATCCACCCTGTAAAAGGTCAAAATATGAAACGCGCATTCCTCATCATTTCCGCAGGCGTCCTTCTCCTCGGAGCAGCAGCGGCTGGTTTCTGGTACTTTCAGTGCGGTCTGAAAGCTCCAGAGGCACAGGAAACCGCTCTCTCTTCGGCGGAAACTCTCGAAACGGATCCAGTCTCGAAACAGTCGGCAAGTTCGGAAGGTACGCTCTCCGATGCACTGACCGGAAGCGAGTCGGCCGTCGGAACAGAAGAAAATTTTTCTGACGTACTCGGAGATCCATCGGCAACCGCACTGACTCAGACGGAAGTTCCGGCTCAGGAATCGTCAGCGGCCGGCACCTCTGCGGCTCCGTCCGAAAAACGCAGAAAGTTCCAGACGGTCGGTGACTTCCAGAAAGACGGCGCAGATCGATCCGTTTCCGAAATCGATCCTCAAAATACCGTACCGGGATCCAGCACGATCACAGCTCCCGGGAACGTTTCGGGAACCGAAATGAACGCAGATGGAAATGCCATCCCTGCAATACCCGATCCGTACGCGGTACCGCCTTCCGGTTTTCAGCCGAATGCCGCACTTGCGGAAAATGGCGGAGCAGCCGAAACGACTCCATTTGCACTTCCCTCTTTCCCGGCCGCAGACCGAAACGCCTCCACATCCCGGATCCTCGTGAATTCGGTCCCGCGTGAGGTCGAAAATGGTCTCATCATTCCGATCTACGAAGTGGAAGTTCCTGCGGAAGAAGCCGGCGTCATGCGTAAACTCTACGTTCAGGACTTCGCGCAGATCCAGAAAGACGACGTTCTGGTCCAGATCGACGATCGGCAGGCAGTCATGGCGGTGAATGTCGCAGAAGCGAAGAAAGAATCTGCCGAGATCCAGATGAAGAACGACGTGAATGTCCGCTACGCGATCGCGGCACATGCCGTGGCAGACGCAGAGATCAAAAAGGCGGACGAAGCCAACTCGAAAGTCAAAAACACGGTCCCCGTCGTCGAGTACAATCGATTGGTCCTCTCACGAACACAGGCGGAACTGCAGATCGAGCAGGCGCAGCAGGAACTGAAAGTCGCGGCACAAAACTACAATGTGGCGATGGCGGAACTTGATGCTGCGAAACTGGATCAGACAAAATTCGAGATCCACTCCCCGCATGACGGCGTCGTGATGGAACTCTACCGTAAAGAAGGCGAGTGGCTCAAACCGGGAGACCCGATCCTTCGGCTCGTGCAGATGAATCCGATCCGATACAGTTTCCGAATCGAAAGCAAAACTCCGCCGGAATCGATCTTCAACCGTCCCGTAACGATTTACGTACCGGCACTGGAAAGAGAATTCAGCGGTAAAGTCACATTCATCAAGCCGTCACACGACATCGGCGACATGTACCAGGTCTGGGTCGACATCGAAAACACTTGGCAGGCATTTGAAGATCCGGGTGAAGAAGAGCTTCAAAAAGGCTACTGGATCCTCCAGCCGGGAATGCGTGCCGAGGTGAAAAGCATCGGCGGTACTAAGTGAACGAAAACTTTTCATGACCGTTTCCTGATTTCCAAGCGCGGTCCATTTACCGCGATTTACGGATAGAAGATCAAGATGATCAAGGCAGTAAATTAAGATATGGCGACACTTTCCGACAGTCTGGTTTCCAGCAGTGCCAGGAGACTTCCGATCCGCGTGCGTCCCGATCTGAGCGCAAAAAAGCAGCGCTATCTCGGGAAAACGTACTGGATCGTGAAAGATCCTGTCGGGCTGAAATACTATCGTTTCCAGGAGGAGGAATTCGCCATCCTTCACATGCTGGACGGCACGCTGTCCCTCGACGAGATCAAAAACCGATTTCAGAAAGAATTTCCGCCCCAAAAAATCACGCTTGAGGAACTCTCACAGTTCATCGGCTCTCTGCACCGCAGCGGTCTGATCCTCACCGGAATGCACGACCAGGGCTACCAGCTCTACGAGCGTGCCGTCTCACGCCGAAGAAAAGAAATTCTTGGCGCAATGTCGAACATTCTGAGCATCCGATTCAAAGGGATCGACCCGGAACGGATCCTCAACGCGATGTACCCATTCACAGCCTGGATCTTCCATCCGTTTACGATGTTTCTGTCGCTCGTCATGATGGTCAGCGCACTGCTGCTCGTCCTGACCAATTTCGACACATTTTACTCAAAACTCCCGGCATTCCAGCAGTTTTTTACTCCTGTAAACGGTCTCTGGCTCGCAGTGATCCTCGGAATGACGAAAGTCGTGCACGAATTCGGCCACGGCCTGACCTGCAAGCATTTCGGCGGGGAATGTCATGAAATGGGCGTCATGATCCTAGTGCTCACACCGTGTCTGTACTGCAACGTCTCCGACTCTTGGATGCTCCCAAGCAAATGGCGGCGCGCCGCGATCGGTTTCGCCGGGATCTTCGTGGAAGTCTGGCTCGCAGCCTTCGCGACTTTCATCTGGTGGTACTCCAATCCGGGACTCCTGCACAATATCTGCCTGAACATTATGTTCATTTCGTCGGTCAGCACGATCATCTTCAACGCGAATCCCCTGCTCCGATACGACGGATACTACGTCCTGTCCGACCTGATGGAAATTCCAAACATGCGGCAGAAGGCGACGAGCATCCTGAGCCGAAAAGCGGGCGAGTGGTTCCTGGGGCTGGAGTATCCCGACGATCCTTTCCTTCCGCAGAGAAATCAGGCCCTCTTTGCGATTTACGCCGTCGCGTCCGCGTGCTACAAATGGATCGTGACGTTTTCCATCACCATGTTCCTTCTTCAGGTCTTCAAACCCTACGGGCTGGAGATCCTCGGGATGATGATCGTCGCGATGTCGCTCGTCGGTCTGGTCGTCATGCCGCTGGTAAAAGTCATTAAGTTTTTTTATGTTCCCGGAAGGCTCGAAAAAGTGAAAAAGCTGCGTTTTTATCTGTCGCTGTGCGTTTTCCTCGGATTCCTTGCGTTTCTCTTCTTCGTGAAGCTGCCATACTGTATTTTCACGCCGGTCGAGATCCAGTACGAACACGGCGACACGGTCTACGTGCACATTCCAGGAACATTGGGAGAGGTTTTCGTCAAACCGGGCGATCTCGTCAAAAAAGATCAGGAACTTGCCGTCCTCTTTGACTGGGACCTAGACCTTAACATTCAGAAACTCGATCGAGAAGTGAAGCGGCTCGAAACGCAGCTTGCCCATCTTCCCGCACTTTCCAAAGACGATCCGTCTGCCGAAGCGCAGATCCCGGTCGTGCAGAAAGCATTGGGTGCAGCACGCGAAGACCTCGCCAAACGGCTGGAAGACCGAAAACGGCTCGTCATCCGTGCAACGCGGGCCGGAGTCGTCGTTCCGCCGCCGTTGGTGAAGAAAATAGAACGCGACGGCATGCTCCCCAAATGGCACGGCACACCGTTCCAGACGCGGAATCTCGGTGCATTTATGAGTACCGGCGAGGCTTTCTGTATCATCGGCGACCCGCAAAAAATGAAGGCGACGCTCGTCGTGACGCAGTCTCAAAAGGATTTCATCCAGCGCGGACAGCGTGTCGAAGTGAATCTCAATGAGTGCCCCTTCCGCATTTTTGAAGGTGAAACGACCGACGTCGCAACGGAAGAGCTCAAAGTCGTTTCCGCCCGGCTCTCCAACAAAAATAAAGGGGAAGTCTCTACCATCACCGACCAGGACGGGACTGAAAAACCGCAGATCCCGTCATACAAAGTAGATGTTCCGCTTGACAATTCAGAAGGTCTGATGGAAGTGGGACTCACCGGCCAAGCCAAAATCCACGCGGAACCGCAGACGCTCGCCTTCCGTCTCTGGCGCCTGATCGCCGAAACGTTTAATTTCAAGATCTGATGCGCACTGCATCATGAGCCCAAAAGCCCGCAGAAGGAGCTTTTTCCCGTTTCCTTCTGCGGGCTTTGCGTGTATGGTACTGCGTGTATGGTACTGCGTGTATGGTACTGCGTGTATGGTACTGCGTGTATGGTACTGCGTGTATGGTACTGCGTGTATGGTACTGCGTGTACGGTAGTGTGTGACGGCACCTTAAGATCTGTGCGGCAAGAAGGCGATCCAGACTATTTCTCTGCCTATTTTTCAGCCTGTTTTTCAGACTCTGCAGGGAAAAGCCGGATCCCGAGCGATTCCAGCTCCCCATTGTCGTTGACTTCCTCAAATTTAACGGAGACCTGCTTTGAGATTCCGGAATCCTGCATCGTGACGCCGTAGATCGTGTTGGCCACCGACATGGTCTTGCGGGAGTGGGAGATGATGATGAACTGCGTCTGATCCCGGAACTGATTCAGGATCTCCGTCAGACGCACGGTATTCGCTTCATCAAGAGCCGCATCGACTTCATCAAGGATGCAAAACTGGCTCGGATGGTTTTTAAAGAGCGCAAAAAGAAGCGCGACGCAGGTCATGGTCTTCTCACCGCCGCTCATGAGCGAAAGATTGAGTCTCTGCTTTCCCGGCGGCTGTGCGATGATCTCGACTCCGGCATCGAGCGGATCCGCGCATTCCGTCAACTGGAGTTCCGCGTGTCCGCCTCCGAACAGGTCGCGGAAAATGTGGTAGAAGTACTCGCCGATCCGTTCAAACGTGCGCATGAAGAGCTTTCGGCAATCTTCGTTGATCCGCTCGATCGTGCGAGTGAGTTTCTCTTTTGCCGAGGCACATTCTTGGTACTTCGCAAAGATCTCGTCAAAAACAGCTTGCGCTTCATCCAGTTCCTTCAAAGAATCCGCATTGATGTTTCCCAGATGCTGTATCTTGCTTCGGAGCTGACTGATCTCACGATGGAGATTTTTCTGTTTCGTGTCTTCACCGGGCATGAAGGAATCGATGCGCTGAAAAAAGTCTTCCTGCGCGATCTCGTAGTCCTCGCACAAACGGGCGACGACGTTTTCCGACTCATGCGCGAGCGTCCCCTTTTCCAACTGAAGCGCATGGATCTTTTCCTCGAGAGTTCGGATCGTTTCACGTAAAAGTCCGGCTGAACCGAAGATCTGCGCACGTTCGGCATTGGAAGCATTTTTCTGTCTGCGGAGTTCGAAAAGTTCCAACGCCGTCTGTTCCTGCGCACAGTAAAAATCCGCCAAACGTGCATTACTCGCCAAAGCGGTCCGTTCCGCCTCGGCAAAAAGTTTCAGATTCTGCTCGAGCTGTGTCTGCTGCTCGTGGATGATCTTACGCCGTTCCGTGATGTCGGTATCGAGGCGGTGAAGGGAATTTCGCAAACTTTCGACTCGTTCTTCGCATTTTGCGAGTTGGACTTTGCATTCCGTAACGAGCAGGTTTTTCTCACTGCGCAACGCATCGGCCTGCAGGATCTCCGCATCAAGATCTTCCAGTTCACGCTGGAGCTCGGCAGCCTGCACCTCAAGCGCGCTCTTTTCTTCGGTCTTCTTCTGGATGTCCCGACGCAATCCATCGAGTTTTTGCTGGATCTTCTGTCCATTTTCCTGAAACTCACGGATCCGGTTTTGAAGCTGCGTCTGTCTCTCTCCAAGTGCTTCGATCTCTTTCTGACACTCAAAGAGCTTCTGTGCCGTCAGATCCTGCGCATCCTCCAACCCTGCAAGCTCCTTCTGACGATTTTCGAGTTTCTGGTGCGTTTCCTGAACGTCTTCGTCTGCCCGTGTGATCTCATTCAGAAGGATCTGAAGCTGGGAACCGAGAGTTCGAAGCTCACTTCGGCGAGAGATCAGATTGCTCGAGGCGTGCTGCGGTCCGATGCACAGGATCCCGTCCGAAGAATACCGTTCCCCCGCGACCGTGACGAAATGGATCTGAGGCAGGATCCCAGGTACAGAATTTTGTCCGCGCAGCATTTCGTCATTTTCAAGCCCTCCAGTCCCGGAATGATACTGAAGAAGATCCACGGCCGGGAAAAGCGGAAGGGTGAGTTCCCCTGAATAGATACGATGGGAAAGTTCCATTGCGGCATTCAGGTCCTCCACGATCCACGTCTCACCCAACAGATACTTGAAGAGCGGCAGGTAAAGATCCTCGCACTGAATAAACTGATCCGCACGTCCCAGCACACCCGGCATTCGATCGAGACCATTGGTGATCCGCACGTGCGCAAACCGGCGCGCAGCAGCTCTCCGGTGAACTTCTGCAGCACGCGCAGCTAAAGAGGGGGCGGAACGCTCAGAGGACGGCAACTCACTGGAAAACCTCTGCTGTTCAGGAAGAAAATCATCCATCCAGATGAAGCCGACACGCCCGGGGAATCCTTGAGAATTCTGGCAGAGCGCCTCTAAAAGAGTCGAATTCGGTTCCACGACCAGATACTGCGCACTCTCGCCAAGCGCAACTTCGATGAGCATCGCGGCATCGACTTCCACCTGGATCAGGTCCGCGACGAGTCCGGAAATGTCGCGAAAAGGACCATCTGCATGCCGCCGTGCTTCCGTCAGCAGGTAACGCACGCCGGGACTGAGGCCTTCATGACGTTCCTGGAGCTCCTCAAGCGTCGAAATCCGTCCAAGCATGGCAGAATGACGGCGATGCAGTTCCATCAGGTGAGCTTTGGCATCGTTCCAGAGCCGATCTGCGGATTCCCGAGCACTCCGTGCCTCTTGAATGTCGTCTTCAGTCCGCTGCTTCTGAACATTCAGCTCCGCAAGCTGCTTTTCCTTTTCGCTCTGCCGTGTCCGACTCTCCGCGATCTCTTCCTCGATCGTCTGGATGTGCGTTCGATTCTGTTCCAGCTGCTGTGCGGCTGCGGATTCCTGGAGAGAGAGGGAACTCAGAACATTTTCCTCTCCAGAGATCTGACGCATGAGGTCAAAACTGGCAGTGGACTGCGTCTCTTTTTGCATTCGGAGTTTTTCGAGAGAATCCATTGCGCTCTCAAGTTCCGACTTCACGGCCGTCTGATTCTCCGTAACGCTGGCTTTTTGCTGCTGCGCCTGATCCAATTCATTCTGTGCCGCGAGGCGATTTTCATCGAGAGAACGCAGCCTGCGTCCCATTTCCGCGATGCGAAGACGTCCGGAATCGATCTCGCCTTCCAGCTCGCTCATCCGTTTGTACTGAAATTGCGCCGCTGCTTCCGAGATCCCGATCGAATGGCGAGTCTCCGCCATCTGGTCCGTAAAAAGCTGGATCTGCCGGTCAAAATGTCCCGTAGAGCGGTCGAAATCCTGAAGACGCGCTTCGATCTCTTCCAAAGAACTCTGAAATTCCGCCTGCTCGCTAAGCAGAGAAACGATTTGGGCTTCCGCGGCACTGAGTTTCGCTTTCATGCCGGAATAGTCCAGAGCAGCGGCCTGAAATCTCAACTGCTCCAGACGAACAGAAAGTTCGCGGAATTCCTGTGCCCGCTCCGCCTGCGACTTCACGCGGTTCAGCTGCGCTTCTTTCTCGCCGACCATGTCCGAAAGACGCAAAAGAGCCTGTTCTACGCGCTCAAGACGGTTCGACGCCTCCTGCTTTTTGACTCGAAACCGACTTACTCCGGACGCTTCCTCAAAAAGAAATCTGCGGTCCCGCGGCGACGATTGCAGCAGGCTGTCCACACGCCCCTGCTCGATGATGCTGTACGCATGCGTGCCAAGACCGGTCCCCAAAAGAAGGTCGCGAATGTCTTTCAGCTTGCACGGCTGGCGATTCAGAAAGTACTCGCTTTCTGCGCTTCCCTCACCGCTTCGGAATGCTCGCCGGGTCACGACGACCTCCGACGCATCAAAATTCAGCTTTTCGTCGGAATTGTCGAATGTGAGGGAGACCTCCACCGAATTCATCGCCTTGCGTGTGCTCGAACCGTTGAAGATCACGTCGCTGGAATCTTTACCGCGAAGCGACTTCATGCTTTTTTCGCCGAGGACCCACTTGATCGCGTCCACGACGTTCGACTTCCCCGATCCGTTCGGACCCACGATGACCGTCAGACCGCTCGAAAACTCGAATCTGCTCCGGTCGGCGAAACTTTTAAAGCCGCTTACTTCAAGGGATCTAAGCATGAGGAAACCAAATCTTCAGCTCTGCTGGAACAAAACGAAACGAAAGGAACGAATGAACGGAACTCCTGAAAATTCCGGCATTCAGAAGTCTTCGGACCGGGTAAATTCACCGGACGTCTGCAGATCCTCCTCTAAAAATTCATCCGCATCGCTATTTCCATCCGTTTCCGCGTCACTCTCCACGTCACTCCCGACATCACTACTGTCTGCAATTTGACCAACAACACGATCTGAACCAGGAGCGTCCTCTGTCCCCTCCGCGTCATTCCACGAACTGACCTCTCCAGAAACTCCGTCAGGATCACCCGCCGTTTCGGCCATTTCTCCATCAGCACGGTCTGACTCTTCCGTCTCGGGGACTTCGACCGCTTCATTTTCAGCCTGCGCTTTCCGTTTCGCTTTGCTCTGGAGGTAACGTTCACGGCGTTCTTGCTCGATCCGGTTTTTCTCGATCGGATCCATCCGTCCGGATTCAGGAAGCGCATCGACGTAGAATGCCGTGCTGAGCGCATTCTGTGCAATGGCGCCCTGAATGACTTCCAGTACGTCCGGATAGGTCGCCCCAACTTCCGAAAGCGCACGGATCACGTCCTCGAGGCGGCTCGAGACTGTTCGGCTCTGGTCCTGCTGATTCGCGCTAAAACGCGAGACGACGATCTCATCCGCAGAATTGGAACGCACGATGATGTTGTTCGGCGCTTCCACGACTAACGGATGACTGAACCGCTGCCCCTCGCCAAATACCGTGATCTCCGCACGTGTCCGTTTCGTGACGTGAAGCATCGGCGTCCCAGTGGACGGAATGACGCAAAAATGGAACGTCTTTTTGCCAAGAAGCTCGCCTGCAACGAGCGGATCCGTCGGACGCATCATATACAGTGCACGAAAGGCTCCGTACCGCGTCTCGGCCGTCTCGGAACTCATGAGCTCACGCAGAACGTCGTACGCGTTCAAATCATCCAGCGCACTCAGCGCCTTAAGAGCCTGATCGCGGTTCACGCGGTCTTCCAGCGCCACGCGGCCAAGAACTTCCGCTCCATCGCTCACATCCAGATACGCCAGCGCCTGGGCAGCATGAAACTGAACGTAAAGCTCATTCGACGTCAGACCAAGTTTCAGCGTGTCGATCCCCTTCCGTCCGATCGCCTCAAGTTCCAGCGCTGCACGTTTCGCACTCGTTGGATCCATGAGCCGTTTTTCAAGAAGATTCATTCGGTCAAGCCGTTCCGCTTCCGTTTCGAGGATCGCAAGACTCTGCACGACCTCGACGAAACGGTAAATATTCTGACGGTATTCCGGCGGGATCGAAAGGTAGATCAGTTTGTCGTCCTTCGCATTCGCAACTTTTTTCGTGCTCCCATTCCCCATCTTAAACCGCGCATTGATGGCTCGCTCGATCTTCATCGTCATGAACTTGTCCGGCCTCGCAGACGTTCGTGAAACAAGCAGCTGGATCTGACGGCTGATCGTCGACACTCCGCCCCCAAGCACGATTCCGCGGCACTGCGTCATCTTATCGCGCGGCGTCCCCGTCTTCGGCTCTACGATGATCGGACCAGAACAAACGGCACGTTTCCGTCCCTCACGCAGACGGTCAAGCATCAGCATCTCCTTCATCGGCGCAGGAAGAAGATACCCGCCGCGCAAACTCGTCGTTTCGCTGTCCGTCGTCACCGTCACTTCCACGTCAAACCGGTCTCCCTTCTGCACGCCGGGCGGAAGGTAACCGCTCACGACGACCAATGACGTACTCGGATCTGCCAAAACACGCGCAGGCTGCGCCACGTCACGGCTCGCCATTTCACGAAGAAGCATCGTTCTCTGGACAGACTCCGGCGGATCGCTCCCAGTACCGGCAAGATTCGCGGCAAGACTCACTGCGGAAACTTCGATCGGCTCTGCACCGTACGCCATGGTGATGTCACCCACAAATTTCGGCTGCGAGTACTCTTTTTTCTGATCCACATTACCGCGTTCCACGTCCTTTTTACCCCCGAGAGAATCGCACCCGGCAAAAAAAAGCACGCAAATACACGCTATGGCTCCAAGGAGCTGTGTTTTGAATGAAATTGAATTCCGTTTCATCTTTGACCTGCACTTCATCGTGAAATTACTGCAATATACGACAGAATAGACCTTTCCTGTTTTTTTGTCAAGAGAAATTTCCCGTTTTTTTCGACTTTCCGCCGATCTTTCCATTCCAAAACACAAAAAAACGCAAAAAACGCAGAGAAAGGACCGTCACCAGTCTTCTTTCCCTGCGTCCTCTGCGCGAAAAAACAAAATGTCAAACCGCTACTTCGCCTGAAATTTGATCATATCCTTCTTCGCATACCTCTCTGCCTCCGACCCGACTTCACCGTAGATCGTGAGGCTGAAGCAGCAGCTGAACGCTTCATTTCCAATGCTCGTCACGCTGTCGGGGATCGTCACGGACGTGAGGCTCTCGCACCCGCGGAACGCTTCATTTCCAATGCTCGTCACGCTGCCGGGGATCGTTACCGACGTGAGGCTCGTGTGGCTGAACGCGTTATTTCCAATGCTCGTCACGCTGTCGGGGATCGTCACCGA
>JAFQOH010000026.1:0-75199 GCA_017403345.1 Thermoguttaceae bacterium
GTACGCCGGCGAGATGAAGAAGGGCATCTTCACCATCATGAACTACCTCATGCCGAAACAGGGCGTCCTGTCCATGCACTGCTCGGCAAACGAAGGCCACGACGGCGACGTCTCGCTCTTCTTTGGTCTTTCCGGAACGGGAAAAACGACCCTTTCGACCGAAGCGAACCGCAAGCTCATCGGCGACGACGAGCACTGCTGGACCAATCGCGGCGTCTTCAACATTGAAGGCGGCTGCTATGCGAAGTGCATCAACCTCTCGAAAGAGAACGAGCCGGAGATCTACAATGCGATCAAATTCGGAACGGTCCTCGAAAACGTCGTGGCGGATCCGGAGACCCGCGAAGTGGACTACACGGACAAGAGCCTGACGGAAAACACTCGCGCAGCCTATCCGCTTGATTTCATTCCGAACACGAAGATCCCGGCGGTCGGCGGCCATCCGAAAAATATCATCCTGCTGACTTGCGACGCGTTTGGCGTTCTGCCTCCGGTAAGCAAACTGACTCCGGAACAGGCAATGTACCACTATATCAGCGGCTACACTGCGAAAGTCGCCGGTACGGAAGTCGGCATCAAGGAACCGCAGCCCGATTTCTCCGCGTGCTACGGCGCAGCGTTTCTCGTCTGGCATCCAACGAAATACGCTGAACTGCTGGCGGACCGCATGAAGACGTACGGCTCCAATGCATGGCTCGTGAACACGGGATGGGCCGGCGGCGGATACGGGGTCGGCAAGCGGATGTCCATCAAGCACACCCGCGCCATCATCGATGCGATCCACTCCGGCGAACTGGCGAATGCGCCGATGGAACAGGATCCGATCTTCGGTCTCTACGTTCCGACGCAGTGCACCGGCGTTCCGGCGGATGTCCTGATCCCGCGTGAATCGTGGATCGACAAAGCGGCCTACGAAGAAACGGCGAAGAAACTGGCGGAAGCCTTCAAAGCCAATTTCGCGAAGTATGCAGAAGCAGCTGCTCCGGAAATTCTGGCTGGAGGTCCATTCTAGTATAAAGTAAACAAAAAAAACGAAAAAGCCTTTCCGTTTAAATAGGGAAAGGCTTTTTTCAGCTTCATTCGGTAATTTCGTACGGATCTCTTTCCGAAGGAGCCATAGAAAAACGCCGTTCCCGTCTGATCATGGAACGGCGGATCGTTCAGAGCGTTTTTTCAGGCTTTACGTTTAGTGTTTCCGTCTCACGAGAAACAGTCCGCCAAGTCCGAGGGCGAGAAGGACCATCGTGCCGGGTTCGGGAACCTGACTGCTCGTACCGTTAAAGGAAAGGATACCGTCGGTGAAATCCCAGCCGTCGGTCAGGTCCATACCGTTCAGAGTGACGGAGAAGAAATCACCGGTCAGCGTTCCGTTATTTGCCGTCGAGAAAAGTTCCCATTCTGTGCCGGGAGCGACGCTCATAAGGTCGTCGATCGTCAGGTCAAGGATCGTGTGACTTACGTCCATCGAACCGCCGTCGATGAGGATCTTGTCGAATTCCGACGCATCGGACTTCAGATCCATTTGGATCTCGGCAGCATTTGCTATGACCTGCACTTCCGCGAGATTCAGCGTGTAGGAATTCTGGTCCGCGTAGGTCAGAGCTTCCGGAAACTCACGCACGATGCGCAGAATGTTTCCGTCTTTCTCGAAATCCAGCGCAAGTTCCTTCCCTTGCGACCAGGAAGATGCATTGAACGATTCAGACTTCCCGATCATTTCGCCCGGGTTTTCCAGCGTGCCGGAGTATAGTTCGAAATGGAAACTGGTCGCGTCGTCGATCAGACGCTGTCCATTGGACCAGCGATCGTAGACCTTGACAGATTCGATCGGCATGTCGTTCTCGGAGAACATGACCTGCCACCACTGATTTTTCTGGCTGCTGCCATGTGTGTGGGAGAAGTTCCCGGTGTTTCCGTCCACGGCATCACTGGAGGGATATTGCGTACTGCTGTAGTTGCTGACCTGCGAAGTCGGCCTCCCGAGCGCGATATTACCCAGCGCGGAGAGGTAAGTTCCCGTGATGGTCGTCGTGCCGTATGTGCCGACACCGCCGGGAGTCAGCGCACCGTCGGAGTGCGTCAGCGTATTCGTAATGGAACCTGCGGTGAGCGTTCCTCCGGAAAGCGTCGTCGGGACGGCGACCGCGCCGGAAATGACCGCTTCGCCGGTCCCGCTGATGTTGAACGACGCTGTCGTATTGGCGTTGCCGTACTTCACGGTCGGAACGGTGAGTTTTCCGCCGGAGAGATTGTAGACGCCGATGCCATTGGAACCCCAATCGCCGTAGTTAATAAACTCTTTGATCGTTACTGTCCCGCCGGTCTGATTCACGGTCCCGCGGCTGTTGTTGTGGGCACTAAAGGCGATTTTCATCTGATTTGCATTCAGCGTTCCGCCGGAGATATTCACGACTGCCGAACCGCGCGTGCCGACGGTCAGGTGATTATTCACGGTCAATGAACCGTTCGAGAGATTCAGAGTCCCGTTTCCGCTCGGCTGATCTGCCAAATAGATCTCACAGTCCGCCGTCACAGTCCCTCCTGAGATGGTGACCGTACCGCGTCCGGAATTTCCGATACGCCATGGGGAACCGCCATTCAGTTTTACTTCACCGCCGGAAATGTTCATCGCACCTGCGGCACTGGCATTATGTCCCATCTGGATCCCGCCAGTCGTCGTGACATTGCCGCTCGTAACGTTCAGCGTACCGTTCCCATTCGCGTTCTGTCCGAGGTAGAACGCACCGTTCTTTGTCGTCGTCAGAGAACCGCCGTTGATATTCATAACGGCTGTACCTTCCACGCCGAAATAGAAATCATCCGAGACGGTCAGTGAACCGCCTTCTGCGATGTCGATCGTACCGGATGCGCCGGAATTGTAGCCGAGCCACATTTTCTTCACCGAAAGAGAAGACGCGAGCTGCGCCGTGTCTGGCGAACCGACATACACGCCGAACGCGACATCTTTTCCAGCTGGGCTGCTGGACCAGTTCGCGAGGTTGGCGAAATCCGTGTCAACAGAGTTTTCTTTCCAATGAACACGATCCAGCCCGAAAGCGATCCGGCCCTGTGTGTTAAGTTTTCCAGTATAGACGATCGTATCGGTCTGGTCGAAAGACGAAGCATCCACACTGGCGAACGAGCCGGAGTAACTGCCAGCCTTGATGATCTGGATCTCGTCCGCCTTCATGTTCGTGCTGTTCATCAGATTCAGCACGAGCTTCCCTTCTGCAGTGTACTGCCCCGCAACGTCAAGAACGTCATAGGAGGGGGTCGAACCGGAATAATCCAGGTCGATCTGGAGCGTGGAATCCGCGGCGGAAGTGAACGTCGGCGCGACCCAGCCTTCCACATTGCCGTAGGTGCCCGCCTTGTTCTCCTTGTTCAGGATCATGACCTCGCAGAGCGTGAGAGGAGCGTTGGACGTTCTTCTTCCATCCACGTTATTGGCGATCTTGAGCCACGTACCGGCGACATTGTCCGGGATCTCGTATTCTTTACGCAGAGTTTGGGAAGTATTCTGGATCCCGGAGTCCCAGACGAGCGTTCCGCCATTGTCCGGATCGCCGTTCCAAACAGTGATCTGGAATCCGTCCAGACGGTACTGGAAACCGGGACGGTCGAAGATCACGACGGAATCAAGTGCTGTCGCGGTGTCCGCATAATTGACCTTCCACCAGCCGTTAATGTCGCTTCCGTCCGCATGATAGAAATTGTAGACACCATTGATGCCGCTGTAGTCGCCGTCAACGGCTTTGGCGATCGGATAGTCATTATTTACGGTCCTCGCCTGTGCCGGTTTCCCCTGCGCGATGTTCTGAATGTACAGATCATACCGCTGATTTCCGACCGTACCGGCCCCTCCCGGACTGTAAATACCCGTGGAATTATTCGTGTATTTGTATCCGTACGTATTGTCTTCCACAATATCCGCACACACAGTCCCCGCAAGCGACATCAGGGCACCGCAAAACAACATTTTATGTTTCATCGCATTTTCTCAAAAGGTTAATGACGATTTCTCATGAACTAAAACACAATAAGACCATTTTACTCCAATACTTTGAAAATACAAGCAGAAATAACAAAAAAAAGCAAAAATCTTTTATTTCCCTGAAAACTTCTTTCGATTATATCGTTTTTCTGGCCAATTTCTCCCGATTTCGTCAATGAAAGCATCTTTTCAGCATCGCACATCCCTGCAGACCTACCGTTTCTCCACATTTCCCCCCAACGATCTCTGCCGTAAAAAATCAAAAAAATCAAAAAAATCTTAAAAAAGCACTTGAAAATTCCGCGACCTGTGATATAATGAATACAATGGGCACTCAGGAAATAGAAGAGACACTATTTAGTGTCCCGTTATTCCCCAAAACTTTCCCAGCCCTGTAAATTTGCGGTCTTTCGGTAATTTCCAGCCGCAAATTCCAATCGGATCCCCAACTCAAGGAGGTTATTTTGCTTCATTCATCCGCACGCTCCCGTACAGGATTCACGCTCGTTGAGCTTCTTGTCGTCATCGCCATCATTGGCATGCTCGTCGGACTTCTCCTCCCGGCAGTCCAGCAGGCCCGCGAAGCAGCGCGTCAGATGCAATGTTCCAATCACCTGAAACAGTTCGGGCTGGCCGCGTTGAATCACGAAGCAGCGATCCAATTCTACCCCGGCAGCGGCTGGGACTGCTACACGACCGGCGACTGCGATTTCGGCATGGGCTGGAAACAGCCTGGCGGATGGGGATACCAGCTGCTGCCGTTTCTGGAACAGCAGGCCCTCTACTCCATTATGGGAGACGGCGACATGTCGACGATGAACAAGGCGGCGGCAACGGAAATGATCCAGACGCCGATCGGGATCTTCCACTGTCCGTCACGCCGTACGCCGAAGCTCTACACCGGCTCAACATCCTACGCCTACAACTACAATTCGACGAATCAGCGCGCGAAAGGCGACTACGCGGCCAGCATAGGAGACTATTTGGACCCGCTGGACAACCGCACGCGAAACAATCCGACGCCGTCGTATGCGAATGTCGCGAACGGGACTCACAAGCCGAAAGATCTCTCCAAAGTCACCGGCATCATCTTCAGCTGCAGTCAAACAAAGATAGGGGAAGTCCGTGACGGCACCTCCAATACCTACATGATCGGCGAAAAGTACGTCCAGCCGGAAAAATACGAAGAATCCGGCGACGGTGACGACATGGGAGCCTTTACCGGTGCAGATGATGACGTGACCCGCACATGCAGTACGTCCAACTTCTACCTTTCCCAGGACCGTTCAGGATACGGGACCCCCTCATCCTATGCTTTCGGCAGTGCGCACGCAGGAGCATTCGGCATGGTGATGGGTGACGGTTCCGTACACCGGATCAGCTACTCCATCGACAAGGAAACGCACGCTTACCTCGCCAACCGCAAGGACGGCCAAGCCGTCATGATCCCGTAAACGGTCTGCCGCGGTATCGGCGTAATTGACTTTCCGCCACCGTTTAGGTCATCTCCGGCTGCATGGTAGAAATTATACTTACCCGAAATGCCGCTAGAGTCACCATCGACCGCCTTGGAGGTCGGATAGTTGGCACTCACAGTCTTTGCCGCGGTCGGTTTTTCCTGCGCGATGTTCCGGACGTACAGATCGTACCGCTGACTTCCGACCGTTCCGGCCCCCCGGACTGTAGATGTCAGCCGCGTTATTCGTGTCGGCGTTTCCGAGGCCGTCGTCTTCCGCGACATCCGCACACGCTGTCCCGGCAAGTGCCCGCAAAGCAAAATTTTACGTTTTATCGCGTTTCCTTAAAAGTGAATGAACGTTTTTTCATGAACTAAAACTCAATAGACTGAATTTTGTGTCAAAATCTTGAAGACGCAGACAAAAACGACAAGAAAAAAACGAAAATCGCCAAAATTCGCGAGAAACTTTGGCGATTTTAGCTTCTTTAAGTTGGCAGTCCCAAAAACTCAAACGACGGCCAGTTCCCACTCACGTTTCAGGAACTCGATCGATTTTGGTATCTCGATCTCCCTATCTCCGCGAATGCCGCACTCAAAAGAGCAAAATCGGTCGTACCCAATGTACTTCAGGCCGCGGAAACCCTCGACGAATCGGCTTTGATTCTGTCCTGGAATGGAGCGGCGCGGGTCGGAAAGCCCTCCGGCAAGATGAACGTGCGTGAGATACCGTCCTCCGGAGATCACCGCCCCCATCATGTCGGTCTCCTCGACGCTCATGTGGTAAAAATCGGCCATGACTTTCATCCCGTCCGAATCCACGTCGCGCGCGATCGCCGCTCCGTCGGAGACCCGGTTCAGAAACGACGTTTCCATTCGGCAGAGCGGCTCAAAAACGATTGCCGTGCAGTGCTCCAGCGCGAATTCGGCCAGCGGATGCAGAACGTCGACCAGGCGGGCGCGGATGCTCTGGTTCATCTCGCCGTCTTTCGGAGATCCAAAAAGCGGAACGTAAAGCATTCCGGCACACCCGACCTTTCCGGCAGCCTCGAGCTTCCGTTTCATCGAATCGATCCCGAGCTGACGCTCCTGCGGATCCGGCGAAATGATGTTTCCCGGATTTCTTCCGAAGTTGGTCATCGCTGCCGTTAGTCCCGCGTTGGCGAGCGCACGGCGGATCTGCTCTTCGCGGCCGTAAAGATCGACGTTCACCTCCGCGCCTTCCATGCCCCACGCTTTCATTTTCGCGAATTTTTCTTCCAGCTCCTTTCCTGGAATGACCTCCATCCGCGAACAGATTCGCAGACGCGCCTTCGCGCTTTGGTCCGCGCTCTTTCCGTCAAATGCCGAGCCGGTGACTTCATGCTCTTTCATCTTTTTTGACCTCCTGAAAAAAATGCAGCTCCTCGCGCTCAATCGAACGGTACGGAAACGGGTTCTCCATCATTCCGTTCGAGAAGACACTTCCAGATATTCTGGTCGATACTGTCACGGATCACCTGAACGCTTCCGTCTGCCATTCCTATTTTCGTCATACCATTTCTGGAAACAGGCGGTCCTTTCTTTACCTCTTCCCAAGTTGGATCTCCGCTGGGGTCCATCCAGCAGACCGGCTTGCACTCGACCGTCAGTATCGTGTTGCTCGTTCCGTCACGAACTTCCCCCATCCGCGTTCCGCCAATGAATCCGCCAGTCCGATTCGGCATTCTTTTCGCGGGTCTGGGATCGCGGAACATCGTATTTTCACCAACGACGACACCGATCGTAGCCTCCGAGGGAGCCAGCTCCAGCCGCGGATCTTTGAAACAGGCCGGGCAGAGATCGTGGAACTGGGAATTCCACTCGCTGTCCCACGGTTCGTCGTGACGGATCTGCTGATAAAGTGTGTTCTCTTCAAGGAACGGCAGAAGCTGAACACGCCAGGAATGAAGCGGTTTTCCCTCCGTATCGGTCGTGAACGGAGCTGGGAACGACTGCATCACAGCCTCAAAATTGAGCATCGCAAGGCTGACCTGCTTGAAATTGTTCGAGTACTGCATCGTCCGGGCAGCCTCACGCGCCTGCTGAACTGCCGGAAGGAGCAGCCCCGCCGTCACTCCGAGCATCGGCGTGCTGGCGAAGTTCATCAGCGGGAAACGGGCATTCATCTCGTTCACGTCCCAGACCAGACGGTTTTCTTCCTGCACCGGTCTGAACATTTCCAGATAAAGTTCGACCATATCCATCATGATCGCGCGCTGGATAGATTCACTATCTGCCATTTCTTTTTCAATATTTTCCAGGATCTGCCAGTACCACCGGTCATAGAGCCTCATGAGACGGTTCGCGGCCTTTTCGTTCTTGCTCACGACGGTGAGTTTCAGCACGCCGTCATACACGTCCGCACTCAAAAGTACCGCGTCCAGCCCTTCCTCGATCACGAACGCCTTGGGGATACTGAGTCCAAGCTCATTCCTATCACGCATCGGAGCCAGTATCGCCGGGATCATGGATTTTGCCTGTTCGGTCATCCCAAACGCGAGATTCAGCGCGTTTCCCTCCGAAAAAGAAAGCGCGTTCATGAGCTTTTCATTCGGTGCCGTCTTCTTCTCTGCAAAGTATTTCGCGACGTAGTCCTTCTTCGTTTCCTCATCCAGCGGGAAAAGCGTCACGGCAAAGACCACCGCTCCGTTTACTTGCCCGGAATGAAGCACCGTCTCCATCGCGGCTTCCTGTTCCGGAGAAACTGCCGGGAATCCTTTCAGAATGTTTTCCACGGCGGAAACCGCCTCCGCGTCCTCGGAACTGAGCGGCAAAACGGCGAAGATCGGTGACGCGGCCCCGTTCGGCTCCGCGAAAATGAAGAGATCGCGTCCCCCGGCGTTTTTCACCGTTTCGATCCGCTTTTCGATCTCGGTCAAGAACATTTCAGCCGCCCCAAGCGCCGTTTGGACCTGATCTTCCTCCATCGTGCGCTTGAAAACTGACTGAAAGACCGCGAGCATCGAATCCCACGATTCGCGGAGTTTCAACTCCTCAAGATCCGCGTGCAGAACGAACATCGTCCCTTCACTCATCCAGGCGCCGGCAGCCTCAGCCGCACGTGTATCCGGCTGCTTTTCCGCGGCGAATACCGTCATCGAACTGAGGCAAAAAGCTAGCAAACAAAAGAACGTCAGTTTTAAATTCCTCAACATTTGAGATCCTCCGATCATCTATTCTGTGGGCTCTGTTTCCGGCAGCCGGCGGAAACGAAAAATACATACTTTCCCCCAACTTCTTCAGTGTATCGCAGATCGAAAAAAAATCAAGAGTTTCCAGATTTATTCCAGAAATTTTGGTCAAAAAACAGAAAAAATGCCGTCTTTCGGAATGAAAAACGGCGAAATTTAGTTTTCAGCATGAAATTTCAGCACACGCGCACGCTCAATGACGGTGAATAGGCCGATGGGATCGTGCAGGATGTTCCGACCGTGATGGCCTCACTCCCGCACGCACGGGCACTTTGCCCAAACCGCTCATTCTGCCGCCGGAGCTGCTTCTGCTGCCGGAGCTGCTTCTGCTGCCGGAGCTGCTTCTTCTGCCGGAGCTGCTTCTTCTGCCGGAGCTGCTTCTTCTACCGCCGGAGCTGCTACTTCTGCCGGAGCTGCTACTTCTGCCGGAGCTGCTACTTCTGCCGGAGCTGCTTCTTCTGCCGGAGCTGCTTCTTCTACCGCCGGAGCTGCTTCTTCTGCATCATACGCAGGAGTCTCATATGTCCGAGTGGTTTTGAAAATATCTCGGCGTTCTAACCACCATTCCGCCTCCATGACCGCCGGAGGAAGTACCGAAACCGCGAGACCGAGCATCGGCAAACTTACGGATTCGAAGTGCGGGAAGCGGGTCTGCATCTCTTTCAAGTCCCAAGTCAGACGATTTCCGTCCTGCGTCGGACGCAGCATTTCCGAATAAAGTTCAAAGAGGTCGTATGCGAGTGCACGCGGGAGCTTCTCATTCTCCGGGATGTATTCTTCGATCTTGTCCGCGATCTGCCCGCACCAGCGGTCGTAGACTCTCATGAGCCGGTCTGCGGCTTTCTCGTTCTGGCTCAGGATCGTGAGTTTCAGCTCATTGTCTTTCAGGTCCGCGCTCAAAAGAACCGCATCCAGCCCTTCTCTGATCACGAACGCCTTCGGGATACTGAGTGGAAAACCTTCATCTTCACACTCTTGCAGAGCCATCGGGAGCAGCGTTTTGGCCAGCTCGTTCATTCCAAACACGAGATTTACCGCATTTCCTTCCGAAAGAGAAAGCACGTTCATGAGCTTTTCATTCGGCACCATCTTCTTTTCGGCAAAGAATTTCGCAGCGTAACCTTCCCGCTCTTCCTCGTCGAGCGCAAAATTCGTCATCACGATCGCCACAGCACCGTTTAACCGCACAGGAAACAGGTGCTCGTCCATTTCTTCCTGCACATCATCATTGGCAAATGTGAGACCGTTCAGAATGTTTTCCACCGCAGAAACCTTTTCCGCGTCCTTCGATCCAAGCGGCAGGACTGCGTAGACCGGCGCCCTGTGATCGGTCGGATCCACGTACACGAAAAGATCATGTCCGCCCGCTGCCTGCACCGTCTCGATCCGTGCTTCGACCTCGTCCAGGATCTTTTCGGTCAAATCCAGCACCAACTGGACCGCCGCTTCTTCCTGCGTGTGTTTCAGGTACGGCTGGAAGACCGTGAAAAGAGAATCCCACGATTCTTGGAGCTTCAACTTCTCAAGATCCACGTGCAGGACAAACATCGTCCCTTCACTCATCCAGGCACCGGCAGCCTTTGCCGAAGCTGAAAAAGGATCTGAGACCGGAGCAGCTTCAGCTTCGACCGGGACAACATCCACTTCGACCGGGACACCAATTCCTGCCGAAGCATCCGGCACCTGCGCAAAGTTCATTCCAAAACACAACACCGAAGCAGCCAGCATCAGGGAATGACGACAAAGTGACTTTCTCATTTTCATTTTCTCCTAAGAAAGAATACAAAATCAGTGAAATTAAATGACGTAAATTTAAGAGAGCAAGTCTCTATCAATGTTCTAGCGCGAATTATAACACAAACTCAATGAATGTCAAGGGGGAGTGTGCGTGATTTTTGAAATTTTTTTGGGTGTGGCTCTTCCTAAATAAAAAACCGCCGTCTTTCCGGAATGAAAAACGGCGGGGAATGCGGTGTCAGCCAGAAATTCAATCGTGGAATTTCAGCAGACGCGCACTGTTGATGATGACGAACGCCTCGCCAAAATTGTGCAGGATCGCACTCGCCAGCGCGTTGATGACCCCCATCGACGCCAGCCAGACGAAGAAGAACGTCATGGCCAGACCGACGATGATGTTGATGTGGATGGTCATCTGCGTCGCACGCGCCAGACGGATGGTCATCGGCAGACGCCGCAGGTCGTTGGTCATGAGCGCAATGTCGGCACTCTGAAGCGCAATGTCGCTCGCTACGGCTCCCAGCGCGATACCTACGTCACCGCTGGCTAGTGCCGGAGCATCGTTCACGCCGTCGCCGACCATCATGACAGAGCGTCCCGCAGCTTTTTCCTGCGCCACGACGTCCAGTTTCTGTGAGGGAAGCACTTCCGCGATGACCTGATCGACTTTCAGGAAGCGTCCAATGTCCTCGGCCGTCGCGCGGCGGTCGCCCGTCAGGAGGACACTGCGCTCGATGCCAAGTTCACGGAGTTCATCCAGCGCCTCGCATGCTTCCGGACGCGGTCGGTCCGCAAGGAGGAAGCAGCCGCTGATCTCTTTTCGGACCGTGCCGTCTTCTTCCGTGATCGCGCGGCCGAGCCAGACGGTCGTTCCGATGAAGTTTTCCGGCACGAGCGCCTCACATTTCGCAACGTCGAAACCGTCTTCTTCCAGCCAGCCGAGTCGGCCAAGCCAGGTCGTTTCAGAGGTTTCTTTCAGCAGAACGCCTTTTCCGGGAACTTCCTGGATCGCGGCGCTCGGCGGGGTGAGCATCGTGACGTCACGGTCCTGCGCGGCTTTCACGATCGCTTTCGACGCGGGGTGACGGGATCCTGACGCACAGCGGAGCGCTTCGACCATGAGGTCTTTTTCGTTCTCCGCATCCTTCAGGACCATTCCGGAAAGCTGAAGATGCCCGATCGTGACCGTTCCCGTTTTGTCGAGGACCACCGTATCGATCCCGGAAAGCGCTTCGAGGAATCGAGTGTTTTTGATGAGGATCCCGAGTTTCGAGGCAGCCGCGAGCGCCGCGATCATGGCAGCAGGTCCCGCCAGGACCAATGCTCCGGGGCATCCGACGACCAGAACTGCCATGGCTCGGTCAATGTCGCGCGTGAGGAAAAGGACGACGCCTGCGACGGTCAGAATGATCGGAATGTAGTACGTTGCGTACTTTTCGATCAGCTTCATGACCGGCGTTTTGGCATTTTCCGCTTCCTTGAGCAGTTCCATCACGCGGCCGATGGCGGTTTTTTCGCCCGTCTTGGTCACGCGGATCTTCAGAACGCCCGTCATGTTGATCGTGCCGGCAAAGACGTTCTTTCCGACGGAAACGTCTTCCGGGAGCGACTCGCCGGTGATGGATGACTGGTCGATCGTTGAAATACCTTCCACGATCTCACCGTCTGCTGCGATGATGTCGCCTGGACGCACGAGGAGGAGGTCGTTCACTTTCAGTTCGCTGGGATCGACTTCCCGCTGCGAACCGTCTTCGCCGATGAGCGTCGCGTTTCGCGCCTGGAGCGTCTTTAGACCGTCAATGGCGGCCTGCGCCCCAAGGATGCTTCGCTCTTCGAGGAAATGTCCGAGGTTCATGATGATCGGGATGAGCGTCGCGACGACGAACTGCTGGTTCATCATAGCCGCGAGCGTCGCGAGAGCCACGAGCTGCTCGGTCATCGCGTGCGCGTCCGCATCACGTGTGAAGATGCCGTAAATGGACGTCAGGAAGATCGGCGTCGCAACGATGAGCGAGGCGATGGCGATGATGAGGTTTCCTACCACTTCCATCTCGAAGATCTTCCACTCGACGAGCCCCACGATCAAAAGCCCGCCTGCGAGCATTGCCGAGCCGAGCTGGATCACGATCCGGATCCGTTCCCAGAGCGTCAGCGGAACTTCCAGGTCGTGGATCCGATTGGAAAGGGGATTTGCCAGATTTTGTGTACTCATTCTTCGCCCTCCTCTTCATCCTGAAGCACCACACGGGAATTCGCAGGCACGAATTTCAACTCGCCAACATTCGTCCAGACGCTTTCCATCGTATTCAGATACTCGCGCTGCCAGACATAGTCGGGCGCATCGATGAATTCACGCAGTCTCGGAAGGTACTCAAGCACATCCTTACGCGTGTTGGCGAGGACCTGCTGGCGGTAGATCTCCGCATTGTTCCGGAGCTGGATCGCCTGCGTTTCCGCTTCCGTTCGCAAACTGTTCGCCTGCTTCATCGCTTCATCCAGTGCGACCTGGACCGCGATGTCTGCCGTTTGTTTGTTTTCAAAATCAGCCTTTACGTGACGGAGGTGATGTACATCTACAAAATCCACGTTACTGATCCGAATGGCGCTCTTCCCTGTTTCCGGATTCCCGGTCCGGTCAAGCCGGCTCTGGAGGTTTTTCGCGACGACCTCGTCAAGCGTTTCTTTTCGCATTTCCGTTACGGTCTGTTCTTTACCGTCTACGACCGTCGTGACCGTCACGGAGACCTCTCGGTTCATGTGCTGAACTTCTTCGAATTTCCACGATGCGATGCACTCCGTCAGCGACGCAACGGTCATAGCGTCGATCATGTCTTTCGGGTCGATCATATTGAACTCATACTCGACCGGGTCCGAAATATAGTACTTCACGACGACCTTGACCTGAATGACGTCGTTTTCTGCCGTCAGACAGTATCCTTCGATCGTCGGATCGATCTCGTCGTTCCACTCTTTATCGTCAAGGGCGGCCCAAACATTCGTCACTTCGATCTGCTGTTCCTGCTTGTCCGGAAGAAGGATGAGCTGGTCGATCGGATACGGAAACGCAAGAACGAACCCCGGCTCGCGGATCTCCTGACCGGGACCGACCGGAACGAGTTTTCCAAAGCGCGTCAGGATACCGATATGCGTCGGCTGGACTTTCGCAAGTCCCGAGACCAGAAAGAGGATCACGAGGACGAGCACCATCCAGCGAAAGACTTTCATCCCGGATTCGATTCCCTGGAAGAGGACTTTTCCTGGTTTTTTCTGTGCCATGATTATATTTCCAATTTGGATCTCAATTTAAATTTTCAGTCATGCCGTCCCCCAAAAGACGGCCCGGAGCTCAGTTGCCCGATACCGTCGGAATGGCGCTATCCTGTGCCGGAGCCTGTGCCGGAATCTGTGCCGGAGCCTGTGCCGGAATCTGTGCCGGAACTGCGTTTTCAGCCGGAGTTACCGGAGCCGGAGTTACTGCAGCCGGAGCGTTCGGCTCTGTTTCCTGGCGAAGCAGATTCTCGACCGCCTGGATATTTTCCTGCGTCGCCGTCGTGGTTTTCGTCCATTGCGGCATCTCAAAGAGCGGGCGGAAGACGTTGTTGTCGTGTTTGAGGACCAGTGTCGTTCGCGCACCGACCGTTTTCCGGATCGTGCTCATCGTTTTCCAGAATTCATAGAATTCCGGTTCCAGTTCATGCACGCGGGCCGTGATCATCATTGCTTCATTATCCGCCTGCTGCGTGATCTTTGCAGCATCTTCGATCCCTTTGGAAATGATACGCTGAGCATCGACTTCCGCCCGTTTTCTGATCTCTTCAACGTCTCGAGCCCCTTTATCTGCGATATTCTGCGCGGCGCTTGCTCGGTTTTCACGCATTTTCGCAATGATGTCCTTCATGTTCGTTTCCGGGAGTGAAATGCGCTTGATCCCGATCTGGAGGACTTCGATCCCGGAATCCTTCTCTTTCAGCACTTCATTGACTGCTGTGCAGATACGCTGTTCGATCTCCGCGATCTTCACTTCGGAACCGTTTACCGAAATGAGTGCGGACATCGGATACGCGCCGAGTACCGGGTTTTTCATTCCGATGACGGAGGATTCCAGGTTTTTCTCTGCCGCTTCCACGTCTCCGCCGAACGCACGGATGAATTTCAGCGCGTCGCAGACTCTCCACGTCATGTAGGTCTTGACCATGACCGTTTTGTCGTCCTGCGTCTGATTGGCAACGAGCGGTGTCTCGTAGATCCGCTTGCGCATATCGACGATCCGCGTCTGATCGATCGGCCACGGCAGTTTGAAATGCAGTCCCGGTTCGGTCGTGACGGGTTCCATTGGTCTGTCGAACCGCGTGACGACCGCGTTTTCGTATTCGGAGACCTGATAGCTCATTCCGTATCCCAGAACGATCGTGATGATGAGCAGAGAAAGGAAAATACGGAAAATGTACGTCTTCATCGAAAGTTTATTTTCCGGATCATGATGGTGGCAGTGGCAGCCGTGACCGTGATGGTGATGATGCGACATGAAAAACTCCATTTATTTTAAATTTGACTTGATCTGTTTCGTAAATGCGTGAAAAAGTGCGTTATTTCGCGTTACTCAGGATCGCACGGGACATTCCGCCGCCGTCTGACCGTTTTTGGGTGTCGAAAAAGACGTCGAGCGACTCATCGATCAGCACCAGACGCCGATCCTTAAGGACTGCCTCTGTATTATTGAGCCAGAACTGGTATCGGTAGCACTCTGGGTGTAAACGGTACGTCTCGTAGGCTTGAAGCACGCCGGCAGTCTCGTTTTGGGCATTCTGTTTTTTCTGGACCCCATCGATCTCAGCCTGAGCCACGAGCCCTGTAGCCTGAACTTCCGCTCTGTACTGAAGGCATTTGCTCTCTTCACGCGCGGCATGCAGATTACTTTCCTGCCGGATCTCTTCCGAAAGGACTTCCAGATAGTTTTTCGCAGCTCCGACCGGCGGATGGATATTCAAAAGCGACACTTCCAGGACCTGAATACCGATCTCTTCTTCATCCAGGTGTTTCTGAAGACGTTCGGAAAGTTCGTTCGCGAACGCTGCACGATCCACGCTCATGACGTACTCCATCGTGCGTCCCATCGTTGTGTCGACCAGTGCGCGGTGCGCGAATTCCGAGACCGCTTTTTCCGGATTCTGGCATTTTTCCACGTAATTGAAGAAACCGGCCTGATCTTCCTTGATCTTGTACTGGACCATCGCGTTCACGACGATCAGCTCGTTCTGATTGAGGGGGATCTCGAACTCGGTCCCATGCTCTTTCGTCCAAATGTAGGAATACTCCGAGGATGTTTTTTTCTCGAATCCTACTGGAAGCATGGAGATCTTCTTCACCGGGTACGTCATGACGGTCCCGAACGGATACGGCAGTTTCAGATGGATGCCCGGTCCGATGATCTCGTGGTGGATCTTGCCGAAATCTTTCCGGACTCCGAACTCGCCCAGTCCCACAACGTAAAGGCAGGAAAGCGCCCACGCCATGAAAAAGACCATCACGAGCGACGGGACCATCGCACGTGCAACGAATCGGATCGACCAGGACGAACGGAAGCTCACGCCCCATTTCTGTTCCATCGTGAAGAAGAAACTCTTGATCGGATTCCCGCGCACGAAGACCATGTAGCGCAGAAAGACGACCGTCGGAGATCTGAACGACTCCTGCGACGCCTTCGTCGTCATCCAGCCGGAAAAAAGACGGCAGAGCTGCTCAAGGGAAACTAGAAGGATCCAAGCAAGGAAAAAAAGCGTCAGTGCCCATTCCGGCCAGCTTACGATCTGGCGCGCAAGCATGACCGCCGCAAAACCAGCCATCGACCAGCACGCTTCCCACGCTGCCTGCATCATCGATTCCGCTTCCGGAAGATCGGAACTCTGCGTTTCCGTATCGTGCGCGATCGCATCGTAGGAACGTGCAAGCATCAGCCACACGATACTGCACGTCATGACCAAGATCGAGATCAGGATCGTGTGCTCCATCGGCACGAGAAGTATCTGCTCAAGCGGAAAGGCCCACTTCACCAGTGCGTAAAGCGCAAAGCTGGCAAACGCGACTGTCGGAAGGATGCCGATCAGCAGAAAATGGATCACTTTCGACTGATCGTACTCGATCTCATAGGGATTCTCTACGTTCGTCCCCCATTCCGGACGCCGCCACCCTTTCACTTCCGCGAGTTTCGCTCGCATCTTTCCGGCATGAAGGACCAGAAAAGACGTGATCGCCACGAGAGAAAGCTCGATCCCCAGCACGGTCATCAGAAGGGAACCCGAGCCATAGACTTGCAGGCCGTAAATGAACATCGCGAGTGCCGAAACCACCGCAAAACCCGCCGTCGCCATCACCAGACCGCGCCAGCCCCCTCGTGCCGGCGTCCCGGATGGACCGGAGGAGGCGGGATGATTCCCCAAGTTTTCGTATTCAAATCTGCTCATATTTTATTTCCCTCTTTTCTTCGGGCTTTTTAATTGCAGGGGGGCGAAACGAAAAACATACGGATGAAAAAACTTGCGTTGTCTACATGTTCCGTATTTTTTGTATTTTCGCCATTCTGCAAATTTTTTGCTATTGCCATTCACACCTATTATACCATAAATCTATTTATTTGCAATACTCTGCCCATTTTTCCTATTTCATTTCGGAAATATTTTGGGCGGCGACTCCGCAGAATCCTCAAAACCGTACCTTTTCTTGCGGAAAGTAAAAAAAATACGCAAGATAAGACCTTTTTGTTTTGCCTAAAACGAGAAAAACATCAAAAAGTTCTCAAAGAGTGCCGTAGCGTGCCGTAGTGTGCCGCAGTGTCGGCTCTTTTGCCGAAAAACGGAACGATCGAAAGTGCGAAAAGACGCAAAGATCGAAAAAATTTCGTCTTCTCCGCGTCTTTTTGAGAGTTTCGTGCTGAACTTTTCTGGATCTTTCCTAATTCGTTCCCCATCCGTTTGCCCAAAGGGAGACGAGCGCCAGAACGAAACCGACGGCGGTCTCGTAGGGGATGAGTTTCAGGCGTTCTCCGATCGGCATTTGCGCGGCTCCGGCAGTTGCGTGAAAAAAGGAACCGTGGGGGAGGTGATCCAGGACCGTTGCGCCGGCGTTGATCATCGCAGCCCCGGCAACCGCGGAGATGCCGGCAGCCATGATGATTTCCGAGAACGACATGGAGGCGATCGTTGCACCGGCGGTCGTGCTGGCAGACGCAGCCGACATTAGGGCGCCGGAAAGAGGAGCGAGCGTCACTTCAGGCAGATCCGTCCACGTGAGAAAATCGAGGACCATGTCTTTCAGTGTCGAATTTTTGATGATTCCTGCCAGCGTTCCCGTTCCGACGAGCAGGATCGCGACGCCCGACATTTTCGAGATGCCGTACTGGAGCGATTCACGGAAACGGTGCAGCTGTCCCGTTGTCAGGATGCAGACGACACCGCCGGCAGGAAGTGCAATGAGCGGATCTACCGAGATGCCGGCAAGAGGCCGAAGCGCGAGAAGCCCCAGCGCAGTCAGCGGTCCAAGCAGTGCGCTCACGATGTTGGGGAGGGCTGCGTTTTGGGAAACTTTAGCGGTTTCTTTCAGCGATTTGGTCTCTAGCGATTCGGTCTCTAGCGATTCGGTCCCCAGCCCCTTCACATTCCGGCGATATTTGCGTTCCAGGATCCATGCAAGAAAGAACGAGGCGCCGATCCCGGCGAGAGCCGGCAGCCAGTTCGCGGCCATGACGGATGAAAGTTCTGCATGAAACTGTTCCGCCGCCGAGATCGTATTTGGATTTGGCGACACGACATTTCCGGCCTTTCCGCCTCCGATCATCGCCAGAAGGACGGCACTTTGCGAGAGTTCCGCTCTTTTGGCAGCCGCAAGAGCGATCGGAGCGGCAGTGATGACCGCCACATCAATGAAGACTCCAGCCATCGCCAGAAAGAAAAGCGCAAGAACGAGCGATAAAAGCACGTTCCTTTCCCCAAGTCCGCGAATGATGGAATCCGCGATCTTCTCCGCAGAACCGGTCTTTACGAGTGCTCCGGCAAGGACTCCTGCTGCGAGGATGCGAACGATCGCAGGCGCCATATCCCGCACGCCCTCGAGCATCCAGTTCACCGTCTGCGTCAGCTCTGCTCCGCCGAGAATTCCCGCGAGAAGAGCCGAAAACATCAGGCTGTATGCAGGGTCAAATTTCCGCAGGATCAAAACGATCCCGACTGACAGACCGACTAAAGCACTGATTCCGCTGCACATGAAAAACCTCTAAAATTCTAAAAGGGGAACATCCGGCTCTCTGGTACTCCTACATCATTTTATCTTGCCGCCGAGAAAAAGTCAAATCCCCGAGTCCGAAAAAAAGCGGAACAGCCGCCGTTTTTTACGCTTTGTGTCTCTTCTGCGTTCTCAGCGGTAAGAGCGGAGCCAGGATCGGTACACACTTTCCGGAAGAGCCTTTTTTCTTCTTTTTCTTCTTCTTTTACCTTCTTGCATCTAGAAGGTCGGGGAGTGAAAAAATTTAGTTCATTCGGCAGCTCCCTCCGAGAGAGATGGACTAAATTTGAAATACGTATGGATCGCGTAACCTTTTTTTTCAGGCAGTTGAGAACCTTTGCCGCAGAATAGATCGCAGCACCAGGAGATCAATGCCATGCCGCGGTAAGCAATGCCCGGACAAATACGGATCAGTAATTTGATTCCGTGCCGTACAGCACCGATCCGCCATAATTTCTGAAAACGCAGGTACTGATAAGACGGTCCGACCTCGCAGCCGGTATACTGGGCGTCTGCAAAAATTTCCAATATCTCGTCTGACGTTCTGAAAATACTGAAGTAATGATCCGTCTCCGAAACGAACGATCCTGTATTTTTCACGATCGTACTGCGTTCGATGATAACAGCATCCGGAGCCAGGAAAGGACGTATTCTTTCTAAGATCTGGAGAATTTCTTCGCGGGACAGATACTGACAAACGCTGGAAAAATAGACCACATCAAAAACATCGCCCGGTTCCGGCATATGATCCAGCACCGACGCATTGATAAATTCGACATTCTGGATCCCTGCGTTTTTACAGTCCTGAATGCCGGTCTCCAATTGAACTTTGCTGAAGTCCACAGCCGTTATTTTGGAAGCGATAGAAGCTAAAGAGATCGCAAAACGGCCTGCCCCGCACCCTAACTCAAGAATTCGCAAAGGACGTTTCCTCGGAAGTAATTTTTTCACTTTTCTTAATTCCCAATAGTGACGATACGGGATCTCCAGAACATCTCCCGTTCCGATCGGACGCACCCCTAAATACCGGGCTTTGTCTTCCGGCGAATCACTTCCATAATCGCGATCTTGAAGAAAATCTTCATAGTACTGAAATGTTTTTAAATGAGTCATTCTTTTGATCCTTTATTCTAAGGTTTATTTGGCAGCACTCGCCGGGGAGCGTTGGCTTCAAACAGGATAAAAAATATCGTTACTGCCATTTTATATTAAATTCAGGAAATCTGCAAGTGCTCTTTCTGGATAATTTTAACAATTTGACGGATGATGGTGTACTTCGGCGGGGAAACTCGTTTCAAAATAAAATATTCAGGGGGTACTTGAATTTTCTATGGATTGGGATAGAATGAAAATAGACCATTATCGACAGTCTGTGTGCTTTGGATTTTTAAGTACAGCACACAGCAGCTCAGACGGGAATCGACGCCCGGTTTAAAAATGGAAATTTCAGGATGTTGAAAATGAAACCTTACTGCTTGATCCTATTTCGTTATCTTATTCTGGTCATCAAGATCCTGCTTGTTCTTCTGGATCCCCGATCGTGGTTTTCCTCGGTCAAACGCCGCGAACGTCTGCATGATGAAACCAACTGGACCTGGCTGAAAGTCACGCATATTTGGCTGCATCAGATCTCTTATCCCCGCATTCTCCGCCGGATCCGTAAAAAAGCGCGGAAACATGAAAAGATCCAGGTCGGTTTCGTCGTCATTGATTCGGCAAAGTGGACGTCTGATTCCATATTTCGTGAATTTCAAGACCATCCGGAATTCCAGCTGACGATTTTTGTTTTTCCGGATAATCAGGCACAGGGCGGTCAGGACGCGGGAATGGCGCGTACGGCTGAATTTTTCCGTTCCCGCGGGTGGGACGTGAAAATGGGATTTGACTGCGCGGCTCAAAAGTTCGCGGACGTCTCCTTTTTCCGAGGCTGCGACATTCTGTTTTTTGACAGTCCGTGGCACATCCATCCGGTTTTGCGGACGGAAAATGCCGGACGGTATGCTTTGACCTGCTACATTCCTTACGGTTTTTGCGCTGCCGGAAACTGGGAAGAGGCGCACTATTTCAAACCGATCCATACATTTGCGTGGCGCGTTTTTGCGGAGACTCCCTGGCACAAAGAGCAGTTTAAGACGCAAAATCCCGTCACGCACGGGGAGAACGTCCTTTCTTTCGGGTATCCCAAGCTCGATATTCTGACGGAGTCGGCTCCGGAAGCGGCGCGTGTCTGGAAAGGCGGGGAAAACGGCAGAAAACGGATCATATGGGCACCCCATTACTCCATCGTGAAACCGGAAGTTGAGTCTTTCCATCACTCGAAACGGCAATGGTCCACCTTTGGTCAGATCTATCGGGAAATGCTGGAACTGGCCCAAAAAGATCCTCAGACGGAATGGCTTTTCAAACCGCATCCGGTTCTGTTTGAAACGATCATTAAAGTGGGGCTCATGTCGAAAAAGGAAGCGGAAGAGTACTACCGGCAGTGGGAAAGTCTCCCCAACACGCAGGCCTGTTACGATGGGAATTATTGGGACTTTTTCAAGACTTCCGACGCGTTGATCACCGACAGTGTCAGTTTCCTTTTGGAATACCTGCCGACCAAAAAACCGATCTTTAGGATCTGTTCCGGGAATGGTGAGTTCAACGCGCTGGTCAATTCCATCATTTCGACCTACTATGAAGGTGAAACGGCAGAGGAGATCCAGCGTTTCATCAAATCTGTCGTTTGGGAGGAAAACGACTTCCGCGCGGAAGAACGGATCGGGAAACTCGAGCATTTCCTGAATGTGGGAACCGCCGGGGAAAAAATCGTTGAGTACCTTTTGGACTGTATTTCCTGATGGTCCCGGCGGCCCTGACGGATGGTATTTTGAATGGATCCTGGAATAAACAGAAGAGATGGGAGTTTTGTCGTATGCGCACCATTAAACACGCTGTCGTCAGTATGGCTGGATTCGGTTCCAGATTGGGAAAAAATGTCCCTAAAGGACTCGTTGAGATCGGTTCGCACCGATTGGTCTGGTACCTGCTTCAAGTTACCAGAAACATTCCGGATCTGCGGATCGTCGTCGGTTTCAAAGCGCAGGAAGTCATCGATTATGTCAAGACTATCCGTCCGGACGTAAATTTCATACTCAATTCCGACTACGCTTCGACCTCATGCGCATACAGTATCGATCTTGGAAGCCGAGATCTGACGGAACCTTTTTTGATCATTGACGGGGACCTGCTTCTGGTACCTGATTCGTTTCAGGAGTTTGTTTCGGAGTGTGAAAAAACCAGCCGCACTCTCGTGGGAGTCACTCCTGCGAAAACCGAGCAGGCTGTTTTTGCCGAGACGAATGACGAAGATGGAACCATTCGCGGATTCACTCGTACGCCAGGATCCAAGTGGGAATGGAGCGGCGTCGCGTTCGTGGATTTTCCGATCGATCCGCAGGAACGTTTCATCTGCGACACGCTGGCCAAAAAACTGCCTTTAAAGTATCATCCGATCCAATGTTTTGAGATCGACACGCCGGCGGATCATGAGCTGGCGCAAAATTACCTTAGATCCATCGAGTCCTATTGACTCGGCCGTAAAATCTGTTGAACTATTTTGTGCGGCTGGAAAAAACGGCCGCGGTGATTTGAATATTCGGTAAAAGAGGATATTTTTAATGAAATGCTCCATGAAAATTTCCATTGCGATGTGTACTTTCAACGGAGAGCGTTTCCTGCATGAGCAGCTGGAGAGTTTCGAGACGCAGACGCGGTTGCCTGATGAAGTCATTATCGGAGACGACTGTTCGACGGACGGGACGCTGGAAATACTTCAAAACTGGGCGCGGTCGGTCCCGTTTCGCGTAGAGATCCTTCAGAATCCGCAGAATCTCGGCTACGAAAAGAATTTTGAGAACGTGATGATGCGCTGTTCCGGAGAGATCATTTTTCCTGCCGATCAGGATGACGTCTGGCTTCCGGAAAAACTGGAGCAGATGGCGCGTGTTTTCGAAGAAGAGCCGGACGTCGGAGTCGTCTATTGCGGTCGGACTCTCATTGACCAGGACGGAAAGCCGCTTTCGGAACGCGTGACGGAACTTTTCAAGATCTACCATCCGGTCGATTCCAGCTATTTTCTCGCAGATCAGGCGGAAGAGCATCCGGATTGCGCGGGCTGCATGTCGGCGGTTCGGAGATCGATCGTCGAGAAACTTTTTCCGTTTCCCGCTCCATGGGCGCATGACACGTGGGTTTTCACGATGGCGCAGTTTCATACCCGAATGAAGACGCTTAAGGTCCCGCTCATGCGTTTTCGAAGGCACACGACGAATGCCTCTGCGCTTGGCCGGGAACCTGACTGGGCCAATGGACGAAACGTTTACTATCTCACGAGCGTCGGGCAATTTCGATTTCACGCGCCGCTGGCCGAGGATCTGCGAAAGCATTTTGCCGTCATGCCGGACTGCGAGTACAAAACGCGCTATTTACGCTATCTGGACCGGCAGAAACGCCATTTTGGAAGAAGAGTCCGCGTGCAGGACCATTTCTTGACCAGCTTCTGGCTCGCATTTTGGGAACTCTTCCGCGGCGGGTATTTTCAGCACCAGCAGCCGATCCGTTCCTTTCTGTTTGATTTGAAAGAGGGACTGGCCGGGCTCTTTCGGAGGGCCGGCCGTTCCTGATGCCGCGAAGTTGAGCGGGAAAGCGCGGTTCAGGTCTCTTTTTTCTTTCGGAGTTTCCCGGCGTGGGTGAAAACGCAGAAATCAGGATTCTCCACGCGGGCATTATGGATCGAACTCTCTTTCACCGAAATTCCGTGCTTCCAGAGCGCGAACGAAAGGCTCAGCTGGTCGCGCTGCGTGAAATTCTCGATCCAGTAGAGCCACTCATCCATCAGCGTTTTGATTTTTGGAGCATGGTGCCGCCGGTAGAGGACGTTCGTTTCGTGAAGTCCGTAATTTTCCGGAAAACCCGCGTTGCGGTACGCCTGGATCTGCTTCGTGCCGAGTTCCGGATCGATGAGTCCCCCGGAGAGCACGAACTGAAATTCTTCGTAAAGGCATTTTCTCGTTGCGTGGGCGGAAATGAGCAGGTCCGTTTTGCGGCGGGCGATTTCCTGAAAGACGTACGGCGTCAGGATATTCACGTTTGCGTCAACGTAGAGACTCTCTTCGTATTCGGGAAAAAGCTCGTGCGGCTGGAGCTTGTGCCTGCGTGCGTTGCGGATCACGTCCATTTCCGTAAACCGGAGCGGACGGATCTCCCAAATCCCGAGCGTTTTCTGCTGGATCAGCGTTTCATCATCCGTGAAACAGACGTAATCCCAGTCATGCGGCGTGAAATAAAAGGCGCGGATCTCGTTCAGGTCATCGTATCCGTTGGTGATGCACGAATACACGACCTTTTTGACGGGCTGCGTTCGGGCGGCTTTTGCGTCAAGGTACTTTTGAACGGTCTCCTCCGAGGCGCGGAATGCGTTTCCGAGAGGGTAGCGTTCGTACCGGAGAAAGTAGACCAGCGGATTGATCCGAAGATCCGGTTTGGCATTCAGAATGGCGTTTCCGTTGAAATGTTGGGACGGTTCCCACCCCTGCCGCCACCCTTTCGTGAGATAGTGATCCAGCGGCGTATCGTCCCCGCGCCGGCACCAGCCTGACGCACGAACGTAAAATTCCTCATCCCACAGACCGGACTGAAGGATCAGCATTTTGTCCTCCAAATGACGGACCTTCGCCTCCATGTCGGCGTAGAGTTTTCCGAAGATCCGGCGGTAAAGTTTTTTAAGGACATTTTTGAGGAGTTTTTTCATTCCATCCATCCTGTTCACTTCGTTTTTTCAGCCATTGGTTCCGGAAGTTCCAGCATTTCACCCAGTTTTTCATCCCACTCTTCCGGCTCGAATCGCGCCAGCCCCGCGTCGGAATAGAAAGTGAGTTCGCTGAAAAGGACACCGTCGGGACTCTCAAAAAAATCGGTCCGCACAAAAGGAAACGGCTCGCTCAATTTTCGGGCGAGTTCCAGCATCTGTTCCCAGAAAACTGGGCACGGGATCTTCGCTGGATTATTTGGGAAATTTTGCCGGAACGGGAGCAGATTCCACTGGGAATCGTAGTAATTGATCGTTTCCTGCTGCGTTTTGTCGTCCATCACGAGCTGCACGACGCGCGGTTCGCCGTTGAAGCAGAAGATCTTGAACGTTTTGGGATCTTGCTCCAGAAACGTCAGATATTCCTCGCAGATGATCCGCGGAGGAATGTCGCGGTATCCCCATTCCAGCGCGAAATAGTACTGGTTGGCGAAAGGCCGAAGCCAGCGTCGGAGCGTTTTTCGGTATCCGCGTTCCGAAACCGTTTTTTTGTCCCGGCAGATCAGATTCTGGCCGGAACCCCAATTCACTTTCAGGACGAACTGTTCCGGAAGTTTCGCAAAATCGATTTCTTCCGGGCGTTTCCACACACCGAGGAGTTTCGGAAGGTACTGCTCGCCGATCTTCTCCCTGACGTACTCTCGAACGCGATATTTGTCGGCGCAGAGCGTGATCAGCGGATCGGGGCGAAAGAGCTTCAGCCACTGGATCTTCCCGTTAAGTGTTTTGGGAGCCTCAAGGTCCAGCGGCTTGCCGAACGCGATCTCGTACTGCCGCTGGATCAGCTTCACGCGGGCACGATGTGTGCGGCTCAGCCAACGGTACTGGATGGAACGAAAAAATGGCGGATGCGTGTGCTGATCGATCCAGATCGGGAGTGTGTACCGGACCGCCAGATAGAGTGAATGAAGCAGTTTTACGGGATTTTTCATGGGGGTCCTCATTTCTGGTCTTTTTTGCCGCGTTCTCTCCAAAGAGTCCATTGCTCAGCGTATTTTCGGGGATCTGCCGCATTGCGCAGACCAAGTCCCAAATCATAAAAAAGGGAGTGCATCGGGAATGGACGCCGAAAGTAACCTCCGGTAAAAATTTCCCAAAGTGCCGGAACACTGAAGAGCAGCGCATTTCGCTGAATGCGGTTCCGATTCGTGAAGTGAACGGCATTCTGTTTCAGGCGTTTGCGTATCGGTTTTTGTTTTTCTGACGTGAGCCGGTCGATCCGTTCCTCGAACTGCGCGATCCTTGGGAGCCAGGCCCAGTACTGCTGCGGAATGTTCCAGTAATGGATCTTCCGTTTGTGCTCCCAGAGCCGTTTCCGTTCCTCGAAAAGTCCAAACGCAGACGTATTGCCCGAGTAAAGACGATACGAAAAAAGCGGTTCCTGCACGACTTTTCCCTTTCCGGCGAGTTGTGCGGTGACCTGAAGCCAGATGTCGTGAGTCCACAGTGAAGGGATCGGAAGAAAAAGTTTACGGATACTTGCTCGAAAAGCCGCGGCGCATCCCTGCGGATAGCAGTCTTCGGGACGCGGATCAAGCGTGCAGAACGCCGCTGGTTCGTCAAAGTACCAGAGCTGTGTCAGCTCGCGCAGCCTTCCGGTCTGCCGTTCTCCCTGCGCATCCATGATGAACGCGTCTGAAACAGCAAGAACGACTTCCGTGTCTTTCTCGAAGACCTGCACCATCTTTTCGATCTTTTCCGGCAGCCAGACGTCGTCTTGGTCGGAGAGGAAAATGATGTCTCCCGTACAGAGCGAAACTGCCTTCCCGAAATTCTGCGCGTAGCCGAGGTTTTGCTCATTTCGGAAGATCCGCACCGGAAACGGAACGGTTTTTGCCCATTCCTCAAGAATTTCCAGCGTGCTGTCCGTCGAGCCGTCATCGCAGACGACGACCTCATCCGGCAGCTGACTCTGTGCCGCGTAACTGGCCAGCTGCTCCCGGAGGAACCGTTCTCCGTTGAATGTACACAGTGCGATGGAAACCGTCGATTTCATTGCGTCAGATTCTCCACGTAAAATTTCTGCCAAAGGGCCTCGCGCTCTTTTTTCTGTTCCTCTGTCGGATCCCAAAAAGAGTACGGTCTCGCCAAGCGGATCCCCTGCTCTGTCAGAAGAGTCGGTGCGACGTCACGCAGCAGAACGACCTGGTCATTCACGGTCATTTCCGTCCTGGAAGTATTCGGACGTTTCACCAAAAGTACCGGATGAAACTGTTCGCTGACCGGCGAGCCGTGGAAACCATGATCGCCGCAGATCACGATCCATGAATTTTCATAGACTCCGCTTTTTTTAAGATATTCGAGGTAGCTGTCGACCCCATCCAAAAAATATGTCTGACCGGTTTGAGTAAATTGGTCCAAGGATCCTCGAGACTCGTACTCATTCACGAAGTGCATTCCGTAAAGGTGAATGAGTTTAAAGCATTTCTCCGGCATGGTCTGAGCTTCAGACGGTACGGTGAAAAACGGAGTGTCCAAGGGCGCAAACCGCAGCGCGTTTTCTTTGGGAGTCCGCGCGTTCGGCTCTTCTTCCTTCTTTTCCTTCTCCTTTTCTTCCTCTGCGGATGCCGTTTTTGTTTTTTGAACCATCCCGTCCCACGAGGAAATTCTCTCGCCGGAGTACAGTCGGTACGCATTTTCAAGCCCTTTTTGGGATAGATCAAAAACCGTCGGTTTGAAAAGCAGCGGTGAAAGACGATAGAGAGTGTGGGGAATGATCGTCTCGGCCAGAACGCGGAGAGAGAGAAGGCGTTTTTTCTCCTCCTGGTCCCGTTTCATATCGATATTTGCAGCCAAATGTTCATCCTGCGGAAAATAAACACAGGTCCCGCTGAAGGAGTAAAGTTCAGTCCGAAACGCGTTTTCCCGGAGTTTCCGCAAAAATGAATCCTGCTCAGAGTACATTTGAGCCAAGGAGCCAAAATAGGCCGGATCTCCGGTTTGAAAAATGGAGGAATCCGTTTGCTCAAAAACGTTTTTGGTAACGTCCCACGTTTTGGTCTCATCAAATTGAGCATTGCCGGTCAAGAGGGTCGGCATCGCGTAAAAAGTTTGCGGGTACATTGAGAGAAAACGCGGGAAATATTCAAAATCTTTGAGCACTTTTTCAACTTCTCCGGATGAGGAAGCGCAGACTTTTGAAAAATAGTCTGATTCGAGTGAATCCAGCACTAGAAGAATGATGTTTTCCTGACTAGAATGTCGGAAAAGGTCTGAATGTTCTGCATACATGATACGGTTCAGAGACGATTCCCGATACGAACATAATGCGGGTAAAATGACCAGAAGCTGGGAAAAGAGTATCAGTATGGAAAACTGGAGGTATTTTTTTTCCACGCTGCTTCGGAAATGAAATACCAGCCGGAAAATTCCGAAATAAATGACCAGTTCCAGGATCCCGAAAATTGGATGCCCGGAAAAATCATGGATCGTTTCTGGAGTACCGCCAAGCGGCCAAAGCAGGAAACTGCCCTGAAACCAGAGGCAAAGACAAAACGCGAAGAGGGATAAAACTGCCTGCGGAAAAAAACGGCTGCGGACGAAAAGAAGCAGTCCGGCCGCCGACATTCCAAAAATAGCAAGGCAAAACACGCCGCCAAGGACACCAAGCTGCTGGAGCGTGAAAGAATAGTCGCGAAGATTCCCAAGGTAAATATTGAATAGCGTCAAAAAAATGAGCCCGCTAAGCAAGCCTGAAACTGCAAGTATTTTACGGATCTTTTCAGAAGTACTCATTTTTTGTTCCTTAAGGTCTTTTGTTTCACTCTGTTTTTCGTTACTGAGGACCCATTAATTTCATGGCAGCCTCGAAAAACTGCATTTTCAAACAAAGTTACCGCAACTGAAAACGCCATTATAGCATGTGCCGGATCTATCGTCAAGGGGTTACTGGATGGGACCATTTACCGGAAACGATCTGCATGCGAATGGGAGACCCTTCTCCGTTGGATCTGCACAGCACGATGGAAAACGTCGATTTTATTGCGTCAGATTCTCCACGTAAAATTTCTGCCAAAGGGCCTCGCGCTCTTTTTTCTGTTCCTCTGTCGGTGTCCAGAGCGAATACGGTTTGGAAAGGGAAATGCCGAGTTCACCGAGGAGTGAGGGCGCAATGTCGCGCATCAGGACGACGTTTTCGTTTTTCGTCATTTCATCCTGCCGGGAATGCGGACGTTTTACCAGAAGGAGCGGGTTGAACTGGCGTGAAACGGGCGAAAGGTGATTTCCGTGGTCGCCGAGGATCAGGATCCACGAATTATCGTAGGCTCCGTTGCGTTTCAGAAATTCCAGGTAGTTTCCGATCCCCTGAATGAAATAGCAGCGGCCCCAGCTCGTGTAAGCATGCGCATGGTCCGTTTCCAGCTCCGGAGACACCGGAATGTCGTGAACGCCCTGAAGGTGGATCACCTTGAAAAGCGGCTGCGGAATGCGTTTGGCTCTTTCCGGCGGCTGAAAGAAAAGGGAATCGTACGGTGAGGATTTGGCGTGCGATCCGTCCGTCAGAACTTCTTCGCCAAGAATTCCGCTCTCTTCCTGAGCGAGATAAAGTTCCTTGCCGGAGTAGGCTCGATACGCGGATGCCTGGGCCGTGCGCAGAGTCTGGAAAACCTGCGTTTTGAAAAGCAGCGGGGAGATCCGGTAAAGTGCATTGGGGAGAATGTCTTCCGAAACGACGCTGAGCGAGATCAGACGTTTCGCTTCTTCTCCGTTCATGCCGACGTTTGCGATGATCTGCTCGTTCCAGCAAAACCAGAGAACGATATTCGGCAGACTGTGTAATTCATTACGGAACCCTTTTTTGACCAGCTGACCCGGAATACACGTTTCTTCTTCGTACATTTTGTCTTTGGCTTCATTGTACCCGTTGAAACTTTTCTCGGATTGATTCCAGACGTTCTTTCGCACGTCCCAAGTTCGTGTCCGGTCAAACAGATCGCTTCCGCTTAAGAGCGTTGGAAACGCGAAAAAAGTCTGCGGATACATTGAAAGAAAGCGAGGAAAACACTCAAAATCCTTCAGGATCGGCGCGAGCTCCTTTTCTGCGCCGGCACACGTTTTTTGAAAGTAGTCGTACTCCAGCGAATCGATCGCGATGAAAATGATGTTTTCCTGGTCGGAAACTTGAAAAAGTTCATCCGGAGTTGGATGGCTCTGACGGGAAAGTTTCTCTGGTCCGTACTTGGAAAAAAGCGGAAGAAGGACCAAAATTTGCGAGAAAATGATCACCCCGGCCAGCGTCATCGGCTTTTGAAGGAGCTGCGGACGAAAACGAAAAACGCAGGTGAAGATCAGGGCGTAAACTGCGAGTTCTAAGATGCCGAAAAGCGGCTGAGTCGAGAACGAGTGCAGTTTTTCACCGCTGATGGGCCAAAGAAGAAAACTTCCCTGGACCCACACACAGAAAACGATCCCCCAAAGCAGTGCGGCTGCGAATTGGGAAAGGTCCCTCTTTAAAAATCGGTCTGCAAGCAATGGAAGCAGCGAAACACACAGCACAGATCCCCAGATCCCAAGGCAAACAGGAACGAGGATGGCAAGAAGCTGGCCGAGCCGGAAGGTGTACTCCTGAAGATTTCCGAGGTAAATGCACAGCGCGGAGTTAAAGACCAGAAAAGCCAAAACTCCGGCTGCGGTCAGTAAATTTTTCAGTTTTTCGGAAATTCGCATTTTGTGCCGCCTGTTTTCCTGAATTGAAACTTTAAATGGGGGTGGACCAACGGAAAGGGGCCGTGCGCTCACCGCTGGAAAAACAGGATCGTCCGCAGGGAATCCTTCACCGGGAACTGTTCTGCACGGCTGAAGTATTTCGAAAATGCCTCAAGACAGTGTGCCAGATCGTAGTTCGGGAAAATGTCCTCGCGGGAACGGAGGAGACGCTGCGTCTGTGAGTCTTCCTTCGGCACGAACTCCAGAACGGCATGATCGCCAAGTCGGCTGAGCATCTGCGCGACGTAGTCCATCGGCAGATTGTTTCCGATGCACAAATGATGGATCAGCGCAAGCGAAAACGAAAGATCGCACCGCGCACGGTCAAGAAACCCGCTTCGTTCCGCGTTCAGCCAGCCAATGCCGGGCGTCGGATTGCAGAGATCCTGCAGGATCGGGTAAATGTTCCGTTCTTTAGCGCGCCGGACCTGAACGTAGTTCTTGTCTACCGCTACCGGGTCAATGTCTGCCGAGATGATCGTCTCGACCGACGCAGGAAGTACGCGCGAAAATTCACCGCAGTTCGCTCCAAGGTCCACCACCTTTCGCGGTTCCAGCCGGGCACAGATCTCCGCGACGATCTGCTGTTTGTATTCAAACGCGCTGTCGGAGTAGTTCGTGTCTTCGTAGTAGTTGCCCCACTCCGTCTGCGGATATGGCGCCGAAATTCCCTGAACCATTTGGAGCAGACTTTCGATCAGCGATTTGAGCTGACGCAGCGGGAGCTTTTTCTTGGGCTGCGCGGTCTGTTCGCAGCGTGTGCTTTCATACTTCCGCAGAAGTTTGGCGTGCCAGTGAACGTGGATCTGGCAGGAGGGACTGAACCGCGTGGTCCACGGAAGGTTTTTCGACACGAAATCGACTGGGAAGCCGTCGATCCAGTCACGGAACAGCGCGGAAAACCGCAGATCCCGGCGGCCCATCAAAAGCAGCGGACCAAGAAAGTGCATCACGAACTGACGGTATGCCGTCCAAGGACGTCCTTCTTCGTATTTTTCAAACGAAAGCAGGTCGATGAAGATCGGACGGCCGCGAAACATCTGCACATTGTACGCAGACGCGTCCTTGAGCGTCATCCCTTTCTCGAGCGCTGCCTGCTGGATCTTGAGCGTCAGGACCGCGGCGTCTTTCAGCTGATGGAAACACCATTCGCACGGCCACGAAACGAACGGGACTTTTTCCACTTCAAGCCATTTCCAGACTTGTGCCCCTGATTCCTGCCCGCGTTCCGGAATCGGACACGCTTCAAGCTCCCGGTACGGGATCAGCCACTTTTTTGACTGAAGTTCACTCCCAAGACCGCTCGAAACGAAAAACTCGTAGTCTTCACGTCCTTTTTCCGTCACCGTCCGAAAGATCGCACCGTCACTCTCAAATACGTTTCCCGCCGGGTCGCGAAATGAGCCAAAATTCTGTTTCGTTTGCCGTTCTGTCACTTTGCCGACTCCTGATCTCCAGGACCTGCTGTTTCTGAAACGTTTTCTTCCGCGTCGTTCCAGTCATCAAGCGCTTTGTCTGTTTTGGATTTTGAACCTTTAAAAAGGTTGACGATCGGCTTGAAAAAAGCAAGGACACCCAGAAAACCTGTCGCCAGGATCTGGAGGATCAGACTTCCCGTAAAGGGGTCAAGATACGCAAAAAACATAAAATTACCTGCTGATATTTTGGTTTGTTTGGACTGTATGGTATATTTTGGTTTTATCGGCAGGCTCGATTTTTTTGTTTAGAATGGCACCGTGGAAATTTTTTTAAAATTTATGGAGGCCGACGGTAAGACTCTAAGACTCTGCGTAAAATTTTTTCGTGCGGTTCTTTACAAAAAATGGAAATCGTGTATAATGGGACGCAGAATTTGTTTTTCATTGCGTTTTTTTACCTTTCAGGAGCGTAAATCATGAGAATTTTATCCGGCATCCAGCCGACCGGCAATCCGCATTGGGGCAACTATTTCGGAGCGAACCGACAGTACGTTACGCTTCAGGGAAACAAAGACGACGCTTTTTACTTCATCGCAAACCTGCACGCCCTGACGACAGTGCGCGACAAAGAACGGCTCAGCCAGCAGACGTTCGATATGGCGGTCTATTTTCTCGCGATCGGTCTGGATCCTGAAAAATCGACCCTTTTTGTGCAGTCGGATGTCCCGGAAGTGACGGAACTGACGTGGCTCCTTTTGACCTGCTGCCCGATGGGACTGCTGGAACGCTGTCATGCGTACAAAGAAAAGCTCGCAAAAGGACTCACTGCCGACGCGGGGCTCTTCACGTACCCGGTCCTCATGGCCGCAGACATTCTCGCGTACGATTCGGATCTCGTTCCGGTCGGCGAAGACCAGCAGCAGCATTTGGAAGTGACGCGCGATCTGGCGCAGACGTTCAACTACCATTTTGGCGAGACGTTCATCCTGCCGAAAGCCTACGTCGTGCCCGCTGCCGGAAAAGTCCCCGGTACGGACGGCGAGAAAATGTCCAAGAGCTACAATAATACGCTGGAGGTCATCGAAGACGTCAAGGCGCAGAAGAAAAAGATCATGCGTATCGAGACAGACTGCCGGCCGATGGAAGATCCAAAGGATCCGGAAACGGACAATCTGTACCTCCTCTACAAACTGTTCGCCAGCGACGAGCAGCGTCAGGAAATGGAAGAAATGTACCGGCGCGGCGGATTCGGTTACGGCCAAGTGAAGAAAGAACTTGCGCGTATCGCGGAAGAGTACTTCGCTCCGATCCGGGAACGTTACGCGAAATTCCAGGCTGACCAGTCTTTCGTGCGTGACGTTTTGGCTGAAGGCGCCCGCCGTGCCCGTGCGAAAGCTGCGGAAGTTTTGGACCGCGCGCAGTCCAATTGCGGGATCTGTCTCCCGAAATAGTCCGGAACGTTTTCGTTCTGCAGTCACGTTCGGCAGTCACGTTCGGCTGTCGCGTTCGGCTGTCGCGTTCGGCTGAAAAATGCAGGATCCCCGGCATCTCGAATGACGAGGCGTCGCGGGGATCTTTTTATGTGCGGAGAGTGGGAAAACGGCGGAAATTTCCGGAGAAACTAGCGGACGCTGTCCGGAGCGGGAAGCTGCTGGACGCTTTTTCCGGTCGCATCGATGATCTCGTAGCCGAGCAGCTGCTGATTTTCATCGTAGACGGCGACTTTCTGGAAACCGTCTGCGTTCACTGCGATCGTGCCGTTGGCCGGTGCTTGCGCAGACGGAGCTGACGGTTCGGCCGGAAGCATTGCCATCTGCGGAGCCTGTGCCATTTGCTGGGCCTGCATCATTTGCTGGGCGGGTCGCGCTGTCGGATTCGCGGACGCCTGGCGGTACGGAGCCTGCTGATACTGTGCCTGGTACTGCGGGGAGGCCATTCTCTGGTCCTGCTGCATCACAGACGGAGCGTGCATCATGGAAGTTTGAGCCGGAGTGTCTCCCGGAATGTGCTGCGGTGCCCGGGCCGGCTGATTTTGGAGCGGGATCGGTTGACCGTTGGCGTCGTACGTGACCTGCTGGGGGACCTGCGTCTGATTGAACGCCGTTCCGCAGCGCTGACGAGCCAAGTTTGCACAGCATCCGTTCGCGTAGACCGGACCGCAGTAATCGTATGGTGCACAGCACAGACTGCATCCGCTTGCCATGTACAGAAGGGCAAGACTGCTGACTGCAAAAAACAGGGAAAACACATTTTTCATTTTTTTATCCTCTCGCACAAATCAGGAAACCGGCGCATTGGAATTTTCGCCGAAATCTCATTTCTGTGAGGATTTATCGGCTGTAGAATCGGCAAAATCCAGAAAATTTCACCAAAAGTTAAAATTTTTTTTATCGTCAAGTCTTCTCTATTTTATGTGTTTTGCTTTTCGGTGTTTTTTCGAGGACTTTTGCTTGGGGCGGCGGAATGAGGTCATTACGGTTTTTCTTTCGAAAAACTGCAGCGAAGAAGATACCGTCCCCCTTGACATGTGGAGAGCCGTGGATTAAAATCTTGGGAAGTATTTCATAAAAAAATGAACGCTCAAATTTTTAGGAAAGGAGCGGAAATTGGAAGAAAAATCGAGAGAATTTTTGAATCAGCTGCTTTTGACCCCGGGCGCGACGGGTCGTGAGGAAGCGGTGCAGGAGGTCGTGCGTGCGTATGCCGGCGGTTTTGCGGATTCCGTCACGACTGACGTGATGGGAAATGTCATTGCCGTCCGCAATGCTGACGCGCCGATCCGGATCATGCTTGCGGGACACTGCGACCAGATCGGACTTGGCGTCCGCTTCATTGACGCGGATGGGTTCATCTACGTGCATTCGCTTGGCGGGTGGGACGTTCAGAATCTCATTGGCCAGCACGTGAGCATCTGGACGAAAAACGGTCCCGTCGCGGGCGTGATCGGCCGGAAACCGATCCATCTTCAGGAGCCGGAAGATCGGAGCAAAGCGGCGAAACTCGGCGACATCTGGGTCGATATCGGTGCGCAGACTAAAGAAGAAGCGGAAGCGAAAGTTTCGCTCGGTGACCCGATCACCGTACGGTCTTTCGTGACCGAGCTGGAAAACTCCCTCATCGCCGCCCCGGCGACAGATGACCGGACGGGAGTTTGGATCGTGATGGAGGCATTGCGCAGGATCGATGCGGAGAAGCTGAAATGCGCGGTCTACGCCGTTTCGACGACGCAGGAAGAGGAAGGATACCGCGGAGCCAAACCTGCCGCGTTCGGGATCCATCCGCACGTCGCGATCGCCGTGGATGTCACGTTTGCCAGCGACTGCCCGACGATCGAAGCTAAAAGATCCGGCGAGATCAAAATGGGCGGCGGTCCCGTCATTGAGCGCGGTCCGAATTTCAGTCCGATCCTTGTGGAACGTCTTTGCGATGCCGCTGAAAAGAACGGGATCGGCTACCAGCTTTGCGCGAATGGACGTCCCGGCGGAACGGATGCCTGCGTGCTTCAGATGACGCGTGAAGGTGCCGCGACTGGCGGGATCAGCATTCCGAACCGGTACATGCACTCGCCGGTGGAAGTCGTTTCGCTCAAAGACCTGGATGCGTGCGCGGATCTGCTTGCGCGTCTGATCGAAGAACTGGACGAAAACGTCAGTTTCATTCCGTACGTTTGAGCTTCATGAAGGAGCGGTTTCCGAAAGGAGAGGAGATGCGGCAAATTTGGGATCTGAGTCTGAAATTTCCGGAAAATCCTGCCTGCTCCCCCTGTTTCGAAGCGGCGGAATATGATATAATGTGCAGAACTGCAGGCCGTTTTTGCGGGACCTGCTGAATCTGAAAATTTTACGAAAAGACAAAAATACGAAAAAAGGAAAACCTGAGGAATTCCAAATGGAAACCAAAGCGAAAGATTTTTTGAAGACGGTCCTCGTTACGCCGAGTCCGACCGGTTTTGAACAGCCTGTCCAGGAGCTTGTGCGCGAATATGCGAAGGATTTTGCCGAAACGATCGAAACGGACGTGATGGGAAACGTCATCGTCGGACGAAATGTGAATGCGCCGTTCCGCGTCATGCTGACCGGCCACTGCGATCAGATCGGACTGAGCGTGCAGTACATTGACGGCGAGGGATTTCTTTACGTCATTCCGCTCGGCGGGTGGGACATCCAGAACCTCATCGGTCAGCACGTGACCGTCTGGACGAAAAAAGGACCGGTCCCGGGCGTCATTGGACGTAAACCGATCCATCTTCTTGATCCGGAAGAACGCAAAGTCGTTCCGAAAATGAGCGACATTTGGGTCGATATCGGCGCGAAAAGCAAAGAAGATGCCGCGGAGTCGGTCCGGGTCGGCGACGCGATCACAGTGCAGATGACGTACTCCGAGCTGAAAAATGGTTACATCGCCTCCAGCGCGACGGACGACAAAGCGGGAATGTGGGTCGTGATGGAAGCGCTGCGCCGCGTGGATGCCTCGAAACTGAAGGTCGCCGCCTATGCCGTTTCCACGACGCAGGAAGAAGTGGGACTCCGCGGAGCCACTACGGCTGCGTATCATGTGGATCCCCAGGTCGCCATTGCCGTGGACGTCACCTTCACCAGCGACTGCCCGACGATCGATCCGAAAAAGATCGGCGAGATCAAACTCGGCTGCGGTCCCGCCGTCGGTACTGGTCCGAACTTCAATCCGAGTGTCGTGGCCCGTCTCGCGGAACTGGCAGAAGCCAACGAGATCCCGTACCAGATGAATCCGAGCGGTTCTCCTCCCGGAACGGACGCCCGCGCCATGCAGATGACCCGTTCCGGCGTTGCGACCGGCCTGATCAGCATTCCGAACCGGTACATGCACTCGCCGGTGGAAGTCGTTTCGCTGGACGACATGGATGCGTGTGCCGACCTGCTCGCCCGATTCATTGAAAGTCTGGACGTCGATTCGGCTTTCATTCCGCACGTCTGACTCGATCGCCCCGTTTTTTTGTGAATGGAGAGAAACCGTCCGAGCCTCTGGAAAACCTGAGAGACCGGGCGGTTTTTGCTGAAAAGATCTTCTGTTCTGATTCCAAACGTGAGGGACTTCATGGCCATTTTGATCCTCGGTGCGACTTCGGAGATCGCGCTGGAAAATGCGAAACTTTTTGCTGCCCGCGGGGAAAAACTGATCCTCGCGGCCCGCGCTCCGGAGCGTCTTGCGGAATCTCTTGCGGATCCTCTTGCGGGACTGGTGCACTTTGAAGCCGTCCGGACGGTACCGTGTTCTGCCGAAACGGAACTGCGGGATTTCTCCTCTGCCTCGGCATTTTGGACACAATGTACGGAACTGGCGCAGAACACGTGGGGAGAAGAGCTTCGCGGGATCTATGCGGCTCAGGGATTCCTGCATTCCGGGGATCGGAAACAGTGGGGGGAGGAGCTTGAAGCGACTTTTTTCGTGAATCTGACCTCTGTCGCCTTTTTTCTGGAGGCGGCTGCGCTGTGGTTCGAGGCACATCCGGAATCGGCAAAAGGTGCGTGGATCGCCGTTCTTTCGTCGGTCGCAGGTGAACGCGGAAGATACTCTAACTATCCGTACGGTGCCGCGAAAGCCGGGTTGACGGCATACCTCTCCGGATTGCGTGCGCGTCTTTTTCCGCTCGGAGTTTCCGTTCTGACTGTGAAGCCGGGACTCGTAAAGACCCGCATGATCGCGAAACGGCCTCAGGGAAGATCGCTTTCTGCCGCAGATCCTCAAAAAGTCGCCCGCCAGATCGACCGCGCGATTTTTCGGCGTCAAAGTGTCCTCTATACGCCGTCCTGGTGGCGTTTCGTCATGTTTTGCGTCCGTTCCATTCCAGAGTCTCTTTTCAAAAGAATGAAATTCTGAATCCGGACTCCTGTAGTTCACATCCTGATGCAAAAAGGATCGAAAGCGGAAATGTTTTTTAGTCTTTCCTAAAATTTTTTGGTTTTTTTGTAAATTTTAGGCTTGCCTAACTTGACAGGATGTCGGAAATGTGCTATACTGTGACTGTTGGGGAAAAGGTTTCCCCATTTTTTGAGAAAATGGTTTTAGGTGAGGCTAAAATGAAATCACAGATCCACACGGGCTGCGGGATCCGCAGAATGGAGCTGATGCGGTATCTGCTTCTTCAAACTTCTCTGGTTCGAGGCGGCGTAAAGCCAGCGGAGATCCTGACAGTCAACCACTGCTATTGCGCGTCGGATCCGGAACGAACAGAATCTGTTTTTCATTCTCAGACGTCTTCAAATTTGCCTTCTTCGGATAATTTTACGGAAGGATTCTGCATTCTGCAGGGGGAGGTCCTTCGGCGTCTTGGTCTTCCCTGGAAGACCTTACGGCATCGCGACCATGGTTCCCTGACCATTTTCTATGATCCTCAGCTTCTTGCAGAAACGCTGGCAGTTCCTGCGGTACAAAAGTATCTGCGCCGAAACGGCTACTCGGACTGTGAGACGCTGGATCAGTGGCTTGCGCGTCTTGCGGAACGCTTTGAAACGGAAAGTTTTCCGCATGAAGTGGGGCTTTTTCTTGGGTATCCGCTGAAAGACGTCGTCGGCTTCATTTTTGCACGTGCGCGGCATACACACCAAGGAAGCTGGCGCGTTTACGGAAAAAAGGAACCGTCCCTCCAGCTGATGGATCGGTATCGCCAGGCCCGACAGCTCGCGGAAACGATCGTCAGTCAGGTTGAGGATTGGGATCAGTGTGTTCAGAAAATCAGTTCCATCAAATCTTTAATTTAAAAGGAGGCAAAATGAGCCAGATCACCGTCATTTACGGCAGTACGACCGGGACGACGCAAAGCGCGGCAGAACGCATCGCACAGAAACTTAACGCGCGCTGCGTGGATATTGCGAGCGCCAAAGCGGAGGACCTCCAGACTCCGGTCCTTGTGCTGGGAACTTCAACGTGGGGGTTCGGCGACCTTCAGGATGACTGGATGTCGGCGGAGAAACTGCTTCAGGATGCGGATCTTTCCGGGAAGAAAACCGCATTTTTCGGTTTCGGCGACCAGAGCGGTTTCGGCGACACGTTCGTGGATGCCATGGGGATCCTCTGCCAGACCGCCCTGGAAAAGGGGGCCGTCCTCATTGGGAAAACGTCCACGGAAGGCTACTCCTATGGAGCATCGCGGGCGGAGATCGACGGAGAATTCTGCGGTCTGGCACTTGACGATGCGAATCAGCCGGAAATGACCGATGCGCGCATCGATGCTTGGACGGAGCAGCTCTTGAAGGAGATCGGGTAGTGTCTCGGATCGGGGACTCCCCTGCTCTTTGAATGCGTTCGAACGAAGAAAGACCGTCGGAAGGCGGCCTTTCCTTTTTGAGGTTTTTTCTGCTTTTACTCTTTCAGTTTTCGACTTCGGAGAAGATGATGGTAGTGCTGCGCGAATCGGTGCGCCTCGTCACGCACGTACTGCAGGAGACGCAGACTCCAGGCATGCCTAGACAGACGCAGCGGCTCGGATTCTCCCGGTAGGAAGATCTCTTCGTTTTTTTCGGCCAGAGAAAGGAACTGAACGGAAACGCCGGCTCTTTGAGCGGCTTCCTCCGCGGCATGAAGCTGACCTTTTCCGCCGTCGATGAGAAAAATGTCCGGAAGCGGGCCGTTTTCCTCTTTCAACCGTTTCAGACGCCGGTATACGACTTCGCCGATCGACGCGAAATCATTGATCCCCTCGACGGACTTGATCTTGTACCGTTTGTATCCGGGCTTAAACGGCATTCCGTCGATGAACTGAACGAGCGAGGCGACGGTTGCGTCTCCGTGCAGATGTGCGATGTCGACGCCTTCGATGACCCGCGGCATTTGCGGGAGATGCAGGATCTTCTGCAGCCCTGCGAGTCCGCGTTTGGGATCCATCTGGAAGACTTCCGGCTGAACGTTTCGCTCGAGGTCACCGCAGTTTTTGAGATTTTCCAGTGCCGCAAGCTGATCCCGAATGACGGCAGCCTGCTCGAAATTGAGTTCTTTGGCGGCGGTCTTCATCTCCTCCTGCATTTCCCGGATCAGTTCCTCTCTTTTTCCGTCAAGAAAGCGCTGGAGCCGGTGGATCATTTTGCGGTAATCTTCTCGCGAGATCCGTCCGCAGCACGGAGCGGTGCATTGACCGATCGAAGCGAGAAGGCAAGGACGGAAAAACCGGAGTTTCGGGTCATCTTCCCGGATCTCGTAATTGCACGTTCTGAATTTGAAGACTTTCTGCAGGACCACGAGCGCACCGCGTACCGGGCTGGTGAATGGTCCGTAAAGTTTGACGCCGGAAGAAAGGGGTTCCCGGGTCGCTTCAACTCTTGGGAACTGCTCATGAGTGCGGACCTGAAGGTAAGGAAAAGATTTTCCGTCTTTGAGTTCGCGATTATACTGCGGCTGAATGTCCTTGATCAGACGTGCTTCCATCAGCAGAGCATCCACCTCGCTGAGCGCTTCGATGTAGTCGATGTCTCGAATGTCGCGAACAAGAAACCGAGTCCGTTCATCCACTTCCGCGGCATGGAGGAAGTAGCTTCCCGCCCGTTTCCGCAGGTCCTTTGCCTTTCCGACGTAAATGACGCGCTGATGTGCGTCTTTCATCAGATAGACTCCGGGCGCGTGCGGAAAAGACTTGACCTTCTCCGCTGCGTAGGAATTGTTATTCGGGTATTGGAGAGCATCTTCCGCCATTTTTACTCCGTTTCTGAATGTGTGGATCCTGTGTGCGAGGATACTGATCAGGTCTCTTTAGTTCTGCGTTTTTCCTCCTTCGTAAATACTGAAGATCGCCCAGACCGGATGGTCATCGAAGGGATTGTAGTCGATTCCGGAAAATTGCTGACGCAGATCCCACACACCGGCCTGTGAGGTGAATTCCTGCAGCGGACGCTCCTGGAAGAGGATGTTTTCGGAAATGTACTTAAATGAGCCGAAAGTCTTCGTTCCCACGGTCGTATTTGCCCAAGAGACCGTTTTGTTGAAGACCATGTCTCCAACGACCGCCGTTTGGGGTTCGATCCCGAAATTTCCGAAAATGATGACGTCGTCCTCATGATCGAATTCGCTTTTCGAGACCGATTTTTTCAGGAGATCGATCATGCTTGGAAAGTGCTGAAGATCCTGCTGTTCGTAGCCGGGATAGAGCTGGACGTTTGCCGCGATGAAGGAAAACGCGGTTGCCGAGGACGTTTTTTTTGCCTGAAATCTTGCAGTCAGCGGCGGACAGAGGAACGGTTTGTTGGGGTACCCCGCGAATTGGGCCGTGTCGGGCATCACTTCCAGAACATTTGTGTCGAACAGGAAAAACAGTGTGGGAAATTCTGTGTTCATTTTCTTTTTAAATTCTGGGAAAAGCGCAACGAAATCGTATTTTCGGCCTGTACGCAGATTCAGTTCGTACACGATCTTCTGCAAAAATTGCGTATTTTCCGCGTAGAATCCTTGGACTGCCAGCAGATCGAACTGCGCAAGAAGTCCGAGAACTTCTTCGAAAAGCACGGTATTGCCGGCCAAATATTCAGGCCGCATCGGTTCCATGCTGAAGGAACCCATGATCAGCTCGTCCTGCGCCTCAAAGTAGCGCTTGATCTTACGGACGTTGGGGGCGGACTGGTAGTCTTCGCGCATGAGCGAGAGATCGGAATCCTGCTTGGGAAGCGCATTTTCGACCGTGTCCGTTACCTGAACAGAAGGAGCCTCAAGCCCGGGATCTTCCCCAGAGCCATCCTTCGGCGGTTTGCTTACCGAGTGCGGACGGTGGGGAATACTTACGTGTGAGGAACCGGAAACGCCCGATCCGCCTTCTCCCTCGCCTTCTTCTTTGGGAGGGAAGCAGCTCTTGATCTTCTGAAATCCGTATTTGCCAAGTCCGCCGATCCCTTCCTGATGCGTCAGCCGCTCATCGCTTTTGAGCTCTTCAGGGTAGGCCGGATAATCTGTTCGCGTTTCCTCGGAACGGGTCGTGATGACGACTCGTTCTAAATCGTTGCTGTCTTTCCATGTAAAAATGTCGATGCGAAGGGTGGACAAAAAAAACAGCAAACCACCAAACAGCGCAATGAAAATCGTGTAGCGGGACATCCCGACCTCCTTGAAACCGATACTCCCGTTTTCTTTTTGACGGATGGATCCTGTGCTCTATTCTGTTTACGGTTCCGCGGATGCGTCCTGCACTGCAATGCGGAAACGAGAGCTTAAAATCAGATTCACTACCTCTAATTATTCCATAGGAATTCTGTTTCGTCAAGTATCGGTCCACAGAATTATGGGGTAAAAGAAAATATTTTTGTGTTTTTTGTTGGATTTAGTGATTTTATCGAATGTGCAGGTGCCTGATCAAGCTGTTTTGGCGCATTCTGTGTGTCTGTACGTTCACTGCTCTCACACTTTCAAGGCGTTTTGTTTCGTTTTCGCTAGAACTTCTTCTCGATCTTCTTTAGCGGGTCATCATACGTTCCGCTGCCGCGAGCTCCTCGGGTGTATTGACCGAAACGGCTTCCTGAGGCCGCAGGAGCGGGAGTGCACGGACAGTTTTTCCGCGGGAAAGGAGGAGAGCAGGAGCGTCGGTGATGTAGTATTCTCCCTGTGCATTGTTCGGCGTCAGAGCGTCAAGGATACTGACCAGTTCGGCCGCGTCAAAAACATAGTAGCTTTGATTGACTTCACGGATCTTCCGCTGCGTTTCGGTGGCGTCTTTTTCCTCCACGATCCCGCAGAAATTTCCGTTTTCGTCACGCAGGATCCGTCCAAGTCCGTGCGGCTCTTCCACTTCGATCGTTCCCAGAAGGCACGCACATGGTTCAGAATGCCATGCGGCAAGCAGTTCTGCGATCGTTTCTCCCTGCATCAGCGGTGAATCGCCCGCCACGATGACGACCGGCACGGCCTCGGACGGTGAGTCTGCCAAAAGAGCGCGCAGCTGGGGAACGCACATTCGTACGGCATGGCCCGTCCCCTTCTGCTCCGTCTGAAGGACGAATTCGATCTCCGGATGATGCGCAAGCGCCGCGCGGACGTCTTCGGCACGGTAGCCGACGATGGCGAAAATGCGGTCGATCCCAGCAAAACGAAGAGCGTCGAGCGGATACTCGATCATCGGACGGCCGCAGACCGGCGTGAGGACCTTGGGAAGTTCCGAACGCATCCGCGTACCTTTGCCCGCTGCGAGAATGACGGCTGCCTGCATGATATGCCTCCGAATGGGATCGATTTCAAAAAAAAGGAAACGAAACTGGAAAACTCCGCCTCTTTACGATGGGATCCAATGGGGATCAGCCCAGCCCGAAAAGAAGCGGAGACGTTCAAATTCAGCTGTTGAGGAATTCCGTGACGCTATCTGCGATCTCTTGGAAGAGCGCGTTGCGAACAGCGTCGTCCGTGTTGAGCATCGTAACGCGGAAACCGCACAGATCCGTCGCGAAACCAGTCAGAGGCACGATGCAGATCCCTTTCGAGGCGAGCAGATTGTAGACGAAGCGCTTGTCGCCCGGCACGTTTTGGCACAGAGCGTCCACGTATTCCCGAAGCTGCGGATTGGCTGCCTGGAGTTTCTGGCCCGGATGGAAGACCCCGTCCTCGAAAACGACGCTCATGTAGAACGCTCCCTGCGGACGGTGGCAGATCAGGCCCGGCACTTTGCTGAAAATGTCGTACGCCTGATTCGCGCGCTTCTCGAAAATGGCGGCGCGGGTCTTCAGGTGCTCCGGATATTTTGGAGATCCAAAAACACGCGGGATCGAGATTTGCGGAAGCGTCGTCGCGCAGACTTCCAGCATCTTGGAAGCTAGGATACTGTCGATGAATGCGGAGAAATTGGGATCTTTATTTTTGTTCAGGACCTCGATCCACGCACAGCGCGCACCGGGCCACGGGTACTCTTTACTGATCCCGCGCATGGAGATCGCCGGGACGTCATGCGCATACTGCGAAAGATGGAACGGTTCCGCCCCATTATAGCAGATGTGCGAGTAAATTTCGTCCACGAGCAGGAAAAGATCGTACTGCCGTGCGATCTCCGCGAACTCCTCCAAAATCTCCCGCGGATAGACGATCCCCGTCGGATTGTCCGGATTCACGAATCCGATCCCTGCGATCGACGGATTGTAGTGCACGATCCGGCGAACCTCTTCCATGTCCGGGAGCCAGTTGTTTTTCGGATCGAGCCGGAAATGAAGCGGATCGTATCCGCCGCGTTTGCTCTCGTTGGACGAATGCGTCGAGTAGATCGGCGCAGGCAGAAGAATACGCGCATTCCGGTGCGTCAATTCGTAGACTTTGTCGATCGCGTCGGCCGTTCCGTTGAAGAAAATGATGTCGTCCGGCGAGATTTGAACTCCGCCTTCACGCGCATTGACCCGGTCTGCCAGAAAATCGCGGGTCTCCTGAACGCCGCGCGTCTGACAGTAGCCCCACGATGCGTTTTGACTCACGATGTCGCGGACGATTTCTTTGATCCACGGTGCGACTTCCTCTTTCATCGCAATGGGGTCGCCGATATTTTCCCACGTGATTTTCTGACCCATGCCGCGCATCCGGTTGGCATGCTCCACGATCTGACGAATTTCGTATTCCAAAAAACCGGCACCTTCGTGCACTATGTTGGTACGCATGATCTTCTGTCCTTTTGAGGAAAAGCCGCTTCGTTTTTTATCTGGTTTCGCAGGAAACTTTGATTTCTTAAAATCGGCAAGCTGTGAGCGGATTTTCACTGAAATTCTCTTCGAACCAGGAAAAAATCGAAAAAAAGTTCAGCGTTTCTCCGGAAAATACAAAACGGAATTTCGCGGCACACGCCGTGCGCCGGGCAAAATTCCGTTTCTTCTGAAAACAGTTTACCGCACGGGAAGTCCGTGCCGGCTCACATTAGTAGCGGTAGTATTCCGGTTTGAACGGACCTTCCACCGGGACGCCGAGGTAGTCGGCCTGCGCCTGAGTCAGCTTCGTGAGCTTCACGCCCAGCTGTTCCAGGTGAAGACGGGCGACTTCTTCGTCCAGTTTCTTCGGAAGCACGTGAACGCCCAGCGGATAGTTTTCCGGCTCGGTCCAGAGGGCGATCTGCGCCAGCGTCTGGTTCGAGAAGGAGTTGGACATCACGAAAGAGGGATGGCCCGTCGCGCAGCCGAGGTTCACCAGACGGCCTTCCGCCAGAAGGAGGATGGAACGGCCAGTTTCCGGGAAGGTGTAGCGGTCGACCAGCGGTTTGATCTCCGTCTTGACGATGCCCGGATAGGCATTCAGGTCTGCGACGCGGATCTCGCAGTCAAAGTGGCCAATGTTGCACACGATGGCGTCGTTCGGCATCTGCGCCATGTGCTCAGCCGTGATGATGTCGCAGCAGCCGGTCGTCGTGACGAAAATGTTTCCGATCTTGCACGCATCGTCCATCGTCATGACCTGGAAACCTTCCATTGCCGCCTGAAGCGCGCAGATCGGGTCGATTTCCGTCACGATGGTGCGGGCACCGTAGGAGCGCATGGAGTGCGCGCAGCCTTTTCCAACGTCGCCGTAACCGCAGACGACCGCGACTTTACCGGCGATCATGACGTCGGTCGCGCGTTTGATACCGTCCGCCAGAGATTCACGGCAGCCGTACAGATTGTCGAACTTGCTCTTCGTGACGGAGTCGTTCACGTTGATGGCCGGGATCTTCAGCTCGCCGCGTTCGTGCATCTGGTAAAGACGGTGAACGCCCGTGGTGGTCTCTTCGGAGATGCCGCGGATGCCGGCAGCCAGATGGGCGTATTTCGGAGCGTGGACCATCGCTGTCAGGTCGCCGCCGTCGTCCAGGATCATGTTCAGCGGCTGGTCATTGTCGAACATGAGGGTCTGCTCGACGCACCAGTCGTACTCTTCGTCCGTTTCGCCTTTCCACGCGAAGACCGGGATGCCGGCAGCAGCGATCGCAGCGGCGGCGTGGTCCTGGGTGGAGAATTTGTTGCATGAGCTCCAGCGAACTTCCGCGCCGAGAGCGACGAGCGTTTCGATCAGGACGGCCGTCTGGATCGTCATGTGCAGGCAGCCCGCGATACGTGCGCCGGCCAGCGGTTTTGCGTCGGCGTATTTGCGGCGGATCGCCATCAGACCCGGCATCTCATTTTCCGCCAGCATGATTTCTTTTCGGCCCCAGTCGGCGAGACTCATGTCCGCCACTTTGTACTGAAGTTTGCTCTCAGACACGGTATTGACTCCTTTTCAATTGAATGGACAAAATAAATTGAAACTATTCTACCACATTTTGATTTTTTTTCAAGGAGGGGGAATCCTGTGGGGATGGGATTCCGGCGATCTTTTGAAAATTTTTGCGATCTGGAGGAACCGGATAAAAAATTCCCCGAACGAAAAGGCGTTTTTCATTCGGGGAATCTGGAATTCGGGATCTGTGTAAGGTTACCGTACGGCGGCTTTCTGCTCTTTTTGGGCCAGTGCCTTGAGTGTCTTCCAGTAGTCTGGCAGCTGCTTGACCGCAACGAACTGGCGCTTCATTTCCTGAATGTTCGTCGCTGGTGCTCCCAGGTACGTTCCCGGCTCCGTCAGATTGCCCGGCACTCCGGCCTGCGCGCCGATGATGACGTGCGAGGCGATCGAAATGTGATCCGCCAGTCCGACCTGACCGGCACAGACGACGTAGTCTCCCGTCGTGGAACTTCCCGCGATCCCGACCTGCGAACAGAGGAGATTGTGCCGTCCGATCTGGCAGTTGTGCCCGATCATGACCAAATCATCGATCTTCGTGCCTTCCCCGATGCGCGTGGAACCGAAAGTTCCGCGGTCGATCGTTGTGTTGGCGCCGAGCTCTACGTCATCCGCAAGAACGACATTTCCCAGCTGCGGCGAGAGAATGTGCCTTCCCGACGAAGAATCGTATCCGAAACCGTAGGCTCCGAGAACGACGCCCGCATGGAGGATGCACCGCGCACCGACGATACATTTTTCGTAGACCGTCACGTTCGGGAAAAGAACGGAATCATCGCCGATCTTTACGCCTTCCATCAGACAGACATTCGGATGCAGGATGACGTTCGCGCCGATCTCCACGTTCGGTCCGACGCAGACGTTCGCCATGATCGTGACGTTTTGTCCGATCTTTGCCGTTTCGTCCACGAAAGCCCGCGGATGGATCCCGGCAGCCGGACGCAGTATCGGCGGGTCAAAATGCGAGACGATCTTCGCAAAATCCTGGTACGGAGCGTCGCTGAAAAGAAGCGCGATCCCTTTCGGATTCCACTTTTTCATGCCGTCGGCAGCGAGCTTTTCTTCCGCATCTTTGGGGAGAATGACGGCAGATGCTTCCGAGCCGGCCAGCGATGAGAGTTTTTTCAGACTGTCCAAAAGGGTGATGGACCCTTTTTGAGCTTCCGCAAAAGGAACGGCATTCGAGATCTCCGGGTCCAGCTTTTCGGAGAGCTGTGCACCGGTCAGGCCGGTTTCCTGCCAGAAATCGGTGAGAGCTGCCGTAGCCCCGCCGATCCATGCTGCCAGTTCTGAAAATTTCATCGCGCTTCCTTCTCCTTTTTAGTATTCGATGACCGAAAAGACGTCCGCGTCACTCTTCGACTGAAGAAATTCCCGTCCTTTGCATTCGGAGGAAAGTTCCAGAACGAAACTGTATCCGACGACTTTTGCACCGACTTTTTCGACGAGCTGCCGACACGCATCCACCGTACCGCCGGTCGCCAGGAGGTCGTCCACGATCAGGACTTTTGCTCCGGGCTGAATGGCGTCCGTGTGCATGTTCAGCGTGTTGGAGCCGTACTCGAGATCGTAGCTCTGCGAGATGACTTCACGCGGAAGTTTGCCGGGTTTGCGAATGAGCGCCAGCCCGCACTGCAGTTCGATCGCCATGGGCGCGGCGAACAGAAACGCCCGAGCTTCCGGAGCCGCGATGACGTCGGGTTTCAGCTCGCGGGCGGCTTCCGTCAGCTTGCGGCAGGCTTCAGAGAATGCTTCCGGAGCCTGAATGAGGGTGGTGATGTCGCGGAAAATGATCCCGGGTTTCGGAAAATCCGGAATGGAGGTAATGTAGTCTTTAAGGTTGATGTCGGCCATGTTTAGGTAAGGTTAAGGTTAAAATGAAATGAAGGACATTAAAGTTCAATATTTGTATTTTCGTCTGCCAGCTCGTCAAAATCAGGCAGGTCTTCCTCCTGAGCGCCCTCGATTTCTTCGAGCGGCTCCAGATCTGCCCAGATCTTCTGTCGGAGTTCCTCGCAGATGTCCGGATTTTCGCGGAGGTAAAGTCTGGCTTTTTCACGTCCCTGACCAAGCGGCATTTCCCCGTAGCGGAACCATGCGCCGCTTCGGATGATGAGCTTCTGTGCGAGTGCCAGGTCGATGATGTCTCCCTCGTAACTGATTCCCGAATCGTGCATCATGTCGAATTCGGCAGTCTGGAACGGAGGCGCCACCTTGTTTTTGACGACTTTCGCCTTGACTCTCTGACCGATGACGGTCTCTCCGTCTTTGATCTGTCCGACTCTCCGGACGTCGATGCGGCAGGAACAGTAGAATTTCAGCGCACGGCCTCCCGGCGTGGTTTCGGGTGAACCGTATCCCATGGTCCCGATCTTGTCGCGGATCTGGTTGATGAAGATGACGATCGCCTTGCTTTTGGAGATGGCTCCGGTGAGTTTCCGCAGCGACTGGCTCATCAAGCGGGCCTGCAGACCGACGTGCTGGTCTCCGATCTCCCCTTCCAGCTCTTTCTTGGGTACGAGAGCCGCGACGGAGTCCACGACCACGACGTCGACTGCGTTGGAACGGATGAGCATTTCCGCAATATGCAGAGCCTCCTCGCCGCAGGATGGCTGGCTGACCAGAAGCGTTTCAAGATCCACACCGAGTTTTCTCGCCCAGCTGGGATCCAGAGCGTGTTCCGCATCGATGAACGCCGCGATCCCTCCCTCTTTCTGCGCCTGCGCGACGACGTGCAGTGTGAGAGTGGTTTTTCCGCTGGATTCCGGACCGAAAACTTCGATGATCCTTCCGCGCGGGAGTCCTTTTCCGCCGAGTGCCCGGTCCAGAGAAAGGCAGCCGGTCGAGATGCCCTGGATATTCAGCGAGGAGTTCGCGCCGAGAGCCATGATGGAACCGGTACCAAATTCCTTCTCGATCTGCGCGACCGTGGAACGCAGCATTTCATTTTGTGCAAGAAGCGCTTCGATCTTGCTGTTGGACCTTTTTGCGGGATCCGTTTCTCCCTCAGTTTTTTTCTTAGCCATGGATCTTTCCTTTCCAAACCATCCAATGTTTTGAATCGTGCCGTCACGCGGACTTTTGTGCCGTTTTTTACTTTGGCATGCAGTTTATCGTGAACGAAAAACGTTTGCCGGTATTTATTTTACGGCCGAGTGAAGGATCTTTTACTATCCAAAGGCGCCTCCCACTCCTGAGATTCCTTTTTTTCATCCAAGGCGTCCCAGTCAGCATCCTCTTCATTCTGCGGTATGGACCTTTGCGGCTCGAGCTTGAATTCCTTCTGGAGATCATCCAGTGACCGGTCATCTTCAGCAGGATCTTCTTTACTTTCCTCTTTGTCGGCGGCATTTTCGTTTTTCTTCATGTCGACGGAGAAACGGACGTCCAGCGGGAGTTCATCCATTCGCCACATTCGGAGCCTGCAGTCATCGCTGCCGCCCAGAAGGTATTTGTTGTCCGGTGTGAAATAGGCGGAAATGAGGAAAATGTCGGTCGATTCCTCTTCCGTGCCCTCTTTTGTTCGGAAGTCCCCCATGTATCCGTGAGGAGCTTTTCCGTGGTAAAGAAGGAATTCGTCACCCAGGAACAGAACGTACTTCTGGTCTCTGGAAAAGAGGACCTTGCGAATATTCTGCGTCGTGTTTTCGGTATTTTTTGTGTTCCATGCGATGGTCCGTTTCACACCTTCGCGGGGACGATTCGTCTTTGGTGCAAAATCCCAGAAAACGATCCGTCCGAGATTGTCTGCGGAAACGACTGTGAGGGAATCGTTTTCGCTTGAGGAATTTTCGTCTTTCGGCGAGATCGCAAGTGCGACGTGATCTGCATTTGGAAAGTCATGCCGACTCAATCCTTGGACGAGATTCGGCTTGAATTCGGAGTTTTGAGCCATTCGCGGACGCTGTTCGTCGGATTCCATATCGGCCATGCAGATCCCGTAAGCCGGATTGCTTGTGCGATTGTCGAAATAGTAGACTCCTGCGTTTGCGCCGGCGGCAGCGGCAAGGAGGTATTTTCCGTTCGGCGTAAAGGCCAGGTCGGTGAATTTTCCGACGGGATTCAGGGTCTGATAGTATGTGTCGATCGTCTTGGAAAGTCCGCCCGTGCCGCGTTTTCGGAGAACTTCCTTCCAGTTTTCGATGTCCCAGAGGATCAGTGCGCCGCAAGAAGTGTACGGATTCCCTGTGTCGTCGAGCTTGTTCACCGTCGCAGCCATGACGAACTGGCGGCCGGACGGCGTAAAGGTGACGGCGTGGATTGTGTTGATCTTTCCCATTCCCTGCAGTTTTCTGTCATCCGCGGTCATTTTTCGTACGAAGTACCAGTTCTGCGTAGAGAGGCCGTTTTCTCCGGGACGGCTGTCGAGGCTCCAGAGGATCGCATTTCCGCCGCTGTCTACCGAGACCGCCTGATTCCCCTCCGGTGAGATGGCAATGGCCGTGATGGGGTACTCGTGATTCCAGTGCACCACGATCGGCTGGAGCGTTTCCGTCGACCAGAAGGCAATGGGGTAACTTTCTACGGATGGACGCGTTTTTTTCCAGACAGAGTCTCTGGCGAGCGATTCGAGCGATTCCAAGTCGTCTATCGTGCCGCTTTCGGAGAAGGAAAGCAGATCGTCCGACTGTATCCCGGTTTCGGTGCTCGAGGCGGTTTCGGCTTCGGCGGAACTTTCGGCTTCGGCAGCATCGGAAAGGAGCAGATCCTGCATGTCCGCAGATCCAGAATCTCCGTCCGTCTCTTTTTCTGCTTCAGAGGATCTGCCAGGTTCGAGGTCGTCCATAAAAGAGAGTGATCCGCCTACATCGCTGGTCTCTTTTTTTTCCACAAAGAAACTGCGCGTTGGATCATAGGCGCGTTTGCCGTTTTTGTCGATCAACAGTCTGTCAACATATACAGGCGCCGGCATCTGTGAAGTTCTGCTGTCATAGGAAAGAAACTGCTCGTCCTGAGCGTTTTTCTTCATCACATCGTCATCATCCGCATGATTTTCCAGCTGGTCGAGGTCTTCCCAAGGTTTTTCCGGCGTACTTTCCCGCGATCTTGCCATGGGCAGCGAATCGAGTGGATCTATGTGCGTTCTTCTTCCGCCTGCCGTGATCATGTACAGTCCGTCAGGAGTGAGAGCGACCGCAGTCGGACTGTTCCATTTACAGTCTACGGAGTATGCTTTGACGTTTGAGCGCTTGAATTCCTGTGTTGGCGCCTGAGTCAGAACTTCTACAGAGTCCGAGCTGCTCATATGGTCCCGATATACGTTCCAGACCGTGATCCCCAAGATCCCCAGCCCGGCGAGAATGACGAAGCCCCCGGCAATTACCGAGATACAGCCTAAAAGTGTCCATTCCCGAACGACTTGTTCATCCGGAAAGCCGAACTCGCCATAGTCCAGCAGCGCGGGACTGTCGTCAGAGGCCACCACATTCGGGGCGTCGACTTCCGTGATCGGCGAAGCCTGTTTTCGTTCCTTTTTATTTAAAGGAAGAAGCGGATTTTCACGAACAAAAAAATCTACCATAAAGCGGCTCCCTGCTTCCTTTCAGTGCAAATTCCCATCGGATGCACATGTTTTCTGTTTTCAGTATTCTTGCTATTCATGCCGGAATGGAGCTCCTTTTCCTCCGGGACCATCTTAAGGCGCATGTCTGAAATGTCTTTCTTCCGTGCCTTTTGGTACTGCATCTATTTCGCGGGCAAGTGTCATTTCTCTTTTCGTGAACCGGACACTATGCGAAACTTGCAGATTTCATGAACTGAAAGTTGCTGTGTATATAAACTCTATCGGCGAAGTATAGCAAATTTTGCCGTTCATTTCAACAGATATTTTTCATTCAATCGATTTTTTATGAAATTTTCTAAAAATTTCCTCAATGTTTTTTCAGAAAAGGAAAAAATAAACAGGCGGGATCTTGCTCAAACCGCCTGTTTTGCCAATATTATGATTTATCCGATTTTCGTGTAAATACAGCCGCCTCTTTTGACGATTTTAGCTCTTTTCGCTATTTTTTGTTTCGAGAAGGCGCGAAATACACTGTTTTTGGCCAGCCGATGTTCCGTTTGGATCCGTTTGGATCCGTTTGGATCCGTTTGGATCCGTTTGGATCCGTTTGGATCCGTTTGGATCCGTTTGGATCAGTTTGGATCAGTCGGCAGTACTCTTGGGTACGGAACTTCCAGACGGTATGGCGCCGATGTTTCGTTCATTTCCTCCCACATTTCCCGTTCTTCTTCTGTCGCATAGTACGTCAGCCAGACTTCCTGATTTTCATCGATGCCGGCACAATCCCAATGCAGATACCCGTCGCGGACTGCGAGCATTTTTTCACGGGAGGGAAGAATGTCGCGGCAGATCAGGAGGTACAGCTCAAAGTCAGAAAGGTGCTCCGTAAAGTCAAGAACGATCTGCTTTTCGTAAAGAAGATCCGCCAGTTTCATCAACTCGGCATGCAGTTCCTCAGATGAAAGATTTTCCGGATGGACGGGACGAAGCGGCGGATCGAACCACTGCGCGATCGGCAGGACCGGCGCGACTTCCCACGCAAGCATCATTTCAAGGTAGTCATTTTCGACCGTCAGAGGCAGTCGGCTTTTGTTCAGCTGGACGATCGATTCATCATAGTACGGTTCCAGCTCACTGCGTAATTCTGCGTTTCGGATCAGCGCATCAATATCTTCAGCCGGAAATTTGCTGAGTTCTGCCATTTTCAAACCCGCCCTGGTTTTATTTCTGGATTCTGCTTCCTTCTTCACCTGCTGTTTTCCGAATGACAAAATCCCTGACTGTTTCGGAAAACAGTATATTCTTTACTTGTAGTGTACCATATTTTAGGAGAAAAACCAATCAAATTTTAGCAAATTAAGAAATTTTTTGAAATTGGCTGGCTTCCTAATCGGCATATCCCGCACAAAGAAGCCGACCGGCGGATCCTGTTTTTTTCTCCTTTTTCAGATTTTTTTTTGACTTTTTTTATGAATGGTGTGTGAGTGCCGCTTGTGAAAATTTTATTTCCGTGTGCGCAGCCGGATGGAGGATGGGGTGATCGCCTGCTGGCGTGAGATGCTGGAGGTCTGATTGCCGGAGGATGCTCTGGAGGCGGAGGCTTTAGAGGCTGAGGCTTTGGAAACAGACGCTTTGGAGGCTGAGGCTTTGGAGAGGTTCTGTGCGTTGGAAATGCTGCCTCGAGTCTTGCGTGATGTGGAGCCGCTGATGTCAGAGTACGCCGTCATCTGGCGATGATACGAAATGCGGAAGAGGACTGGGCCGACAGAAAACGTTTCTTCAGGATGGATCGTCGTTTCTGTATTCTGGATCCGATTTCCGGAGACGAGAGTGCCGTTCAGGGAATTTAGATCCTGAATGTGGACGACATTTTGAAACGCAAAAATACGGCAATGCCGACGGCTGACTTCCGGATGGTTAATGATCAGATCGGCATCATTGCCGCGCCCCAGTATCGCTGGAAGCGACAATACGATGCGATTGCTTCCAGTTTCGCAATCTACGACATAAAGTTCCACCTTCATCGAATTCCCCCTTCGGAAAGTGCAGTGCGATTTTTTCCCCAGACTTTATTTTAGTCTTAAATTGAAAAAAATGCAAGTGTTCCGACAAAAATTTTTTGAAATATTTTAAATTTTTTTAATTTTCTGGGTTCATGCGATTGCTGCGTATCCATTCGCGGTACGATTTTTGTCAATGAAAATGCCGAAAAACACAGAGACGCCGATTTAAACATGCAAAACGCCGGGATCCCGACTTCTGTCCGAGCCCGTTCTCACTGGATCTGGTTTGCGTCGCGTTCTCTGCGGGTCGCTTCCAGATCGAAAATGAGATACTTCATGTCGAGACGAAGCTGCGAGACAGATTCCTGGATCAGGGAAAAAATCTCTCTTCGCCGATGCGTTCCAAGAACCAGAGCCTCCACGAACGGCTGAAGTTCTTCTTGATATTCCAACGGCAGCTCACGCAGTTTTCGGAGCAGAGCCTGTACGTCCTGCGGCAAATGTTCCCACGTTACGGCTGCTTTTTTTTCGGCGGAGTCAAAAGTTTTCATATTTCTTGAAGGACTGGTATAGTCTGAAATGAAAAATTTGTGTATAATGCGAAGACGGCATAAACGTTAAATCCGTCTCTGCCTATATTATAGCCGATAAAATCACAAAAGTCATGAAAAACTTTAAAATTTTCCGAAAATAGTTAAAGTTTTTTTGAACTTTTTCAATTTTTCCCGTTTTTCGCAAAGAAATTGTTTTTTGTACGGCACGTTTTGTGAAAGAAAACCCCCAATGGTGAAATTGAAGACATTTTCGCTCCTAAAATTTATTTTTCAGAATGCCGCTTGGAATTGGATCGCAGTCTGTCTGGGGATCTTTTTGGGGGGGGCTGGAGGTCTTGAGGCTGTTCTACAGAACGCAGCAGCACAGAATTACGCTCCATTTTCGGCTGCGGAAGTTCAGGAACTGGCACAGTCCAGACCGGTCCAGGTCCCTGAGGGGGACTATTTTATGGACGATTTTGAGTCTTCCTCTCCTTCCTGGCTCGAATTTGAAAAGGATTGCACTGCGGAACTGACTCTGCGTATGCGCCAGCAGGGAGAAGCCTTTTCCGGAAAAGGGTACGAGTATCTTCAGGTCGTTTGCCGGAGTGAGGGAAGCAAGATCTATCTGGCGTATCCGATTCCGCCGAAAAAAGTAAATGCGGCGCTTTCGGTGCAGACCGTACTTTCTTCCAACCGCAGCGGGATCGAGCTTCTCGGAAGAGTCGTTTTGCCGTACACGGTCGATCCTGTGACCGGGAAGGCGTTCTGCCTTTACGTCTCGAACCGAAGTGCGACGACCGCCATTCGGTCCTGGCAGAAGCTGACGCTGCAGAATGTGGAACGTGAAATGATGTCGGAGGTCCGAAGGATCCAAAGGGAGAGGAAAGACATTCAGTTTGATCTTCGGGAAGCGTATTTAGATCACGTCGTTCTGAATGTTTATTCCGGGATGGTGACTGTCGATGTTTTTGTGGACCGTTTGGAAGTGTCGGGAAGTGCGGCAGGAACGGCTTTTCGCCCCCTTTCCGTTCCAGCTCCCTCGTCGTCGGGGGCGAGGAACGTTTCGCAGGAAAACATGCGTGACTTTCCGCCAGTGACTCACGAAGAAGCGCCTGCGCCGGAACTTGCGAAAACGGCAGCGCTCCCTCTCCCCGATGAGGCGGCACAAACTCCGGCAGTACAAACTCCGGCAGTACAGACTCCGGCAGTACAGACTCCGGCTGCTTCAGACGGCAGGGTGGTTCAGGAGTCCGCGGGCTCCGGAGCCTCCCAAAAACATCAGGTCGCACTGCTCAATGGCGTTGTGCTGATCGATGAAAAACCGATTTTTGTTCGGGCGATCCGTTACTCTGGTGAGAAACTGGAGTTCTTGGCGAATCTTGGATTTAACACCGTTTGGCTTCCTGAATTTCCGACTTACGAGATGGAAGCAGAAGCTCGGCTGCAAAACATATGGTTTATTTGTCCGATGCCGTTGAAATGGGACCAGGCCGGAGATTATGAGGAGGCACTTCTGAAGAGCGGGAAACTTCGGAACCGCTCTCTGGACCGAGTCATCGCGTGGGATCTTGGGATCCCTCCCGGATTTAACGACATTCAGCAAATGGCTCCGGAATTTCGGGAAATGACGGCGTTGGCGCTGGTACGGCGTCATCTTGAAAAGATCCGCAAGATTTCGGAAGATGTTTTGCCGCGCAGACCAAGCCTGTGTTTTCCGCACAAGGAGTTTGCGGAGTACAGCGACTTTTGCGACATTCTGGTCCTCGATCGTTCACCGATGAATTCGACGCACAATTTTGTGGACTATGGGCTTTGGATGCGCCAAATGAACAATCTGGCCGTGAATCGCCAGCTGATATTTGCGAAGATCCCGTCGCAGTTTTCGCCAATACTGAAAGCTCAATGGAGACAGATCGCCCTAGGGATCCGGAATTCGTCTCATGATCGAGCACTGGATCCGGAGGAACCGGGTGTCGTTCCAGATGCGCTTCCGTTTGAGCAGATCCGGCTCATGGCGTTTAACGCACTGATCGCAGGCTCTCGCGGACTGTTTTTCGACAGTACTTCGCGGCTGGATGCTCCGGATGAGGAAACGGTCTTCCGGCGCAAGGCGCTTTCGCTCGTGAATCTTGAGTTTCTGGTGCTGGAACAGTGGATCTCGCGAGGGAGTTCCTTTACGACGATCGCCTCGGATCACGATAATGTGGCGGGAGGGATCCTCGCTACGCCGTATGTTCGGCTCATGATCCCAATGTACATTGAAGAGGATGGACAGTACGTGAATGGGCCCGGTGCGGAACGGCAGGTAAAATTCATGGTCCGCGGAATGCCGGATACCTATGGCTGCTGGAACTATTCGCTTAGCGGGCTTTCGCCGATCCGGACCATTCGGCGTGTGGGAGGCGTGGAGATCGAACTGGAAGAACTGCCGCTCCTTTCCACGGTCGTCATGACGCAGAATATGAAGATCATCAGCAGCATTACACAGAGGATCCTTCTTTACGCTCCGCTTTTGGCTCAGAGAATGCTGGAACTCGCTGAAATGCGGCTTGAGAAGTACCTGCGTTCTTATGGAGCGGATCGGCTTCAGGGAAATGACGCTATGTGGTTCGAGCGGGCAAAGAACTATTTGCAGGCTGCGGAAAAAGCTTTGCAGACGAAAGAGTACGCGGATGCCTTCATGCTGGCTCAGCGTGCCATGCGACCGATCTGTTTTTTAGAAAAAAGAGCTTGGAAAGAACTGGGAAAGAACTTCCCCTCTCCAAATTTCCAGCCTGCCGGTGTGGCGTTCCGGTCACAGAAACTGCACGAGAAATGGAGGAACGCAATTCAGGAGTTCGAGCCGGGACCAAACCTTTTTACCAGCGGGGATTTTGAAGAACCGGTACGTTTTAAAGCGGACGGCTGGATCAATTTCAGACTTTACCCTGAAAAACCAGGGATCGTGGTGAGAGCGAACATTCGCCAGGAAGCTGCGCATACTGGAAATTTCGGGATCGAAATGGGGGTCCTGACCAATAACAAAAAACGAGGGCCTGTGATACTCGACTCGGCACCTTTGACCATTCGGAGTCCGAAAGTTTATGTCGGCCCCCCGGGAACGGTCTATCAGGTCGATGTGTGGCTGAATATTCCGAAAAAGCTCCGAAATACGGTCGACGGGGTCAAGGTGACAGACACGAATTCCGGCGACGTACTTGCCGAGAGGATCATGCAGACCGACGGCTGGCAGAAGATCTCGTTCCAGCGGATCGTCTGCAGTGACCAGCCGGTTGCCGTGCAGATCTCCATTACGGGATTTGGGATCGCGTATCTGGACGATGTCAGCATTCGGCCGCTCAGAGAAACTCCGGCGATGGAGAGAAGTGAGTGAATATTGGATCCAAATTTTAATTTTCGGCGAAACGGCGTCGGCTGTTTTGACGAACTTGAACAAGAAGAGGGATTTTTATGAATACTATATTTCATCAAACGGTTAAAATTATTCAAAACGAACTCGCTGCGGAAAACACCTGGCGCGTGCGTTTGGCTTCCAAAGAGATCGCGGAGTCGGTCAAGCCGGGACAGTTCTGCATGCTGCGGATCCCGGGAGTGCGTGCGCCTTTGCTTGGCCGTCCGCTCGCTATTTTCCGTGCAGAGGAAGGTGCAGTGGACGTCGTGTATGCGGTCGTTGGACACGGTACGGAGCAGCTTTCCCGCCTGCTTCCCGGACAGGAAATGGAGATCTGGGGACCGCTCGGAAATGGATTCCGTCTGGATGCCGATCCGGCAAACTGGCCGACGCGGCCGCTGCTGGTCGGCGGAGGGATCGGACAGACCCCGATGTATCTGTTAGCGAAAACGTTCCTGGAGCAGGAACGAACCGAGAAAGTCACGTTCGTCTGGGGCTGCCGAAATGCCGGTCTGTTCGCCTGCCTGGAAGACCTTGAGGCTCTTGCCGCGCAATATCCCGGACGAATGGAGATCTGCCTCGCGACGGACGACGGAAGTCGGGGACATCACGGCTTCGTGACGGATCTGGAAAAAGAGATCATCGCCGCTGATCAGCTTCATGCCGGGAATGCGTGCGTTTACGCCTGCGGTCCGGAGATCATGCTGAAAAATGTGGCGAAAACGGCCGCAGCTGCCGGACTGAAATGCCAGGTCTCGCTCGAAACTCCCATGGCGTGCGGAATGGGGATCTGTTTTACGTGTGTCACGAAATGCAAGGACTCGGAAGCGCCGGAGGGTTGGGATTACTGCCGAACGTGCACCGAAGGGCCGGTTTTTGACGCGAAGAAACTGCTTTGGGACTAACGTTCAGAGCTTCAGATGTGTTTGAGAGCCTAGAATAAAAAAGCCCCTTTTCATGAGGGGCATTTTCTGGGGATGGACTCTTAATTACCGGGAGCGGACACAACAGGTCCTTTTTTGAATGGAACTGCTCCGTATTCCGTCGGCGGGCATTCCAGATAGTGGATCGCTGCGGCGAGGGAAATGAACAGAAGAGACAAAACGAGCAGGACCGTGTAAAGATCCATACGCGGCGGCCGATACATGACCGGTTTCTCTTCTTCAGCTTCCTCTTCCTCTGTCATGGCGTTTTCAGGCTCGGACTCGAATTCCGTACCGCCATTGGGATCTAATTCCTCGATGCCGTTTTCGGCCGTCTCGCCGTTTTCAGCCTGGAACTCATCCAACGCAGGGGCCGTTTCTTCCCATTCATCGGACGCAAAATCGTCCGTTTCCCCGGAAGGCAATTCCTCGAAACCACCATCTTCAGGCAAAAATTCGTCTTGCGGGCGTTCTTCTTTCATACTGTATTATCCTTCCGAAAGGACCAACTTTCTTGTTCGATTTCCTTTTTTCCCGATCTTAAAGCGGTCTGACGATGCATCCAGGAATCACATTGATGCTCTGTTCGCTTCGCAGATTGGAGAAAATGCAGGTAGCGACGTCCGGCATGACATTTTCCACTTCCACGTCGCAGATGTACGTCGTGCCGTCCTTGGAAAGCAGCTGGAATTTGTGACCGGGGCGGATACCGTCGTCGCTTCCGACGTTGATGCGGATCTTTCTTCCCGCCTGTTCGATCACGCGTCCCTGAATGGAGACGGGCGGAGTCTGCGTTCGGTAGTATTCTAGGTCGTTCACCATATTATTGTAGGTGAGGACTTCATTGGCGAGGACGTTTTCATTCTTGAGGTCTTCATTTCGCGAGGCAAGTTCACGATTTCTGCGTTCGAGCTGAGCGATCTCATTCATGAAACCGGTCCGGTCAGAAAGTTTGTCGGAGAGGGCCGTGACTTCCTGCTGGAGCGTTTTGATGGAATCGCGGAGGAGTTCATGACCGCTTGCGATCGTGACGAGGGCTTTGTGGGTATCGTCAAGGCGAGTGTTTATTTCCGCATAGGAAGAACTGATCGTTTCTCGGAGTTCCTGGACTTCCTTCGTCTGATTTTCCTTAACGGCGACGATCTCGCTTTTAGCGTTCGTGCTTTCCTGGAGCGATTTTTCATAGTCGCCGACCAGCGTGGCATACGCTTTACGCAGATTTGCGTTCTCTTCCTGGAGATTCGCCATTTGCGGTTTCAGTCCGAGGGGATACCCTGTGCTGGTGTCCGTATTGTTGACGTAAACATACCAGTTCGTGTGCGTCATGTACACCGCGACGGTGAGGGACATCAAAACCAGACTCAAAACAAAAATGAGTACGACAAAAATTTTTCCGACCAGGTTCATGGGAGTCCTTTTAATTTTTTGAAATCATTATCCGCCTTAAATGGCGAGGTTGGCCAAATTCCGATGAGGAAACGCTTTTCACAGGAAATATCAACGTTCGGTCTGCTTTGCGGCAAGGCTCCGTTCGCGTTTTTCCAAGGTGAGGATCTGCTGACTCAGGTCCTCGATCCGATTCATGTTGTTCACGTATTCGTGCATGGCCCGGATCCGTTCATTTCTCTCATTCTGCACCCTGACCAACGCATCGTCAGCAAGGATACGTGTTTTCAGCAGGAACAGCGTGATCCGCATCATCGTTTCAGAATTTTGACGGATCTCTTTGTTCTGTTTTTCACATTCTTCCGTGTAGGCGGTGTATTCCGCCTTGCGGTTTTCGACTTCCGCAGTCAGTGCGGCAACCACTAGATCCCGGAGCTTTTCTTCCTCTTCGATGGCTTTGACGAGCGTGTCATTCTGCTTTCGCAGACTTTCGAGCTGCTGTTCGGCATTCTGAACTTCCTTCGTCACGTTTTCTGCCCGTTCACGCCAGTTTGTGTGCGTCATATATACCGCTCCCGACATGGTCAGCAGTATCAGACTGAACATGAAAATCAAAATGACGAGTGATTTGCCGAACAGGTTTTTCATCTGGCTGTCTCCGAAACCGTTTTATTGCATTTTCGCGTTCAAACGTGAATTTTGCAAAATCCCAACCGGGTTTTCCGCGGAAAATTCCACGGCACGTGAAAGGTTTTTTTACAAAACAGGCTCTATTTCTTTCAGTATAAACTGTTTTGTAAAAAATTCAACCGGAACTGGGCAATAAAATTCCAAAATTTTCAGTGGATCCAGCGCCGCGCAACGGATAGACCGATCGTACGGGCAGGAATCGAGGCAACATACCTCATGTTTCTTATCGAGAAACGTGCTCTTTTTCTGAAAAGATTTTTCTTTTCGTCAAAGAAACTTTTCGTCTTTTTACTGGTATCGTTCCGAATTGTATGATTGTATGGGTTGTTGCGGTATTTTGTATATGTCGGCGAGGCACAGATCAGCCATTCGGCGGAAGGTGTCCGTGCGTTCGCCAAGAAAAAGGAAAAAGTCGGTTTCCCGACTTCTATCCTTTATGTTTCCGGAAATTAGAAAAAGGACGGATCCGTTTTTGAATTCCGGGAAATCGTTTGAGACAAACTCAAATCAGCTCTTTACGCACACCCACAAGGGTCTTCAGGCGTTCAGCAAGAAGGGAAGCATCGAACGGTTTACGGAACGTTTCATTGATACTGGAACGATCGATCGAGCTCGTGCTGCCGTCATCCGGCAAAAGAGCAATAAGAATAATGTCAGCAAACTCGCTGTTGCGGCGCAGATTCTGACAGATCTGCAGCGCTTCTGTTCTGCCGATAGAAAAATCGACTACAATGCAGTCAGGATGGAAACTTTCAGCCTGGATACCCGCATCAAAACCGCTCGCTGCGACTTCAACCTTGAACTGACGTTCCGGCGGAAGTTCACGACGAAGGTTCTCAATAAGAACCTGGTCTTGTGCGACTACCAAAACTTTCGCGACGGCCGCTTCTTCCAGTTCCGTCGTCGGCATACCGTGTTCCTTCAGGAACTTGATCAGGTATTCACGCGGAATACGACGATCTTGCGAACCCGGGATACGGTAACCCTTCAAACGACCTGAATCAAACCACTTACTAACGGTACGCGGGGCCACTTTACAAATTTTGGCAACCTGACCAGTTGTGAAGACCTTCATGGTAGGCTCTCCGATATAACAACTCGCCTCGACTCAATTACCTGAATCGCCCCCCTTGGGCTTTCCAGGATCAGATCCCCCCTGCATATAAAATTCCTTTGGAGAGGCAAAAACTCCAATTTCCTTCTTATCCAGTTTGGGTTGAGGGTCTGAACTGTAACTGCTTCAATAATTTTGGTTTTGCAGGTTATTTTACCTGTGCTTGAATTAACATCGGCACAGAAACCTCCAAGGTTAAGGAAAAATCGAAATTTTTCTGATTTGGTGAAAAATCCAAAAATATTCGACTTATTGTGAATACCTGCGGTGTTTCCAACGTAAAAATACAAATAATCTGCAATATGAGACTGCAATTAAGTTTGTATTTTTACGATGGTTGTGATTAGTCTGGCAATAGGAATTAAAGTCCTTTTGTCAACTGTATTTAAGGTTTCGTATTTTATGGCAGGGAACTTTAATTTTTTCCCTGATTTCTTCCTTCTCTCTATTCTTTCCTGCGGGAAAAAAAGATGACATTATATAGAAAGAGGCGTGTGAAGGGAACGTACATTCCTGTGCGGGCCCTTCCGGGGCGGTTTGACTGTTGGGAATGAAAGGAAATGAAAGGAAAAATGCTATGCTGCCTGGATGCTGTTTGGGGGAGGAGCCTGTATTTTCAGAGATGAGACCGGAAGAGCGGTGGCTCTTTTCTTCGGAGGGGCTTGCTGCGATCGAGAAGGCGTCGGCGCTGAAGAATGGAGATGAATGGAAGCGGATCTTGTTTCTGCGGGAGAAACTTGCGCTTTCGCCGGAAAATGCGGCTCAGGCTGCGTCGCAGATACAGCTGAGATGCCGGGCGAAGGAGAAATTTGGAGAGCTGGCGGAAAGACTGCTCTTTACTTCGGTCGGCGTTGAGCAGTCGTCGGACAGGTGGATCGCGGAGTATAAAGCGGGGCGGTTTCCGGCGGGCGTCCCTGTGGCTGATATTTGCTGCGGGATCGGAGGGGATCTTCTTGCGCTGGCGAGGGAGCGGGCTGTTTTGGGGGTCGATCGTGCTCCGGGAACGGCGGCGGCTGCGTTTTTTAATCTGACGGCGGCGCGCGAGGCTGGCGTACTTTCGGAGGACGCGGAGTTTCAGGTCCTTCCCATCACGGCGGAGGAATTTCTTGAGCGGTTTCCGGCGGAGCGCTTTCCGTGTCTGCACATGGATCCTGACCGGAGAAGTGAGGGGCATCGGACGACACAGGTCCATTATTTCCAGCCGGAATTTCAGATCTTGGAGAGACTTTTGGAGGGGCGGCGTTTTGCTGCGGTGAAACTTGCGCCGGGAACGGAGATCCCGGAGACGTGGATGGCTCGGATGACGGAGGCTGAGTGGATCACCAGAAATCGGGAGTGCAGGCAGCTGATGGTGTGGTTTGATGCGGAAGAGCAGGGAAAGGGGGAGTTTCGGGCGACGGTCCTTCAGGCGCATCGGGCTGGTGTTCTCGGTACGTTTGCCGGAAAACCGGGGCTGCCGATCTCAGCGGCGGAAACGCCTGGGAAATTTCTTTTCGATTTGGATCCGTCTCTTCTTGCAGCGGGACTTGAAGGGGCGTTTGCGCGGGAGCATGGTCTGAAGCGTCTGGGTGCCGGGTCGCTTTATCTGACGGGAAATGAGCCGTTGGCGGTGAATGCGCTGGCGTCTTGTTTTCAGATCAGGAGAGTCCTGCCATTGGACAGGAAACAGATCGTTCGAGCGGTCCAGGAGTGCGGATGGAGCCAGCTGGAGATCAAAAAACGGGGAGCGGTCCCGGAGCCGGAAGAGGTTCGAAAGTGGATAAAACTTCCGAAGAAAGGCGGAGCGGGGACGTTATTTCTTGCCCAGACTGCCGCGGGTAACCTTGCACTGCTGGCAAATCGGAATTTTTAGAAAAATGAACGCTCGATTTTATGGAATTTTTTGTTTTTTGTGGGTCTATGTACTTGACACAAAATGAAAATGTTGGTATATTCAACATTATGGAATTTGTATCCTGACGCCCGCAAGTCCTTTTTAATCCATACTTTATGCCGAATAGAAAAAACTTTGATTTTGAATATTGGGGGCTGCGGGGGAAAGAAATATATTTGTCGGAATACGAAAAGAGGAAAACGGCCATGTCGTTTGGTTTAAAATAATTTGTTTTAGGTTCACTTTAATAAGGAATTTGGAAATGAGTGAAGAAAATGTGGTCATTTACGATCGCCGCGTTCAGACTATCGTGGAACGTGCTCCGGTCGCACGAATCATTTTTCCCGGCTGGCAGAAGGACAAGGAGTGCTGGATGTTTCTGGCTGCCCATGATGACGACATCGTGTGCGGTGCCGGCTTGACGCTGCTTGCGGGTCTCAAGGAAGGCGTTGAGGTCCATGCGGTCATCACCGCGAACGGCTGCATGGGGTATTGCAGCGAAGATAAGAGCCGAACGATCGCTGCGGTCCGTAAGGAAGAGGCGAAGGAATCTTTTAAAATCTTAGGGGTGAAGGAAGAGAACATTCATTTTCTCGATTTTGACGACTGTTCCTTCTATTTAAATGCCGGACGCCGTTTTGCGGATGAAAATACGACCAGTCCAGTGATCGCGGGGGCGACTGGGCTTCAGAATTCGTATACGTGGGTCCTTCGGAAAATCTGCCCGACGCGTATTTTCCTTCCGACGCCGACGGACATTCATCCGGACCATCAGCTCACGACGAAAGAGATGATGATCTCGATCTTCCACGCTCAGGGAGGCATTTGGCCGGAACTTGGTCCTGCGATGGAAGAGATCCCGATGCTGTATGAGTACTCGACGTACAGTGATTTCGCGACGCTTCCGACGATGCGCATCCGCACGAATCAGGAGCTCTTCGAGAAGAAGCTGGATGCGATCCGCGCCTACAAGAGTCAGGAGCAGATCGAGCTTTTGGTGAACGGTCTGATCGAGAGCGGTGCGCAGGAGTACCTCCGCGAAGTCAATTTCGACATTATGACGCCGCACAAGCATGACAAACTGTTCAACTGACACTGTTGGATACTGTACAGACTCCCTGCCGTCGGACTTTTCTGCAGCAGGGAGTTTTTTTGGTGCAAATTAGAAATTTTTGTCTCTGACGTCTGGAAATTTTTATTCAATGTGGTATAATCGGTTAAAATGGTGATTTCTGTAGGTCACAGAAATTGAGAGACTGCAGGATGGATGATTTTTTCAAGGAGGAGGAAATGGAAAAGGAATTGCGTCCGGCATCTACGTGTGTGCGGCTTAGTGAAAAAGAGATACGGCAGCGGAAGCGTCAGGAGATACTTGACCTTAGTATCGCGCAGATCGGTCTTTTGGTGCGTACGACGAACTGTCTGGAATCGGAAGGCATCTTCACGGTTCGCGACCTTTTGAACAGTTCCCCGGAGCGTTTGCTCAAGATCTCCAATTTTGGCGCAAAGACGCTTTTGGAAGTTTACGGAGCGCTTGAAAAACTGGGATTCACGCGTGAGTCGAAGCAGGAGCCGAAGTCTGCTTCGGAGTGAGTCCGCGGAAGGGCGTTTTGATTTTATTTCCATTGCGGTGTTTAAGCGATCATGAAAGAACATTCCTGGCTATTTACGAAAAAAAGAGGGGAGCATCGAACCGATTCCCAGCGGGTCGGTTTGGCGGCGGAACTTGCATTTTCAGCGGTTTGTATTCTTGCCGGTGCTGCAGGATTGATCTGGCTGATGACGTTTTATGTGATTCCGGAGTGGAAGATCCACAGTCAGTACAAAGAGGTCGACTGTACGCTGGTCGCTGTTCGGTGTTTGCCGCGGACGATCTTGGGGAATCGGCCTATTTTGCAGGAGACAGTCGAAGATCCGTCGAATTTTGAAAAGGAATACTTTTCTAGGGAAGGCGAGGCGAAAAAGACGGAAAAAACAGAACTTGTTCCGAATTTGGGGCTTCATTTTCAGGAGATCTATTATCTGCCGGAGATGCAGCTCAAATATTCTGCGGGTGGAGCAGAACGGACGGTCTGGACCCTTGTTTTCGATTCTGTGACGCGGTTTTCAAAGTTTCCGACAGAGGAAAGTGCGGAAGAATTTCTGAAAAATTGGAAGGTCGGGGAGAGGTATGATTGTCTGATCGATCCAAAAGATCCGGATCAGGTCGTTTTCATTCAAGATTGGCAGTGGGAGAATTTTCTTGCGCTGATCGTTCCCGCTTCTCTGGTTTTTATTGGGGTCGGCATTGGGATCCATGCGCTGACCGCTCCGCGATACAGTGTTTCTAAAGAGAGAAATGCATTTTACGCTGCGTTTCGTCCGCAGGTGGATGGGGAATGTTCTTTCGGCGATGAATTTCCCTATGTGCCGGATGTCAGGGAGATCATTGACAGTCCCGGGATCCGGCTTGCGTATCGGCTTCCTATTTTGGATTCGCCGGCTTGGGTGCTTTTCATTCAGACGCTTGTGGTGCTGCTTTGGGGGATGGGCTGTGTTGGATTCCTCGTCCTTACGGCTCTCAATTTTCGGGAGAATGGCGCGTGGCTTCTGTTTTGCTATCTCATCGCGTTTCTGGCGGTTGGGGTTTGGCTTGTCGGGCATACGTACGTCCAGTTAAGAAACGCGACGGCGGTCACACTTTTGGAGATCGAACCTTTTCCCATCGTTCCGGGAACGCCGGCCCGGCTGTTTCTGTCGCAGAGCGGGAGGCGGCTTCTTTCATGGATCAACGTGATACTGGTCTGTGAAGAGGAAGTTGTTTTTACGCACGGAACGAACACGCGGCGTGAAAAACAAAGGGTCTATCAGCGTTTGATCTTTGGGGATCACGGTATTCCTATGACGGATAAAAGTGCTTTTGAGGCGGAATTTTTGCTTGATGTCCCTAGTACGGCAATGCATTCATTCGTTTCAGAACACAATCAGATCTGCTGGCGTGTGATCGTTCAGGGAAAACTTTCCGGGATCCCGATGTTTGAGCGTTCGTTTCCTATTATCGTTTGCCCGCCGCAGGAGGTGGAAATATGATCTGCTCCATTATTCAGCTTGACCAGCCGCGCCATGATGTTTTTCAGCCTCGTGAGACCCTTTCCGGAACCTTTCGCCTTGTGGATGTAGAGCTTGAAGATGTGGGGCATCTTGAGTTTTCCGTCGTGTGGTATACGGAGGGAAAGGGGGATGAAGACATTGGCGTGCATTTTTTCGAAACGCTGGATTGGACGAATGGAATGCTGAGAGCGGCTGCATCCGGAGAGGACGGCCTTCCTTCGCGAAATTCGGTTTGCCGTGCCTCGGAGACTGCGGATGATGGGGCGTGTTTCCGTTTTTCGGTTACTCTTCCGGCTTCGCCGCTTTCCTACTACGGCATGATCCTGAAGATCCACTGGTGTGTGCGTGTGCGTATTTTTCTGAAAAACGGACGGGAAGTGAAGAGCGAGAAATTCTTTACGGTCGGTAGGGTGCCAAAAGTGCAGGTCGATCTCAATTAAGGCGGAGCGGATATGGCATATGAAGAAAATCCTTTTTGTTCCCGGCGTATCCGTCCCGGCGCGATCCCGTTTTATTTTCCGGAAGGAGTCTCGAGCGAAACGCTTCTCGCCACACTGCGCGAAAATTCATGGCGCGGACAGATCATTGGCCCGCACGGGTCCGGGAAGTCAACGCTTTTGGCGGCTCTGCTCCCGGAGATCCAAAAGTGCGGACGGCGAGTCGTGCATCTGGAACTTCAGGATGGTGTGAGGAGACTTCCACTTTCGGAGGAAGATTTTCAGGGGATGGATGCGGAAACGCAGCTGGCGATCGACGGATACGAGCAGCTCTCCTACCTGACGCGCAGAAAATTGAAGAGCCGGTCCTTTCGCCAGGGATTCGGCGTCGTGATCCTCGGGCATGAACCGCTTGAGTATCCGGATCTGTATCAGACGTCCAGAGAACTTTCCGTCGCGAAACTCATCGTGGAGCGTCTGCTGGAGAATTCGATCGTCCGGATCCCTGAATCGCTCATTGAGGAGCATTTTGAGCGCCATAAAGGGAATCTGCGCGAGATGCTTTTTTCGCTTTACGATGTCTATGAGGAAGTGTATCGTATGCTGAAGGACAAAAAATAGTTCCAAGCCCGCAGATCCCGGTTTTTAAGCCGGATCCGGCGTTTCTGAAAATTTGCGGAAACAGGAATCTGCCGACTGGAAGGACCCGTTTCCGCACTCATTTGGGGGATCTCTCAATACATCACGGCCTTGATCTGATCGATCGCTTTCATGTGGTGGCTAAGAGCTTTTTCTGTCGTTGAATTCCAGGGGGTCTGAAGGAATCCGCAAAGATGCTCTTTGGAAATGTGTTCCGTGCAGTATTTCACAAGACGGCCGAAATTGACGTCGTTGGCCCAGTTGGAGCCGGTCGGGACCTGATCGAAGCCGGCTTTATCCAGATCGTGGAACCGCTGCACGTAGACGCATTTGGCCGGGTCGAATTCCTCGCTGTAGTACCAGTTGCTCTGAAGCACGTGTTTCGGCATCCGTTTGAAGAATTCTTCCTCATGATGCCAGCAGTAATCTGACCAGATCCACGGACGGACATTCTGCGCGTCGACGGTCTTGACGAAGAAAAGGAAATCGTGCCACCAGAGTTCTCCCTGACGGATCACGACGTAATCGTAGGTCCTCTGATGTCCGGCGGTCTCTTCATCGTAGCCGAGGTGGAAGAAACGCGGATGATCGAAGATCTCACAGACTTCCTGGATCAGCTCTGCGCAGACGGAATAGTACTTCTGTGTGGAGACCATTCTCGAGTAGTCGCCGAGCCATGTGTCGTGGCACGCCGAAAAATTCAGCTTCGGGATCGGCTCCAGTCCCATGCTGCGCAGTCGGGAGAGTTCCTTTCGGAGTTTTTCGATGCTCCAGGACCCTTCGATCGCCAGTTCCGGGTGGCTCTGGTATTGGATCCCCTCACCGAGATCGATCAGGACCATATTCAGACCGGCGGCGGCCATTTGGTTCGTGACTTTCTCCCAAACGGCATCTTCGCAGAGCAGTTTGTCTGTGCACGGCGTGTATGCGCGCGGAGTGTCTCCCCACATATTGTGCCCCAGATTGAGCATGTTGGCCCAAATCATCTTCCCCTGTTTTTCAGAGGCCTGAACGTAATTGGAAAGTGCTGCCCCGGCAAAGAGTGCGGCAGCGGACTGCAGGAATGTACGGCGGGTAAACATGATTTCTCCTTGAATTGGAATGAGAGGAAAATAAAAAAATGAAATGGAAGATCAAGGCAAAAAAGACCTGCCGAAGTCCGGCAGGCCCTGTATTTTCCGTGATGGGATCAGCTCACTTGGCAGTATTCCGTCACGACGCCGTTTTCGTCGGTAAAGAACGCGATCCGGACGCCGGGTAAGACGTCCATCGGAGGCCAGAAGCAGACTTTGTTGGCGCATTTGGCGTCAATGTCGTCTACGAGATAGGCAATGTGTCCGCCTTTCGCGACCGGGAGATCTGCCATCGGAGAATCCGGTTCAAAATAAAGATACTCGATCGTATTCGGATCCTGCGTCGGGTCCGTGGCCCAGCATTTGATGGAATCGAGATACATCATGCCTTCTTTTTTCTCGGCGAGCACGGCACCATAATGTGCAAATTTTTTCATGAAAAACTCCTTTCGGGGTTGAAGCGGACTAAAATTTCCCATTTCTTTTATTGAAACCGATTTCCCGTTTTTTTTCAAGGAGAGGGGCCCCCAATTTTTGGGAAATTTTCTCAAAAACGGCAAAAAAGTCCATAAAAAAAGCCTCGCGGGGGTGACACGAGGCATAAAGAATGAGCGACACGAGACTTGAACTTGTGACCCCCAGCTTGTCGAGCTGGTGCTCTAACCAACTGAGCTAGTCGCTCAAACTTGAAAGTTTGGCTCCGACCGAAATCGGAAATCATTAAATGAGCGACACGAGACTTGAACTTGTGACCCCCAGCTTGTCGAGCTGGTGCTCTAACCAACTGAGCTAGTCGCTCCCATAAATGATACGTACATTCTAACTAAAAACAGATTTTTGTCAAGGGGGGAGGGCAGAATTTCTTAAAATTTTTTTATTTTCCTTTTTTTTGAAAAAATTCCGGGAAAAAACGCAGGTGGGGCTTGAAATTTTCGACGATAGAGAATATATTGGAATGAAAGTACATTAGGCCGTCCGTTTGACGGAACCTCCCGATGTCTTTAGAGTCAGAATTTTGATCAAGGAGTAATGAATAGCATGGAACAGAAAACCATCAATGTCGCGATGATCGGTCAGGGATTCATGGGTAAATCCCACTCGAACGCCTGGAGCCAGGTCAACAAATTCTTCAATCCGCCGATCACCCCCGTCCTTCACACGGTCTACGGAATGGAATCGGAAAATCCTGCCGCGTTTGCTCAGAAATGGGGTTGGGCGAATGCTTCCACGAATTGGGAAGAAACCGTCACGTCTCCCGAGATCGGTCTAGTCGACATCGTGACTCCGAACTTCATGCATGCTCCGCCCGCGAAAGCCGCCATCCTGGCCGGCAAAAAGTGCGTTACCTGCGAGAAACCGATCTCCGGTTCTCTCGATGATGCGCGTGAAATGGCGGAAGCCGCGGAAAAATACAACGTGCCGTCCTTCGTGTGGTTTGTCTATCGCCGCTGCCCGGCAGTCGCATATGCGCACCAGATGGTCAAGGCCGGTATGCTGGGTGAGATCCTCCACATCCGCGCGAGCTATCTTCAGGACTGGGCGGACGAAAACGTCCCGATGACTTGGCGTTTCAAGAAAGAGACCGCCGGTTCCGGTGCGCACGGTGACCTGAACGCGCACATCACGGACATGACGCGTTTCGTGGCCGGTATCGAGATCGAAGAGATCTGCGGCGCGATCAACAAAACGTTCGTCGAAAAACGCCGCAAGCTCACCGGTCTGATCAATCAGACGAACATCATCGGCGGTGCGCAGAGCAGCGATGCGGAATACGACGACGTCACGGTCGACGATGCCGTTCTGTATCTGGCGAAGTTCAACAACGGCGCTGTTGGAAGTTTCGAAGCTGCCCGTCAGGCGACCGGAAATAAGAACGCGAACTATTTCGAGATCAACGGTACGAAAGGTTCGCTCAAGTTTGCGTTTGAACGCATGAACGAGCTGCAGTTCTACGATGCCACCCGTCCGTCGGGCGTTCAGGGCTGGACGACGATCCTCTGCACGCACGCCGCCGACCATCCGTACGTGAAGAATTGGTGGCCGGATGGACATCTTATCGGCTACGAACATACGTTTGTGAACATTGCAGCCGATGTTCTTTCCTTCTTGGACGGCAAAGAACCGGAAATTCCGCTTGCCACGTTCCGTGATGCGTACCAGACCCAGCGTATCCTCGAAGCCGCTCTGATCTGCGCGGAAGAGAAACGTTTCGTCAAACTGGATGAAGTGAAATAATTACTTCGTCTGAAACGGAAAAGCAGAGGGAGACCTTCACTGGGAGGTCTCCCTTTTTTTACGCACGTTCGGCGAGTTTTACGCACATTCGGCGAGTTTTACGCACATTCGGCAAGGAGTTCAAGGAAGAGTTTTTCGTATTTGCTGACCATTTCTGTTTCGGTAAACTCTCTGAAAAAACGTTCCTGTGCGTTTTGGGAAATGGACGCTGCGAGATTTGGTTCGGTCAAAAGGCGGTTCAGCTGATCTGCGATCTTCCGGGAATCGCCGGAGGGTGCCAGGAGACCATTTTTTTCTGTGTCGATGACCTCGGGGATCCCGCCGACGTTCGTCGCTGTGACGGGGACTCCGGATGCGAACGCCTCCAGTATCGTGAGGGGGATCCCTTCGCTTTTGCTCGTGAGGAGGAAGACGTCCGCGAGCTGCAGGAGGTCCGCGACGTCCGAGCGTTCTCCGAGAAGCCGAACGCTTCCTTCAAGTTGATTTTCCGCGATGCACCGTTCCAAATCGTTCCGCTCCGGCCCCCCGCCTGCCAGCAGAAGAACTGGTCTGCGAACGTCTTTTCCTGCCGGCATTTCAAGGAGGAGTTTCATTGCCCGGATCGCCGCGGGGTGGTCTTTGATGGGATCGAGACGTGCGGTGAAAAGGATCACGCGCTCGTTCGTGAGTCCCAGAGAGGCGCGCAATGCTGTTTTTTGCGCATCGGAGAGCCGTTCTTTCGTAAACCTCTGTTCGTCGATACCGTTCAGTACGACTTCGATCCTTGATGCGGGAATGCCTTCATTTTTGACGAGTGCCTCCGCCACCGACCTGCTCACGGCCGAGATCCTGTCCTGCGTTCCGGAGAGGAGCCGATTGAAGAGTTTGTGCTTCCAATTCGGCAGATCAGGGAAAAAGCGGCCGTGCTCGGTGAAGAGAATGGGAGGCGCTTTTCGGAAAAGTCCCCGTGCGCCCATAGCGTAAAAATACGGCGTGTACTGATGCGCATGAACGATCTGGACGCCATACTTTTTCCAGAGTTTCGCCAGATCCTGCATGCATTGCGTGTCGAACCCGGGTCTACGTCCCAGAACTTCTACCTGAAATCCCGCGTCGCGCATTTCCTGCGCACGTACCCCTTCCGCATCGAGGCAGAAGAAAACGAAACGCCATTTTTCGCCGGAAAGCCGCGAGACGAGACGTGAAGCGAGGATCTCCGCTCCGCCGACACTCAGCGTGTGAAGCAGCTGACAGACCGTCACGGGTGCGTTTTTCATTTTTGGTGCACTCCTTTTGCATCAAGGTAAATGTTTTCGAGATCCCAATGCACACCCGCGGGCAGTTTTTCCTTCAGCCCGAAAACGTCAAGTGCCAATTCCGGCGCGATCTCAACGCGGGCATTGGGGGGGAACGTGCCTCCTGCCTGACGGAGCCAGGACGCGTAAAGCTGCGAAAGATGCTCGCGTACTGGAAGGGGATCGTTTTTCAGCGTGGCGAAAACTTCGTTTCGCTCTTCCGCACAGGCAAAAATCGGCGTTTTCGCAAACGGAAGAACGTCGAAAATGAAGCGTTCGGGCTTGATCCCCCACACTTCACCATCGCGTGCCATCGTTTTTTTCAGCGGAAGATGGTAAGGCAGGAACTCCTCGGAGGAATCCATTTGGGCGGCCATTTTTTCCAGAAACGAAAGTTGGATCAGATGGATGCCGATACTTCCGGCCCAAAATTTCAGTTTCCCGTCCGAGTCGGTCTGCAACGCGGTCTTCTCCGGAAAATCCAGATACTCTACGACCTCCAACGTTTTCTGTATTCCGTGCCGTTGAGTAGTGTACCTTTCCGCGAGATTTCCCAGAAGCTCCTTTCCATCCTTTTTTTCCACGACGATGGAGCTCATTTCGCTTTTTTGTTCGAGATGCTCGCCGAGAAACTGCTCATTGAGGATCGGGACGAGCGGATTATCGACGTGGAACGTATTGATGGTCTCGATCCCGCGCCGGTGCATGTCTTCCGCAGCCCCGCTTTTTACGAGAGCCTGGATCGATCCTCCGTGTCCATCCGGTCCATGGCAGATGCGTCCCTCGGAATTCCAGAAGAACGCGCCGTTTTTGGGATCGAGGAAGGGCATTTCCGCCTGCGGGAAGAAGAAAATGTCCGATTCGGGAGTTCCAAACCAGTTCTGCTCACGGAAATACTCGATGGTCGGCAGATGCGACGCACGATTCGTCATGATGTAGATCGGGAGCTGGGTGCCGTAATGTCTGCACAAAACCGCGATCTTTTCAAAATGCACTTGAAAAAGCGTTTTTCCGCTCACTGGCATGATCGGAAACGTTCCTTTGGGAGCCGGACACCCGAGACGCGAACCCATTCCGCCTGCCAGAATGACGACGGCGGCTTTTCCGGCCTGAATGTGTTCCTGTGCGGACGCCGACCGGCCAAAAATTTGCGAAGTGTCCAGCCGCAGACAGTTTCTTGACGGCGGGAAAAGTTCTTCGGCCTCCGGCGAGCCCGTTTTTCTCCTCGTTCCAGCCTGAAATTTTTGAAAAAGACGTCTCAGACTATCCGGTTCCATCTCTTTCAGCTGCTCCGCAGTTTCACGAAGCGTCTCGTCACTGAGAGCTCTCAGATCTTCGCGCAGGATCCATCCATTCCATTTTTCTAAGATCTGTTTCAGGAACCGTTCTCTCATTTTCATTTCCTTTTTGCCGCTGCCGGAGCCTCCGATGCCGTTTCATAAAAAAGCCGACTGTGAAAGCCGGCATTGATCAAAAACCCGCTCCAGAAAACCGGACTTTACTCCGTCACCATTTGCTGACCGGAATCGTACTGGCCCGGCATGGGTTTCAGTGTGTAGGGACTTTCCTGGACCTGAACCGCCATTCCCGGTGACAGACGCTCGCCTCCCTCGATGACCAGATCCGTGTTCGGCAGGAGATATTTACGTCCGTTTTCGTTTACCGGCTCTACGGCATAGAGTTTCGGAACGTACCCTGCGCGTTTTTTCTCTTCCGTATTTCCTTCACTCTGATCGTAAATGTCACCGTCGAACATTTCGGCTGTGATGCGCACGGGGATCGGCATGACGATCTTCTCGCCGGGTTTGTACGTTTTGTGCTCTTCCTCTGCAATTGCTTTTGCTTCAGCCTCTTCTTCCGGCGTACGCTCGCGCACGATCCATACCGTGTTTCCATCAGGTTTCACGATGACCGCGTCACTGGGAACGATGATGGAACGGAATTTATCCGTGACCGCGATCCGGGCCGTGACGCTCAATCCCGCCATGAATTCCCCGTCATTGTCGTCGAATCGGACGTAGACCGGGAAGGTGCGCGAAGCAGTCTCGGCGTTCGCGACGATCTGCACGACTTTTCCATAGACGGTCTTCTTCATCGCCTCTACGTAGATCCCGATAGTCTGACCTTTCTGGATCCGATGGATGAAATTCTCCGGCACATAGATCCGCGCGTCGATCTCTCCGGTCGAAATGATGTCCACGATCGGCGTTCCGGGCGAGACGTACGTCCCAAGATCCACGTGCCGTTCCAGCACCTGCCCGTTGAACGGCGCGTAGATGGTGGAACGCTTCAACTTTTTCTGGCACTCCAGCAAAAGGACTTTTTTCGCGTTGATCTCTGCTTGAAGATGGTCACGTTCCGAAATGATCGACTCCAGATCGCTCTGGCTAACGGCACCGCGTTCGTGCAGCTGCCTGGCACGCTTCAATTCGCTTTCCTGATACTGATGCTGCGCTTGAAGCGACGCGATACTTGCCTGCGTTTGCCGACACGCCAGCTCAAGCCACACTGTATCGATCCGCGCCATGACCGTTCCTTCCGAAACGACCGTTTCATTATCCGTCAGCAGAGCCTCAAAAGACGTTTCTTTCGGATCCTGATCCTCGTATCGGACCTGATGTTCTTTGACGCGGGATCCTTTCTCAACGTAGATCTCTACGATCTTCCCGCTGACTTCTGCAGAAACGGTCGAACGCCGGATCTCTTCCAGACGTCCAATGAGCGTGCGAAACTGCTGCGCGTCCCCCTCCTGAGCTTTTGCCGTACGCACTTTGTATGCCGAGGCATTTTTTTCCGCTTTGATCTCTTTTTCCTTTTTTACTTCCTCGTATCGGCCGGTGATGAATTTTTCGTCATTGATCCGGCCTTGATAAAATGTGGACGTTCCATAAAATCCAAGGAAAGCCCCTAAAAGGAGCACCGTAAGGCAAAGGGAAAAAACTATCAGATTTTTATTCATTCGATCGTGTCCCCGGTTCAAAAAGGAAACTGGTCTTTTTGGGAAAATGGAAGGCAAAATGGCGGGATCCACTCTCCTGACTGGGGGGCAGTCCGTCGGAGATGCTGCGCCAATTTCTCAATATACACGAATTTTCATATTTTTTCAAGTCAAGATCGGCATTTTTTGGAGAAATCCAGCACTTTTTCTCAAAAATGATCCAGCCTGTAACTGCATACTTACTGTCGGATGAGCCCCCTAAAAGAGGCTCATCTGTTTTCGTCAGTCA
>JAFQOH010000027.1:0-8301 GCA_017403345.1 Thermoguttaceae bacterium
GCTTCGCCGCCAAACAAATCCAGCAGAATGTCCTCGGGGTCCGGGGCAGCGCCCCGGAAAATTTTACGCAAAAAATCGAAGTTTTACCACCCATTGGAAAGGGAGGTTTTAAAGGTTCTCGTGCCTTTTTTTACGGACATTACGCCGAAGGAGCCCCAAACGCCACCGCCAACTTCGAGCACTCTCTTTCTGCGGATCGTCAATGTTTTCAGCGGAAGATCGGCCTTGGAGTACACTGTTGCTGGATGGATCTGCGGCAGACGACATTGAAATACAATAAAGTTTGCCGACAAAGTTTCTCATTTCAAGCAGGGATCTTTGTCGGTTTCTTCTTGCCGTTTTCCGGCTCTGTCAGCAGATTGCAGCATTACTTCTTTTTTCGCAAATTTTTTATTATACTAGAAAAAAATCAAGAAATACCAAAAACTAAGAGAAGGAGATCAGCATGTCGGCATCACAAAAAAAGGCCGAACGGCCACCGCCATCCAGCCCAAAAGCGAGGGACGGGATTCGAACCCGAAACAAATGGAAATAGGTGGATTTCCCCTAAAAAATATACAGAAAATTTTCTCGCAAAAGCTTTGGCTCTGTATTTTGTTTGATTTTACTCAACTTGAAGTGGGGGGAGGATTCCAGTTAAGATCTGCTGAAAATATTCAAGTTTCTCAAAGAATCTTGACGATTTTTCATAAAAGAGAAAGGGGCAGATCATGTTCAAAAAATCGTTTATTCTGGCTGTCATCTTCATGGCGGCGGCTATCGCAAAGACGCAGGCGGAAACTTTTCGCGGGCGTGTGGTCAAGGTTTATGATGGCGATTCGATCGCGATCGTACTTCTGGATACTTTGGAAGAGCATGAAATTCGTCTTCAGGCAGTTGATGCGCCTGAGCGCGGTCAGCCATGCTGGCGAGAGTCGCAGCTTTTTCTTGCTGAACTTCTGCATGGTCAGGTCGTTCGTGTCGAAGTTGAAAAGCTGGACAAATATAAACGTTTTGTCGGCCGAGTCTTCCTGAATGAAACCGGTTTTGATGTTGAAAAGGAGCTGATCCGCAAAGGTCTGGCATGGCACTATGCCTACTATAATCAGGAACCGGAACTTGCCAAAGCCCAAGAGAAGGCACAGTCCGAGAAGATCGGCATCTGGCAGGAGAGCGATCCGATCGAACCCTATCTCTGGCGAAAAAAGAATATGAAAAAATAAAATTTGGATTTTGATACCCACAAGATATTGAAACGCTTCCCGGTTTAGAAGGGAACGTTTCAATATCTTGTGTTTGGGATATTTTTGCAGTTTTTGCGATTTTTGCCTCCCCCCTTGACAGGCCGTTTAGAATTCTTAAAATAATAGGAAGATTCTTTGGGTATATGGTTTTGAATTCAGGAAAAATTTTTTTATGAGAGGTTTTCAATGTCCATATACTTGGAAAATAATGCAAGCACCGTTTCGTTTTCAACAGCAGGCGATGTGCAAATTTTTACAATCGGTTACGAAAAGCGCGATATTTTATCTTTTGTTCAGCTTTTAAGACGGAACGGCATCCAAAGAGTTATTGATGTTCGCAAAAATCCAATTTCAAGAAAAAAGGGATTTTCTAAAAGTGCGCTGAAGGTATTTCTGGAAAAATATCAGATCGAGTATGTTCATATTCCACAGCTCGGTATCCCTTCCGCATACCGCACCTCTTTGCAGACCCAAAAAGATTATGAGGATCTTTTCAGAGTCTATACTTCCGAAATGCTTCCTCAGGTTCAGGAATATGTTTCACAGGCAGCTTCTCTGATTGCTGAAAAACCGTCGGCTTTAATGTGTTTTGAGTATGATCCCAAACAGTGCCATCGTTCCTGTCTGGCTCAAAAGATCCATGAAGTCTATAGTTATTCCGTGAAGCATATCTCATGAAAACTCGTATATTGATAACCGTTAAGACCTATCCGAACCTGACCCAAAAGGAAGAACTGGTTTGTACTGCCGGAATAACAGAAGATGGACGATGGATCCGCATTTATCCGGTTCCATTCCGGAAATTGGATTATTCTCATCGGTATAAAAAATTCCAGTGGATAACGGTTAATATAGAGCCTGCCGGTCCTCGAGATCGACGCCCGGAAAGTCATAAACTAATTGATTATGACATCCAGGTCGGCGAAGAGGTTAAAGAATGGGAAACACGAAAAGATTATCTCCTAAATGGCAGTCTTCCCATTTATGATTCCAGAGAAAAACTGTTGGCTGAAATGCGGAAGAATGGAACTTCTCTGGCAATATTCAAACCGAATCGGGTCCTCAAAATGACCCATAAGGAAGTGGACAGAGCATGGCCTAAGAAATGTCTTGATGCACTGAAAGTACGGCAGGAACAGGGAAACTTTCTAAATCTGGATGATGGCCAGTATCTTTGTGAAACTGCGGAAAAGATTCCTTATGTTTTTCGGTATCAATTTGAGGATGTAGATGGTCATCAAATCCATATGATGGTTGAAGATTGGGAGATAGGTATGCTGTTCCTGAATACCAGAAAGGATCATGATGAAGCCAAAGCTGTTGAAATGGTGAAAGAGAAATACATGAAGATGGCAGCGGAAAAAGATATTTATTTTTTTCTTGGAACCTCCTTCAAAAATCAACAAAAAAATGCTCCCAATCCTTTTCTGATCGTAGGAGTTTTTGCACCTCCCAAAACAGAGCAGCTGCGCATGTGGTAAGTTAGGCCCCGCTTGACAAAACGGGGTTTTGTGTTAAAATTAAGATGTTGGATTGAACTACACCAACATAGGGCGCGCCTTCCCATTCCCTTGGCGCGTCCTTTTTTATTTTTCCCACCATGCTGAGGTTCTTTCGACGGCAGCCATGACCGCCAGAGCCTTCTCTTTGTGGTCGTAGACTCGCGCCATCTCGATGGAAGTATGTCCGGCGATGTATGCGGCGGTTTCCTGCCCATACTGGATGGAATTGGCAGTGTAGGCCTGATGTCGGATCTGGTATGGAAACCAGTGCGGGATTTCGACTCCGTGCCGATGCGCTTTCTGGATGGATGCCGCGATCGATCTTCGGTAAGACTCGGAATCATAGGCAGGCTTTCGCTTTCGGAATCTGGAGTGCTGGCGTTCCTGGTCACGTTTTCTTTGTGACGGTGTCATCGGAGTTTTTCTTTTGGCGCGTTTTTCTTCGTAGATCTCCTCCATCGCGTCGCGCGGAGAAAAGATCGCTTCCTCCAAACCTTTCCCGGCCATTCTTTTTTTCAGGATCCGGATCTCTTCCGGTCCGAAAGCGACGATGCGTTTTACTCCGACTCTTTCGATCTTGTTATGGATGACGGCTGTCCAGACTTTACCGGTCCTGTCGATGTCCATGACCAGCAGGCGGCTCTTCAAAATCTCCAGCCTGCAACGGCTCAACCTTCCGATCCGGGGCGGAAGTGAAATCCTCCTCACTCCCACTTTCCTTTTGGGCATTTTTGGGTTTTCATTCTCAATTTGTTGGTGAAGGCGGAGGAGTTGGAATTGATCCGGCAGCCGCAGACGGTGCAGGTTTCGTTTTGGTAGAACTCGCAATTCCGGCAGACGTTGAGAAGGTCCGAGACTTCTTCATCTGTCCGCGTTTCGCAGCCGGTGAGGAGGTGCCGGGTCACAGCCTGCGCGTAGGTTTTCAACTTTCCGACGCTGGAAAGTTGGCGGTTGCCCGGACATTTCACCCGGACCTGTGTATGATCTTTCGTCCGGATGCGCCTTCCGCAGACTGTGCACACGGCGTGGAGTTCATCTTCTTTCCGGAGTTGGCAATTCATTCCGAGTCCCCTCTTTCGTAAATGTTCCCGCAATGATCTATGATCTCTTTATCATCACTGAACATCAGCGCAGCGACGAGATCATCCCAGATACGATAAACGCCAAGTGTTTTATGTACGGCGCGATAGTAACTGTAGCCGAGTTCCTCACCGATCGGAGTGTACGAGAAGATCGTATCGACGGCCCCGCTGGGATATATATGTCCGGAACAGTTGGATACCCACAGCGGTTCCTGACACTCAGGACAGTCGAGATCACCGCTCCTGAACTCAGTTTCCGTTCCGAACAGAAAAGATTCATTTCCGCAACACCTGCAGTGTACCCACGCGGTATGGCATTTCTGTTCCCCGCATCCGCAGGTCGGACAGTTGAATGGGATGGTGGTTGTGGATGTTGGGAAAGTTGACATTTTCGTTCCTTTTTTTCTTCTTGAGCTGCTAGCTTCCAGCTACTAGCTACTAGCTTCTAGCTTCTAGCTTCTAGCTAACAGCTAACAGCTAATGGCTAACAGCTAATGGCTAACAGCTAATGGCTAACAGCTAATGGCTAACAGCTAATGGCTAACAGCTAATGGCTAACAGCTAACAGCTAACAGCTAATGCACCCTCAAAACGGTTTCCAGACTTTGCCCGGTGTGCACTTCCGCGAAGGTGTGCGTTTGGGGCAGGGTGGAAAGGTCCGCGAGTTGGAATGTCTGTCCGGATGCCGAGTCGGCGAACTGGAGCGTCTGCCGGAGTTCGTAAGGCTGGAAGGTCCACGTGTTGGGAGGGTCGGGATCGGCCAGGAATGTGAAATGCCACGGCGGCGGGACTTCTTTTTCGGGCGGCGGTTTGCGGAAGATCCACCGGCGGACGGCGTTGAAAAAACTCGGCATTGTGTGATCCTTTCTGCATATAAAATATTCTGAATATTAAAAGTTTTCCAGGAGGGGAGCCTGAGGCCGGTACGACCGGCGGCGAATAGCGCTTCCGCGCGAGTGCATGAACCCGTTCGCGTTGCTCACTTCACCAACTCATGAAGTTCACCGGAGCGAACATCGTGAGCGGTTTCGTGCCTGTGCGCGGAAGCGCAGATCAAAAAGTTCCCGTTGGTCACTTCGCCAGGTCATGAAGTTCACCGGAGCGAACATCGTGAGCGGTTTCGTGCCTGTGCGCGGTAGCGCAGATCAAAAAGTTCCCGAAGGGTACTTTCGCGTAGAGGTTTCCAAGTTTGGGAGGCGGCGCGTCTCGCGTCGCTTCTCAATTTGTGCGAGATCGTGCATTATTCCGCGGTTTTCAAGTGACGCGGGACGCGTCACCTCCCAGGTTTCAGAGTCTGCGGGCTGTCGCATCCCACGCGCGACGACACTCTTTCGAGAGTCGTCTGGCTGCCCGTCATGTCGTATCGCCCGTGGGTGAGAAACATTTTGAAAATTGTTTCTCCCCCAGACCCCCGTTTCAAAAACTTTTTAATATTTCATATTCTTTATATCGCATCAATTTGAATCTGGTGCGCACTCGGTTTCCCGTTCGCGTCCCAGAAAACGACTTCGGCAATGTAGGAAGTTTGACGTTTCGGGAACATAGGGCGTCCGGGAATGTACGGATTAAAATCGATGTTATACTTCGTGCCGTGTGCATCCTCGGCCGGAGTGTCAAGGACGGCGGAAAGCGGAACGTCGAGGATCGTGTAATCCGCGACGGTGTTTTCCGGGTGAAGATACTCAAACACCGAGAATGAAATGGCGGACAGGTCGTCGGTCTGGACCGGTTCACCGTCGCAGTTGGTCAACAGTCCGCGGATATGCAGACTTCCGGAGGCTGAAATGGTGATCATCTTTTTCCTTTCTTTTTTCTTGAGCTATTAGCTATTAGCTACTAGCTACTAGCTTCTAGCTAACAGCTAACAGCTAATGGCTAACAGCTAATGGCTAACAGCTAACAGCTAACAGCTAATAGCTAACAGCTAACAGCTAACAGCTAATGCACCCTCAAAACGGTTTCCAAACTTTGCCCGGCATACACTTCCGCGAGCGTGTACGTCTGGGGCAGATCGGCAAGTTCCGCGAATGTGAAAACCGGTCCGGATGCCGGGTCGGCGAACCGGAACGTCTGCGGAAGGTCGGCGATCGGGCGGAAGTTCCACACGTTCGGCGGGTCGGGATCGTCCAGAAAAGTGAAATGCCACGGAGGCGGTACTTCCTTTTCAGGAGGCGGTTTTCGGAAGAGCCACCTTCTGACGGCGGTGAAAAAGCTGAGCATGATAAAATCCTTTCTGATATTAAAAAGTTCTTGAAGGGAGAGTCCAGAGGCCGGTACGACCGGCAGCGAATGGCGCTCCCGCGCGAGTTCATGAACCCGTTCCCGTTGGTCACTTCGCCAGGTTATGAAGTTCACCGGAGCGAACATCGTGAGCGGTTTCGTGCCTGTGCGCGGAAGCGCAGATCAAAAAGTTCCCGTTGGTCACTTCGCCAACTCATGAAGTTCGGTAGAGCGAACATCGTGAGCGGTTTCGTGCCTGTGCGCGGAAGCGCAGTCCGCCCGCCGCGGCTCGCGGCTCAAAAACTTTTTAATGTTTTGATATTCTGTTTTATTGCGTCGCTACGATATTCCCATCTCCGTCACGTGTGAGACTATGGACGGAAAGCACATTTCCGGCGGTGTCGTAGGTCGTGAGGACGTTGCCCGAGACGGACCAGCGGCCGAGCAGGGCGTGGATCTTTGGAAGGTCGGCAGTCTGCGTGAGGACCGCGTCCTTTGCGCTTTCCAAAGCCCCTGAAGTTGCCAGCTGGGAAAGAAGAAGATTCGCAGCGGATGCGACTTCTTCCGTGGTCGCGAAACCTTCGGCGGTGGCGCACTGCGCGAGGATCTCATCCTTCGCCGAGTTCACGTCTGCCGGAGTTGCGAACCCGGCCGCGGTGGCGCACTGCAAAACGATGTATTCCCGCGCATCTGCCACATTGTCTTTGGTTGCCAGCCGTACCGAATCGGAAATGACCGGCGATGTCAATGTTCGCTGCGTTTCACTCCATACGGACGACGAGATCTCGGCCGCATTCGGCATGTCCTGCCGGATGCCATTCACCGAGTCGTACATATTCATGAGGTATCCGCCCGCGTAGGAAGACCATATGTCGGATGGTATGGCATAGTTCCATACATAATATGGTATCTGGCCTATATCTTGCCTCGAACTGGAAATACCGGACGATAGTTCATGCCGTACCGATTCCAATTCCGCGGAAGTGGCCAATCCGGAAATGTCAACACTTTCTGCGGGTGCATTTTCCAGCGAGATCGTCACCAGCGGAACGTGCACATTCAGTCCGGAAGTTGGAGTGAATCGGAAAGTCAATGTTTCGCCATTGGACGGCAGGGCGGGAATGGAGACTTTCCAGACTCCGGAACTTTCGGTGAGTGTGAATGTGAGCGAACTTTCCGATCCGTCCAGGAATGCGGTCCGGCTCTGGAATGTGCATCCGGGGTACAATGCGCCGGTTTCCAGATCGCGAACTTCAAAAAAGAAGTGACCGGGCTGACCTTTGATAAATGCCATCTTCTCTATTTCCTTTCTTTTTTACTTGGGAGGCGGCGCGTCTCGCGTCGCTTCTCTATTCGTGAGATCGTACATTCTTTCACGGTTTCCAAGTGACGCGGGACGCGTCACCTCCCAACGTCGCATTCTTCCGTGGTTTTCAAGTGACGCGGGACGCGTCACCTCCCAAACAGTGGTCTCTTTGGTGAGTTCTTATGCCTGTTTAAAAGTTACGCTTGCATTCGTCGCCCCCCATGGACTCCCGGAAAGTTCCGCACCTCCGGAAGTGTAAACAGTGATCGAGAGCGGCGATTGTGTGCAGGAGTTGAATGCGTTCGTTGAGATACTCGTGACGGGATTTCCAACGCTTCCGAGTGTCACAGTTTCCAGCGATCTCCGGTAGCGGAAAGCGTAAGTCCCGACAGTCTGCACTTTCGGAAGATCGATGACTTTCAGCGGAGCGTCTTCTCCGGCCGATGAACTTTCTGCCTGGATGGCGTAACTTCCGAGCGCGGTACAGTTCGGCAGATCGACAGTCTCCAACGCCGTCATGTTCGCCAGACCGTAATTCCCGACGGAAAGTACATTTTCGGAACGGATCGACTTGACGATCTTTCCGATCTGGCCATATGCCGTACCGGAATACCTGAACGCACCTTCCGGGATGGACGAACTGTCGGAAAGCGTCAGTTGGACATCTGCGGGACCTCCGCCGATGAAAACGAAGGGACTGTAGGTAATGCTCAAAACATTCTCCTTTTCTGCTCTTTTTCTACTTGGGAGGCGGCGCGTCTCGCGTCGCTTCTCATGGTTTTCAATTCTGGGAGGCGACGCGTCTCGCGTCGCTTCCCTAGGCTTTCTATTTCTGCGGAATTGTGTATCCTCCGCGGTTTTCAAGTTTGGGAGGCGGCGCGTCTCGCGTCGCTTCTCAATTTGTGCGAGATCGTGCATTATTCCACGGTTTTTAAGTTTAGGAGGCGGCGCGTCTCGCGTCGCTTCCC
>JAFQOH010000028.1:0-25733 GCA_017403345.1 Thermoguttaceae bacterium
CATCGAACGTCTGCGTTTCTTCAGCGATCGGAGCAGCTTCTTCGACGGTTTCCGCGCCGAAATTGAAAGCATCGAACGTCTGTGCGTCTTCGGTCATCGGAGCAGCTTCTTCAACGGCATCCGCGCCGAAATTGAAAGCATCGAACGTCTGCGTTTCTTCCGCGATCGGAGCAGCTTCTTCGACGGTTTCTGCGCCGAAATTGAAAGCATCGAACGTCTGCGTTTCTTCAGCGATCGGAGCAGCTTCTTCGACGGTTTCCGCGCCGAAATTGAAAGCATCGAACGTCTGTGCGTCTTCGGTCATCGGAGCAGCTTCTTCAACGGCATCCGCGCCGAAATCAAGCCCTTCAAACGTCTGCGTTTCTTCGGTCATCGGAGCTGCTTCTTCGACGGTTTCCGCGCCGAAATTTAGACCTTCGAATGCCAGAGCGTCTTCGACAAGCGGTGTGATCTCTTCATCTTCAAAGTGGAAAAGCTCATCAGAAATCGTCATTTCCTCTGCGAGTTCCGTTTCCGCGAGCTCATCCGCGAAAAAGTATTCATTTTCTTCTGCAGCTTCAGCTTCATTTTGAGAGGGGGTTTCTTCATCAAAATGAAAGTCAAACGTCAGTTCGTCGTCAGTTTTTTTACCCTCCGGCTGCGAAGAGGAATTTTGATTATTTTGGGATCCCAGACTTTTCAGGAGATCCTCTTCAAAATTATTCGAGTTATTGCTCATAGTTCTCCCTGGACAATGGAAACCATTGTACGTGAATGGATCGAAGCTGTTTCACGAAATTCCGACAGTATTGCCGGGCGCAAAAAAACGTATAGGCGAAACAGTTTCGCAGAAAAATAAAATCAATTTTAAGGTTCAAGTGTGCGTTACCCGTGCACTTGGATCATATCCTCTATTTTACCTGAAACTTAGAAATTTTCAAGAAATCCCGTTTAAAAAAACTGAAAATTTTGGGGATTTTCATAAAAATATTCCATCCGTGCGAGATAAAACGAAAATTCTTGCCACCCCGATTGACATTTCTTTCATTCTGGTTAAAATAAAAGAGAAATTTTTCAGAATGTTCCCATGTACGTTTTGTTTTCGTATGTTGTTCGGCATCGTTCAGCATGCCCGGCATCGTTTAGGACGCAGGGAAAATTCAATTCCATCAAAAAAATCAGACCCAAAACAGGAAAAAACCATGGCAGATCTGCTTATCGTAGGTTCATTTGCATTCGACACGATCAACACACAGACCGCCCGCCGGGAAAATGTTCTTGGCGGGACGGGTTCTCATGCGTCCTACGGCGCTTCTTTTTTCACGAAGGTCTACGCTTCCGGCATCGTTGGCGGCGAGGACTGGCGGAGTGAAGATTCGGAGATGCTCAAGGCGCACAATATCGACATCGAGAATCTCCAGATCGTTCCCGGTCAGAAGACGACAGCGTGGGAAGCGGTCTATGAGGCGGACATGAACAATCGGTCAACGCTTTCTTTCGAGCCGAACTGCTGCGTTGCGTTTCATCCGAACCTGACGTCCGACGCCCGCAAGTGCCCGTACATTTTCCTTGCGAACAACTCGCCGGAATCGCAGATGGAAGTCATCGAGGAATGCGAGGAACCGAAACTGATCGTCGCGGATACGATGGACTACTACATCAACGGTTCGCGTCCTGCGCTGGAAACGCTTCTTCGCAAGGTGGACGGTCTGATCCTGAACGACAGCGAGGCGCAGCTTCTCGCCGGCAAGCAGGATCTTTTCGAGTGCGGCGACATCATTCGCAAAATGGGGCCGCGTTTCGTCATCATCAAGAAAGGCGCGCATGGCTGCATTTTCCTCGGCGAAGATGATCAGGTGTGCGTTTTCCCGGCATATCCGTCCCGCAAGGTCATCGAACCGACCGGAGCCGGAGACTGTTTCGCGGGTTCTTTCATGGGGTATCTTGCTTCGAAAGACTGTGCGGATCTCCAGACGATCAAGGAAGCTCTCATTTACGCGACCGTGACGGCCAGCTTTACGATCGAAGATTTTAGTTTCGATGCACTGAAACGCTGCACGCGCGAAGACATCGACAAACGGTTCGCTTTCATGCGCGAGATGCTGAATTTCTAGAGCACCTGACCGTTTGCTGAAATTTCCATCACGGGACGCCGTTCTTTTCGGGACGGCGTTTTTTAGCATTTCTCGTAAATGTCCGGCGGTCCTTGACAAAAAAGTTCCCCCATAGTATAATTGACGAAAACCCGCCATTCCCAGACCTTTTTTCACATTTTCACATTTTCACATTTTACATTTTCGCAAGGAGATCCGATGCCTTCCGTTCATTTTCGCAGATCCATTCTTTTTTCGCTTTTGGTACTTTTGGCGTTTGGGAGCGCAGTTTCTGTTTCGGCGGAAGATTGGCTCGACGTTCGTGACACTCCGAACGACGCGGTTCCCGTTATTTTCGATACGGACATCGGCGGGGATATTGACGACGCATTCGCGCTCGGGATCCTGCATCAAATGGAAGCTCGCGGGAAATGCAAGATCCTTGCCGTCACGGTCTCACGCTGCCGCGGGAATTCCGGAGATTATGTTTGCGCCTTCAACGCGAATTTCGGCCGGCCGGACATTCCGGTCGCTGCGAATCTGACAAATCCGATCAACGAACGGGGACGCTATTCGAATCAGACGCTCGCACTGAAAAACGCGGACGGTACCCCGCGCTATCCTGTGCCCGAATACACGCTGCACGAACCGACGTACCTTCTTCGCAAGGTCCTGGCGAATGCGAAAGATCATTCCGTCGTTCTGATCCAGGTCGGTGAGTCGACCAATACGGCAGCCTTTCTCGATTCTCCTCCGGATGAGCTTTCACCGCTGACGGGACGCGAGCTTGCCGCACGGAAAGTCCGCCTTCTCTCCGTGATGGGAGGCGCTTTCGGAACGCAGGATCCCCGTTGGGATGAACACCGCGAGCACAATATCATCATGGACCTGCCGGCCGCAAAAAAACTCGTTGCAGAATGGCCCGGCGAGATCGTCTTCAGCGGGTACGAGACTGGGGACGCGATCCGTCTTTCTGTTTGCGGACTTCAGAATGACCTTCTGAAACCGTCTCCTAATCTTCTTTGGGATTCTTATTGCGAGTGGTGCCGATCCTGCGGCATGAAGCGCCCCGATCATCCACGTCCGAGCTGGGACCTGACGAGCTGCCTGTTTGTACTGCGTCCTGAAAAAGAACGCGGATACTATACTCTGACGCCTCCGGGAACTGTGACGGTCTTGGATTGCGGGAGGACGCGCTTTACTCCGTCTAAAAACGGAAAACATCGTGTTTTCATTACTTCGTCGGAACAGAATGTTCGGGTACAGGAGGCCTTCGTCAATCTCATCGGTGAACGTCACTGAGGGAATGTGAATTTAGACTTTCAGCAGAAAAAAGGAGGCTATGTGGAGCCGCCAGCGTGCAGATGTGCGCTGGTGCTGCATCGCTTGTCGGAAACGAGTAAAGAGGTGAGTGTGTTGGAATGGTGTGGAATATATGAAATTGTTGTGTTTTGCTGGTTTTGTTGTCTTGCTGGTGTGAAATTTAAAAATTTTTTTGAATCTGTTGTTTTTTTTACTTGACATTTGGAATAGACTGTGTACCTTATACTAGCTGAGTAAAATATAAACTGTGCTATAGTGTATAAAGAAGGGTTGATTTATGCGAATTCGTTCATGGATGCTGTCATTGGTTTCGGGGATGGCATTATGTGTGCCTGCAAAGGCCGAGCTGATCACGGCTGAAAGAGTATTCACTCTGCAGACACACGGGGGAAGGGACTACGAGGATAGCGGCAAGTACACGATCTGGCATGCCAGTGACGGAGATGCCGGTACGACATGGTGTACGCAGAATCCCAACGGCGGAAACAACTACTATCTTAACGGTAGGGAGAACCCGATCATGGTGTTCGACCTGGGAACGAGAACCCGATCATGGTGTTCGACCTGGGAACGAATCAGATACTGGATGCGTTTTCCATCTGGGGTTATCCCGTTCATGGAAACTCTCTCCAGAAATTTACGCTTTCGTTTTACGATGGTTCCCAGGGCTTCGATACGCCGATCGCGGTACAGGACGTGACACTTGATACATGGACGGCCAATGCGACGAATGTCGCACTTACCGTGCCCGTCACAGCACAATACGTGAAGATGGAAATGACGGGAAACTTTGGTCAGACAGTTGGCGGCGGTGACCGCGTCGGGATCGCAGACCTTCAGTTCAACCGCACGAACACGATCGAAACGTATACCCCCTCATCCGCAACGGCGAATAACGCGATCGGTAACATGCCGGCAACCAACCTTCTGGACGGAAACATCTCCACCCAGTGGTGCACGAACTGGGCGCAGGGAGGGAATATTCGGGATTACTATCATGACGGCAAATATGCGGATCCGGAACTGACATTTACGTTCAACGAAGCGAAAAACCTTTCCAGCATCACCGTCACGCCTTACAACGTAACCGGCAACTCAGGGAAGGATTTCAATCTGAAGTTCTACGACGCGGCAGGAAACCAGATCGCGGTAGAAGATGAGTCGCTCTACTCCTTCAAAATGGTCACGTACCGCCAGGATGTCCCTTCTCTTTTCACTTTCCCGGAAGTGAAAGGCGCGGCAAAAGTTGTCATGACGATCACGGACAACTTTAGAGGTGACTACGACAGGTGGGGCGGAGACTACGACCACAACCGAAAATATGACAACGACGGCGGTGATCGGGTCGGACTTTCGGAAGTTTCTTTCGGCAATCATCCCTATACGGGCGGTCCGACCTGGCAGACGAGCTACAATACGCCGATGGAAGGACTGAATGTTATTCGTCCGGATGGAGTTTCCATCAAATATCCGTCTGGATCCTCGGTTGGAGGTCTCATTACGGGAAGCGGATATTCCCGCGGCGGAGCGTGGTATTCGGATCAGAATGGTTCGGATTTCTTCGGAACGGACACGACGAAAGCCGCGCCGGTCCTGACTTTCACGAATGACGAACTGGAACTGGTCGACGGCTTCCTTTACTGGGGGTACGGCTCCGAAAACGCAGGAAACGGCATGACCGCGTTTACGCTTTCGCTTTACGATGGTGAGGAACTCGTTCTTTCCGATTACTATCGTGTTGATGCCGCGATTTCGGAAGATGACTACGCCAGTTTCATGTTTGATGAGTCGGTTGCTTTCGATAAGGCCGTTCTGATCCCGATGGATAATGCGTTCAAGTACTTCAATTACGCAGGACACGGCGGAGACCGGGTCGGATTTTCGGGACTTGCGTTCTATCAGGATCCGGCAAAGGTTCCGGAACCAGCGGCGTGGGTGCTGATGCTCACAGGGGTATTCGGTCTCCTGACGCTTCGTAATCGAAAACGGACGCAGAAAGCGTAAGACGAGAGAGTTGCTCAGAAAACGGCGTCGGAAAAAACGCCGTTTTTTTGTATTCGCAAGTGGCAGAGAAATGGTCTGAAGGACACAAAAAAATCCCCAACCGCATAGGCTGGGGATCCTTTTTTCACTTTGCTTTGGAAAGTAAAAGATATTTCACTCAGATGACGGCCAGTTCGTATTCCTTCTTGAGGAACGCGAGGGCTTTCGGAATTTCGACTTCACGATCGCCGCGGACACCGCATTCAAAAGAGCACGGTCCCGTGTATCCGATGTACTTCAGACCGCGGAAACCTTCGACGAAACGGCTTTTGTTCTGGCCCGGGATAGTGCGGCGCGGGTCGGAAACACCGCCGGCAAGGTGAACGTGGGTCAGGAGTTTGCCGCCGGAGATGAACGCGCCCATCATGTCCGTCTCTTCGATGCTCATGTGGTAGAAGTCACCCATGACGGACATTCCGCATTTTTTCTCGGAGCGTTCGTTGATGTCGCGGGCGATCGCAGCGCCATCGGCGACCTGACGGAGGAAGTACGCTTCACCTCGGTTAAGAGGCTCAAACGTAATGTGCGTTCCGCAATCGGCGGCGAAGTCAGCAAGGGCCGGGAAGTCGTCAAGCAGCATTTTACGCATTTCCTGATTCGTCAGCGGACTTTGGCCATTGAACGCCGGAACGTAAATGACACCCGTGCAGCCGATGATGCCGGCACCTTCCAGAGCGCGTTTCAGAGCGTCGGTACCGCGCTGTTTGCGATCTTTGTCAAAACTCATCAGATCGCCGCCGTGCGAACCCCAGCAGACTGCGGACGGAATGAGTCCGGTGTCGTCGAGGAGTTTTTTGTAGTATTTCGCGCGTTCCGGGTCTTCCACATCGCGGCCGAATTCGACGGCTTCGATGCCCCAGGCTTTCATTTTCGCAAATTTTTCTTCTGTCGAGTTCCCTGGAATGATTCCGAGCTGAGAACCGAGGCAGAGGCGGGCTTTTGCGGTCTGGTTCGCGCTTTTACCGTCCCACGTGCTGTCGGTCACTTCGGCTTTCAGTTCGATATTCGTCATGGCGACTGCTGCGGCAGCGGCGCCGGCAGCCAGAAATTCACGTCGTTTCATTCGTTTTTTACTCCTGAAAAAAAAAGGTAAGTTGGCGGGTAAACGGGCATTGGATCCCTTACATCTATTATTTTACTCTACCCTGCCAAAAAAATCAACCGGGAATACCTCCTTTTTTCCAAAAAACATCAAAATTTCGTGTTCACCGGCGGATCCTGCCGTGAGATACTGTTCGATGCTGTTCGATGCTGTTCGAGTGCAAATTTTTATGAAACGGATCGGCGCGCTTCTTGCGGGGTCGGCAAAAAGTCTCGAATTTTAAGCAAATGTGCGAGTTTTTTAAATTTTAGGAGTTTTTTTATCCGAAATCAAAAAAAAGACGGACCGGTATGTTTCCGGTCAGGGATTTTTGTCTGAAATTTTGACCTTAGGGTAAATGATATGCGCTCCAGATTTTCGTGGATGATGTTTTGGCTTCTCGGTGCCGCGGTGCTTTGGCTCGTGCCGGGGTGTGCGAAGGATGAAGAAGGTACTTTGACTGAAATTCATGTTTCGCAGGACTCCGCAGACGAGGAAGAGTTCATCACGATCGATCTCACGGCTCCCGGCGGACCTGCAGAAATCGCAGAGACGGAAGAAATCTCGAACGAGGAAGAGATCGCGAACGCGGAAGAGATCGCGAACGCGGGCGGTGAGGGCATTTCCGGGATGGAAACGGTCTCTTTCGAAGAAGCGGAACTTCCGGAGGAAACTGCAGAAACTCCGGTTTATGTGGATCCGAAAAAGAAAAACGTGATCCTCATGATCGCTGACGGCGCCGGTTTCGGGTCGTTTTACTGTGCTGCCGATCACCTCACTGGAAGTCCCACGGGCTGCGCGTACCAAAAGGAGCCGTGGAAGATGGTCTCTATGGCGACGTTCCATAAAAAAAGTTTCTACGACCCTGCGCAGGATTGGGAGGATTTCAAGGAACTGGACGTTCCGTTCTACGAAAAAGAGCCGGCGTTCATTCCCCCGGATTCCGCGTCGACCGGCACGGCGATGATGACTGGCGTGAAGACTCGAAATGGACGTGTGGGGATCGGACCCGCAGATGAGCGGCTTGAGACGATCGCGGAGATCTTCACGAAAAACGGACGCAGGACCGGGGCCGTCACTTCCTTCCAGATCGCCAGCGCGACGATGGCTGCTGCCGCGGCTCATGATGTTGAGCGAAAGAACGGACAGAAAATGTTCGCGGAGATGCTCAACGGCGGGAATCTGAACGTCATCATCGGCGCCGCGCATCCGGAATTCGACGACGACGCGCAGCCGCAGGCTCCTGCTTTCGGACGTTACGGACCCTCGGAGGAACTTTGGGGAAAGATCCGTGCCGGTGAACTGCCGGAAGGGTGGATCTTTGCCGAAGAGCGTGCCGAGATACGCGGATTTGCCGAAGCGACGCCGGATAAAAATGGCGTGAAACTTCCGGAAAATCTTCTCGTGATCACGCAGACCGCCAACTCCTTCCAGTGTCACCGAAAGATCGGCGCTCCATTTCTCGCAGCCTCGCCAACGCTGGCGGAAGCGTCTCTCGCGGCACTGAACGTCCTGGCGGGAACCAAGTCGGACGGTTTCTTTCTCTTGGTGGAAGGCGGTGCCGTTGACGCTGCGAATGATGCGAATGACCTTGGGCGCTGCATCGAGGAGATGACGGATTTCAATGCGGCCGTGGAAGCTGTCTGCCGGTGGGTGGAAACGTACTCTTCCTGGGAAGAAACTCTCGTTATCGTGACCTCCGACCACGATAACGGCGCAATTTACGGTCCGGAAACCGGGAGCGACGCACTTCCCTCCTCGGCTCCGATCTATCGCGGAAAAGGACAGCTCCCGCACGCACGCTACTACGCGACGGACCATACGAAACAGCTCGTGCCGCTTTACGCACGCGGACCAGGAGCGGAACTCCTCGAGGAACTGCTTGTGGGGAAGGACGAAAAAATGGGCGCGTACTGGAATTACGACGGACGCTACCTCGACAATACGTCAGTCTTCCGCGTCATGATGCACGGTATCCCAGTGCGGGGACCCGGTGTGAAATGAACCGAAAGAAAGCGGGATAGGTCAGTTTTTTTTGTTTGTCCCCGGCTCTCCCATGCGCAGTTCGGAGTGAAGATACTGAACGCAGCGCCGGACTTCTTCGTCATTCTGAATGAGCAGCTCGGCCTGCGTGCAGCCGTGAAGGATGGTGGAGTGATCTCTTCCGTTGAAATAGAGCCCGATCTCATCCAGTGTCGCGGCGGTCAGACGCCGAGCCATGTAGTAGATGATGCTGCGGACGGTCACGAGCGTCGTTTTGCGTGATTTACTGCGTAGGTCGCTGAGTTTCACGCGGTAGAATTTCGCCGCTAGTTTCGCGATCTGCGGAATGGTGACTTCTCGCGGCTCGCTGTTTTCTGCAAAGACTTCCGAGACATTTTCCGGCAGGATCTCTGTTTCGCGGTTCGTTTTTCGGAGCCATTCCATTTTATGGAAACGCTGGAGCATCTCTCCGACCGAAAGTTCCTCTCGATCTGCAAGTTCCACGAATTCCCCGACCGCTAAGTCGGAGATCGGAATTCTCCCGGAGTGTTCCGGAAGACGGAGTATCGCGCTGCGTGTTTCGATGGCGGGAAGCTGGATCCGGATCGCGACTCCCTGATGAAGCCGTGAGGTCAGCTGCGGTTCGAACGGAATGGCGGTGTGCGGCTGATTGCCGGTCAGAAGGATCCTAGTTCCGCGTTTTGTGAGCAGATCGAGCGTTTGGACCAGTTGTTTCTGGGTCGATGGATGGGTCGCCAAGTCCTGAATGTCTTCCAGAATGAAAAAATCGAGCGCATGGTATTCCGCGAAGAAATCCTGCGGCTTTTTCACTCTTTGTGCATTCGCCCACTCGCGGGCAAACTGATGCGCGGGAAGGCATTTTCCGGTTTTATCCGGGTGACGCATGAGCCAGAAAAGGATCGCGCCTTCCGCAAGATGCGTTTTTCCGAAACCTGGCGCGGCGAAAAAGTACATTAGGAACGGATTCGGTGTGTCCCGCAGTATGTCGTAGATGGCCGAGCAGATCACGTGATTCTCGGGACCTGCCAAAAATGGATGGGGACACAATTCCTCTACCGTCACGACCTCACCTGACGTACCGGTCCGGGTGCGGGTCGTGACTTTTTCCTGAAACGGAATGGGAATGATCGCGGCCATGGAGTACCTTTTCTCTTTGAAATGTTTTTTCAAACGGCGATGAACGGCATTTCAATGCATTCTAGCACAAAATGTACTGTTTGAACAGGCCGGATGAAAAATTTTTCCGAAAAAACAGAGAAAAAACACGTAAACGCTCTCTCTTTTTTCTCTGCTCTGCGATTTTTGCCCCACTCTGCGGCATTGGGGGAACACTGTATTTTAGGAAAGCTGGGAAACGGCACTGCGAGACGTTTTCTCATTCTACTTTCGGTTCCGCTTTCGGTTCCGCTTTCGGTTCCGCTTTCGGTTCCGCTTTCGGTTCCGCTTTCGGTTCCGCTTTCGGTTCTACTTTCGGTTCTACTTTCGGTTCTACTTTCGGTTCTACTTTCGGTTCTACTTTCGGTTCTACTTTCGGTTCTACTTTCGGTTCTACTTTCGGTTCCGCTTTCGGTTCCGCTTTCGGTTCCGCTTTCGGCACGTTCCACCTTTTCAGCGCACGCTCAAAAGCACGGTATTTGGGCGACTCCGTAACGTCGTCGTCCGCGTACTGCAAGAGTCCCCAAGATCCCCATTTGCTCCAGCGTCCCGTCGAGGAGAAGTGGCAGAGAAGCCCACCGCCGACCTCTTCCCACGCGCGGAAGTACGCGTCGTAGATCCGTCCCATTCGCGGCGACGCATTCGCAGCTAGGCAGACGGCGTTGAGTTCCTCTCGGTCATTTGCGCCCCAAAGTCCGACCAGATGCTGTCCCGCTTCGTAGCAGATGAGCGCGACAGCGTGTTCGTCGGCCGTTTTTTTCTGCTTTTTCATCCATTCGACCGCGTTGGGAAGTTTCTCTTTTTCAAGGAGTTCCAGCGCACCGTCGACTCCGCGGGAAATGAATTCGTCAGCGTACTCATTCGGAATGCAGTGCATCACGTACGGCGCGATCGCCAGCGCGTCGGTGACTTCCGCGCAGTTGGAGAACGTCAAAAGCTGCTTGGAAACGTGATCATTCGCGGCCTGCGAGGCTAAAACACGCACGAGACGGCCTTCTTTTTCGGGAAAGACCTCGCGGAAAATGCCGAAGATCTCGCGTGACCGATGTGCCGTCCACGCCCACGCGCGCACCCATGGTTTTTCGTTCGGAAGCAGTTTCATTCCCTGCTCTTCTGCGTACCGGCACTGCTCAAACTGCCCGTTCCAGACCTCGTTGGAGTACTCAATGTAGACTTTCAAATGCGGATCCAGATGCGTTCGGATCGTCTGTGCCATTTTACGCACGAATTCATCGTCCGCCCGATGCGGCACACAGAACCAGGCATTTGCGTTCAGGTGATTCGCCAGTTCGCAGAGAAGCTCCAGCGGAACGCCTTTTTCCGAAAACGACGCATCGCCGACCACCGGTCTGTCGGACCATTTTTCGAGTTTCGAGCCGTTTGTGTGCTGAAGATCCATGAATCGGACGGTGTCGACGCCTTTCCAGCGTGCGATGAGCGCAGGATCCCACATTCCGCAGGTCCGTTTCGCTTCGTCTTCAAAGCCGGGACGGAAGACCTGAAAATCGCGCAGATAGTCGGTCGGATCGGTCTCGCGGATCTGGAGCCAGAACGCACCGTGTTTCGCATCGACCTGAATGCGGATCTCCCCCAGACGCTCTTCGAGGACCCAGGCGTTCATGAACGTGACCTTCCCTTTTCCGCGATACCGTACCGTGTACGTCCCGCTCGGAAAATGGGCGCCTTCGATCGTGCACAGCGGTGTCTCGGCAAAGCAGTTCGGCTCCAGACGGCGCACCCAGCCGCGTTCGTCCAGCTCCAATTCCGGCCCTTTTCCCCAGCTTTCTCCTTCACGCTGACTGATCCAACGGCGCGACTCAAAGAAGACGTTGACGAACGGCAACTCGGTGTTCCAGTCCGCCGGTCCTCCGAAATTGATCCCCATCGCCGTCCGTCCCGCAGTCTGCACGGCTTGGGAAAAATGCGTCCTGACGTTCTTTTCAGCTTTTTCTCCCGCCGCAGCCAAGCCGCAGTGCAAAGTACTTAAAAGTACCGCACAAAAAAGAGAAAGGCACCAGTTTCCATCCGCTAAAATTCGGAAATTCTTCATTTTCAGTCTCCTTTTGGGGGCTCCTTTTCAAGTTTCCAATCCGGATCAGTTTCGAGCAGGATGCCGCACTGTACCACACCATCCGGTGATCGGAATTTATTCGGTCTGCGGCGTGTTTTGCTCTTCCATCGTTTCGCGGATCTCATTTCGGGAAGAGAAATAGAAAAAGACACCCAGCATCGCCGTCACGAGGCAGACTAGACGGTACGCAAGCATGACGACGAGTCCCATTCCGGGTTTTCCCGTTTCGTCGCGGTACAGTTCATCCAACACGACTTCGACCGGTCCGACAGGAAGCGGCACGGCAGACATGGACATACTGGTCGGTGAAATGTAGAGATGCTGAAGGTACGTCGGCGGCTCATTCCCGCGCCAGATCCCGTCTGCCAGGAAGTAGATCGAAGTGGCAAAAGAAACGTGGATGAGGAGACTCGCTGCCAGGATCCACATGAGCTGGACCGGATGATTTCGGTAAAGACGCACACTTCCTGCAAGTTCCCGAAACGTCTTTTCAAAACGTGACCGCGGCGGCGGAAGTTCCTTTTTTGAGGGGGGCGGGCACAGAAGCGCCAACCCGGCAGCCGTTCCGATCCCCCACGCGATCAAAACCGCCCAGGATGCAGAACGCAGCGTCGGCGTGGTCTCCGGATCTCCAAGGATCCCCATTCCAAGAACGACGAGCGACGCCAGCATGAAAAGCGCGTACAGTCCGATCATTCGGTCAATGAAGACCGACGCGAGCACGATGGGCCCTGCGTTGGGGTGCTTCGCCTTTTCATGACGGGTCAGGAGCCAGGCTTTGAGCAGATCACCGCCCACGATCCCCATTGGTGCGAGATTGAAAAGGTACCCGATGTACCCTACGCGCAGCGTCGTCCAGAGATCCGCATCGAGTTTCTGGATCCGCACGAGGTACCGCCAGCGGATGATCGTCGCGAGAACGGCAATGAACGTGAAGAAGAAACCAAGTCCCAGGGACGTCCAGATCTTCTCGCCGTGCAGCAGACCGTTCACCGTGTTCTGATCTTGAAACGCACGCCAGACGAGGAATCCGAGGATCCCCAGCGAAAGGCCGATCTTCAGGAAAAACAGGAGTGCGGAACGGAGCTTTTGACCCGCAGGACGAACAGTTTGACTCACGGCAAATACTTTCTTTCATTTCAAAAGGAAAAAGGGGAACGAAAACGGCCGTTCCCCATGAAATTTCAGCAAAAAACGCTTAAGGTGCGAAAAACTTCGCGGCAGTATTTTGTCCCTGCGCCCACGCTATTTCCCGGCAGGTTCGTAGTGCGGACGAACGACACCGCGGCGCGTTGGAGCGTACGGATTGAAATACGCAGGCTGAGCAGCCTCTTGGTCCTCTTCAGCCTCCTCGTCGATCTTCTCTTTGTCGGTCTTCTCCTGAGCACGGGCAGGATCCACATGCACCGTCGGTCCGGAACCGGAGAAACCGTAAGAGGCGCCCGGATTGTTCGCATTCATCCCTGTGTTCATCTGGCCGTAAGCTGCCCCCACGGTCGAGGCTCCCACGTTCGAGTTGAACTGCGCCTGCTGCTGGACCTGCGTCTGATTCTGATTCTGCTGGATGGCATTGAGCTGCTGCTGCATCTGCTGCCGCTTTGCTTCCGCTTCAAGTGCCGGTTTTACGTACAGATTGTAGTTGTCGATACCGGTGAAATTATCGCGTCGGAAAAGCTGCATGTACGGACTGAGGACCGGTGCCGCTTCGTAATCCGAAAACGGTTTTTCCGGAGCCGCAGCCGGCGTGTGCTGTCCGTACTGGACGGGACCGTTGAAGGAGCGCGTCTGCGGAGACTGCATCGTTTGGTACGGATTGAGCGTCGGCATGGGACGTCCATTCGCCCCGGTGACGGCAAACGGCGACGCGGCACCCTGCGGATACTGAGTGTTGACGGAATTCGGCGTGGCACTCTGGATAGGAGCACGGCCAGGAACTGCGCCCGCTCCCGCACTCATTCCCGGCGGCATCGCCGAGGGCGTCGTCGCCGTACCCGGAGCCGGATACGGTGAAGCGACCGATGGCGCATATTGTGCCGCTGAATGACTGCACAGCAAAAGAGATGCCGTAAACAGCAGTGCAAAACTGCCAAATAATGAAAAACGCATGACTTCCTCCCTTTGAAAAGGCCGAAGCATCGGAAAATTTCTTGCGGATCTATCGTGAACGCACACTGCCTCACGAGACTTTGACTCTTTTATTTTACCCGGAATCCTGCCTTTTGAAAAGCCCGATCCTCCGATTTTTGACGAAATTTTCCAAATTTTTCATCTTTCAGGAGTTTTTTCCGGAAAATCTTTCCGAATTTCACGCTCTTTTTCAACTATTTCAGCATGTGCGTACCTATCTAGATGTGCGTACCTATCCTGATTTATTTTGCCGCAGAAACCACTGCTGTGGTGAAGCTGGTACGCAGCCTGCCGGATGGACTAAAAATTTCACTCCCATGCAAAACTCCTTGACAGCGCATTTCTTTCTTGTTATAATGTGTTTTCAGTAGAGGTAACTCTTGCCTGAAAATGAGGTTTAGAGCTTGCCGTTCGTTTTTGAAGTATCCTGCCTTTTATCCTGCATGGAGTCCCTTATGTGTGAATTTTGCTGTGCTCAAGACGGTGTGTCCGATGTGTCCCGCCGTGATTTTCTCAAAACGGGAACTGCTGCGGCGGTTGGAACGGCTGCCGTGATGTCTCAAACCGCTTTTGCTGCCGAGCTCAAGGAGGTAAGTGAGGAGTTCAAACCGCTTCCGAAGTCGCCGGCGAAGGTCACAGTCGCGTTTATGTATCCGCCGCGCGAAGTCGTTGAGGCGGGGGAGTTCGAGGATTTTTGGGCGGTGAATAAATGGTCGACCTATCCGGGGCCGTATTATGAGCCGGCACAGCGTGAAATGCAGTTTCGGGCGAAGATCGAGGAGGTCAATGTTCGGCTGGGAATGGAGATCGATTTCTATCCGACGTTTTACACTAGATCGGCGGCCGCGCAGTTCGTTGAGCAGATGAAACAGCAGAAGCCGGACGCGGTGTTTATTTTTTGCTTCTGGAACACGATGCAGAACTGGGTCGCCGAGATGTGCGGTAAAATGGAACTGCCTGCTGTGGTCTACGTTCCGGTCGGAGCCAGCCATCAGCTCCCCAACGCGGCATTGGCGAACAGTCCCGATCTGCTTTTCATCCATTCCTTTGAAAATTGGTCTGCGATCGAGGGGGCACTTCGGTCGGTCAACGCGCATAAGAAGCTCTCGCAAAGCAGAATGATCCGCGTTGGAGATTACCCGGAAGAAAAGATCACCGTTCCTTCCTGTTCCAACGCAGACCGGCTCAATGTTGAGATCGCCGCAGTGCCGGCTCATATCTACAATGACCTGTTCGATTCCGTTGCCGACTCTCCGGAGCTTCTCGATATGGCGAAGGCGTTCAAAGCTAAGGCTCAAAAAGTGATCGACGTGGACGATGTGTACATTCAGCACGGGATCCGTTCCTGGTACACGCTCCAGCTTCTGAAGAAACGCTATCAAGCGGATGCTGTGACTATCAAGTGTCTGATGCTCAAGGAACGTAAACCGTGCATCGGCTTTTCGCTCCTCAACAGCGTTCTGTCGCCGTGCGCGTGTGAAGACCAGGCAGATTCCCTCCTCACGATGATGCTGGGGAATCATTTGCTCGACCGGGCGGGATTCCTTCATAATCCGGATTTTGATACCGAACGGAATGAGTACTACGGCTCGCACTGCACGACGGGGCTTCAGATGTATCCGGCATATCAGAACAAACCGGAGCTTCCGTTTTTCATTCGTCCGTTTGCGCATATGCTTCCCAAAACCGCCGCGATCGATGCCCGATTCCCCGAAAACGCTCAGGGACTGATCGCCAAGTTTACCTTTGACGGAATGCTGTCCGCGTATACCGGCCAGATCATCAGTTCTCCCGAATTTACTTCTGCCGGAGGCTGTACGACTCGTTTTCGGATGGATATGGATAAACTCGAGAACGTTTGCGATATGTACCGCGGTCCGCATCCGATCCTTTTCCTGACCGACGGCGCGGAGCAGGCCCGATGGTTCAAAATGTACGCGAAATTGTACAAATACGACTGGAAAGGGAACTTCTGAAAATGACTTTTTGGGGGGGGCGGCTGAACGTTTTCCTGCGGCGTACTTCCGATCATGCTGCATTTTCGATCACGCCGCATTTTCGATCACGCCGCATTTCCGATCACGCCGCATTTCCGATCACGCCGCATTTCCGATCACGCCGCATTTCCGGGAACTCGATCAGCTCAGCTCCTGGAGTTTCCCGCTTTTTTAATTTTCCGGAGATCCGATCTCCAGCAGATACCAGAGCGTTTGGGTCTCCGGCGAGATACGGATCTCTACTTCCGAATCGGAGATCCTGCGGACTGTGCAGGCGTCGGAATTGGTCTTTTCCGCATTGCCGTCCAGCGCGGAAATGGTGACCGTTTGGTGAGCGGGGACCGGAAGAATGAGCGAAAGCGGGATCCCTTCACAGAGACGGGGCATTTGGCCGCGTTTCGGCGAAAAGAGTTTCGTGCCTTCCAGCGCGCGCAGATCTTCTGCGTCCTTCATTTCCGGATGATCGTACGGTCGGTACGCTGCCCCGGAATTCTTCATGACGCCCGTCGCGGCGAGCAGCCAAGTCTTTTTCGAGGTTTGAGTCAGCGAGACCGCCGCCCAGTCAAGGAGCGTTTCTCCCGGAGTCAGCCGAGTGCCGTCACGGAAGGTGAAAGACCTGCCGGCGATTTTTCCGGTGAAGAATTTCGTCTTCGGTGTGTCGGCCAAAAAGTACGCTTTTCCGGCCTCTTCTCCATTCCAGCGTACTTCTCCCGTCGGTGAAACGAGCTGCTTTGGAGTGCTTTCCGAAACGTTCCCCGAAACGGTTTTTTCCGCTTTCGCATTCCAGCCGGGCTGACGGTTCAGAGCCGGGACGGAGTCCGTGAGCGGATCGGAGATCTGCAGATCTGGAAGACGCAGCGCGCAGTATGCCTGAAACGCATCGGTACTCTTCATGCCGAGAGCCGAAAATTTCCGATGGTATCCGCCGAGATCTTTGCGCAGAAACGCCCACTCTTCCGCTTTCGTTAACTCCAAAACGGCCATCGGCGGGTCCGGAAGTTCCGTGACGCTCTTCAGATCACCGCGAACGAAAAGATCGACCAGTGCCGGATGGTGAACGAGAAGGATCGAGTTTTCACAGAGATCGAAAAATGGATTTCCGTCACGATGCTTTCGGTCATGCGCCCAGCAGTAGGAGTAAATTCCGCTCCAGTTCTGGAACGCGCCGAGGCATGCCGTGACCGCGAAGCCCTCAGCCGAGTAAAGATTCGGGTACGGCTGGTTGAATTCGCTTAAAACGTACGGTTTCCCCGCCACTCGAAGGTTGGCTAGTCCAAGGTACGTCCGATCCGAAGCCAAACGCTCCATGAAATTCCGATTCTCCACAAACCAGTCGGAGTAGTCCCACGCACGATTCGGCCAATTCGGGTGGCACCAGTACTCGTGAATGTCGCAGTAGTCCAGCTCTGCCTGCGCGTGAGTCGAAGTGTACCGGAGCTGCGTCCCGGCGATCGGCGCGTTCGGCTTCAGTTCCTCTTTGAGCCAGTGGTACATCGTCTGCCAGTACTCGCGGTCCAGATCGAGCAGAAATTCCTGAAGATCCTGCTTTTGTTCCAGCGTCGCGCTCTCGTTCTTGAATTTGACGAAAGAGATCGTTCCGTTTTCCAGCGACTCTCCCGCCGCCAGCCCAAAGGAACCTCCAAGACGTACGCTGAACCGGTCGATCTCCACGACGCCCTCCAGCGCAGCGAAGCCAAAGCGGACGCTGGAGTCGGAAAAGTTCGGACGGATCTTCATCTTGACGGTCTGCCACTCGTTCGTGACGGGAAATCTTCGGATCACGGAACGCCATTCGGAGTGATCCTCCATGAAGTAAAAAACGAGCTGCTTCGGCACCGTGGAACGAATGCGGAACTCCGCGAGAAACGGCTGGCCCCACTCCACGTGATTTTGCGTCAGATAAAATTGGGGATCCCAGTTCGCCGCCGCTTTCTGAACGTCGATCCGGAGGACCCCGGTCTCCTCATCCACGGAAACGTCCGCCTCCGTTCCGCGTCCTTTTTCAAGGAACCACGGCGCTTTTCGGAACGTCTCGGCACTGGAGAATTCGCAGTCTGGGATCCGTTCCTCACCCAGCGGAAGATCCACGGAATTCCACGCTTCACGTACCGCTTCCGTCGAATCGTAGCGTTTCCGAAGCCACGCGTTCCACCGGGCCTCAAGCTCTTTTGCGTAAAGATCCGGAAGGTCATCCAGATGGCCGCAGTTCCACTCACAGAGGATCGAGTTCTCATTGTTGATCTCAATGCACGCGACACACGGATCCTCAAGGTAGTTTTTCCCAAGGTACGGATTCACGTGCGTGAGCAGATCGCGCGCGTACTCCTTTTCGCGCTCAAGCATTTCCGGCAGAAAACTCCCCACACCTTTCTGCATATTAGGAAGCCGCCGGGCCTCCGGGAAATTTCCGTCGCGTTCGTCCAGCACTCGGCCGACGTGAAGATTGATGTTGACGTAGATCCCACACTCTTTCAGCTGAAATATGAACCAGTCGAGACGGTCCAGCTCTTCCTCATCCATCTTTCGGCAGCCCAGTTCGTTTCGGTATTTTCCCCAGATCTCCGTATCGACGAAATGAAGCCGAACGACGTTGAAACCGAACGTGCGAAGACGTTTCGCGAGTGCCGCGGCATCTTTTTTGTCCGGAAAATTGGATTTAAACGAGAGGTTCGTTCCCCAGAAACGCAGACGTTCCCCCGATGCATCGACGAAAATGTCGCCAACGGCCCGCACCTGACCATTCATGCCGGCCGGCTCATTTCCGTGCGGCGGCGTCCAGATCTGAGGAAGCGACGCTCCTTCTGCCATGAACGGGAAAAGTTCCGAAGCAGCCAGAATGTTAGACGTACTCGGAAAAAGTACCAGAAAACTAAGGAGAAGAATCGATTTTAAGGATGTCATGAAGATCTCCTGATGAAATGGAGTCTGGTTTGGAAGATCCGAAAATTTGCAAAAGGAAAGGCGGGAGTCAAAAGAACTTTCCCGCCTCTTTGATGCACCGATCAGTCACGGCAGAAGCCGGTATCGACCCAGTCGACGTGGTCGCAGTTGATCCCGTCAGACGTCGGATCCATTTCCAGCCGGATCTGCTTCACGCGGGGATCCAGCGGAATGTTGAAGTGCCAAACGTTGATCGTCGGATTGCTCAAAAGCGGCGACTCAGCGGCCAAAACCTGCGGCTCTCCCATCTCGCAGACGTCCGTCCAGACTTTAATGTAAACGGAACGGCGGGGGTCTTTCGTGTGGAAATCATCAAGTCCCACGACGCCCGTGAAGCGCGTCATCCCTTCCGGGACCGCATACGTCAGATTTCCAGCCGCGTGAATGCCCACGCCTTTTGCGTAGACTTTGCCGTTGAGCGTCAGCGGATGCCCGGCGGCAGAACGATTCGCCTGGACCGATCCCCACTGCGTACTTGCCTTCAGAGGTTTCAAGTCCGCAATATTGACGTCCGGCTGAGGCGGAAGCGGCGGCAAAACGATCGTTTCCGGCATGGCGACGCGGAGTTCCACGGAAGACGAAAGGTCCCCCTCCCAACCTTTTGCCTGAAGTGCGTAAACGTAGGATTCGCTCGTCTTTACGTCAAAGTCGGTGAAGGAATTTGAGGTGAGCGTAAACGTTTTTTTGCTTCCATCCGGGTACGTTTTCGTCAGAAGGAAACCGAAATTAGGCGTTTCATCCCACGTCAGGCTGATTTTATGGTACGTGGAACCGCCCGTCAAATTCTGCGGCTTCACCGTCTGCGGGACTGGAGTTTCTCCGCGTTCGAACGCGATCGACCAGCGGACTTCACCAGAATCACCGCACGTGAAGCGCACGCGGAGCGTTCTGCCGTCCAGGACCATTTCTGCCGGTTTCTGCGTCTTTTCAGAAACGGAAACTCCAACTCCGACCGGTTTTACGCCGCCTGGAAGAATGAAACGCAGCTCGTACGGATCATTCGCGACGACAGTGCTCGTGCCGGAAAGTACGAGTTTTTCCGCGTCCCATTTCACGTTCTTCACCTCGAAAAGCGGGCTGGTAACGTGCCGATTCGTGCTGACCAGCTGCGGTTCATTTCCCAGTTTAACGAGCGAGAGAACGCGGCAGGAACCTCCGGAAAGCTCGCATTTCAGCGCACCGCGGAACGGCGGGACGAAGGAATCCGCCCAGAAAACGAATCCCGCGTACTGTGCGTCGGGATCCAATCCAAGCTGCGCGGCCGTTTTCTCGATGCTCAGTGCTTCTTTCTCCGACCAGTTGAAGAGTCCAAAGAGGACGGCATCCGGTTTCACTTCGCAGCCGGAAGCGAATTTCTCCGGACGGGTCACTTTCCAGACATTCGCCAGCGGGACTTCAAAAACGTCCAGAGGCCGTGCTGTGTAGAGGCACGCCGGCGCGATCGTTCTCTGGAGTACGTTCACGCGTTCTGGAGAAAGCTCCGGGAGCCAGTCACTGAACGCGAAAAGCTGCCCGGTCACGGCGGCCCAGGAGGTGATCAACTGTGCGTGGGAGAGGGGGATGGAATCTCGGACGTAGACCGGATCCGGGTCATTGAACCAGACGCGGCCGTTAAAGAAATAGCGTGCCGTTCCGCGAATTGGCCCCTTGCAGATCCCTGACCAGCTCGCCCCATTGTCCGGCCCGATGCGCATCGCGTCGACCAGACCGTAGGAAGCAGCCATCGTCCGCATGTTCTGCGACACATTGCAGCCAAGAATGAAAACGTCATCTCCGCCTGCCGCACGGACCATCTTCAGCCCTTTGCGGTAGATCTCGACGTTGGTTTTCGTCATGTCGTCAAAGATCTGAAGCCCCAGATCGTCCGGCAAGTACTCGTCATTGACGTAGAGCTGTTCGCACGCCATCGCGGTCCACATACCGTCGTATTTGAAGTACTTGTAACCCCATTTGTTCGAGATCTGATCCACTTCGTCATGCACGTACTTCTCGACGTCTTTGTCCGTCATGTCGAGCGACGTACCGCCCCAGAATGTTTCGTAGGGGGCACCTTTTTTCTGGTTGATTCCGGAATACCGCCGCGTATTTTTCTGTCCCGGTTCCGGATAGTCGATCGCCGATTTCGCGAACCATTCCTGCTTGTCCGCATAGTACGGATCATTCCAGTTCCCAGAAAACGGCATGAACCAGATCCCGGCACGCAGACCTTTCGAGTTCAGGTACTCTGCCGTCGGTTTCATTCCGGAACGGTACGGACCATTCGGATCGTGTGCCGTGAAGTTCTTTTTCGGTCCGTTGACCTTTTTTCCAAGCTGCCAGTAGTCATCGATCTGGAAAAAACTCATCCCGTACGGCACAAGTTTTTCCGCGGCGGCGTCCGCGAATTCTCGCGTCGAAACTTCATTTCCCGCCCCGCCGTACCGGTTGGAATACCATGTGCAGTAGCCGGAGATCTGCGGTTTCATGCGGATCTGGTGGAACTCCGCGATCTGGTCCGCGTACGTTTCGAGACCATCCAGCGAATCATCAAACGCACCGAGCACGAACCACTCGCCGACGTCTCCCGCCACGCTCCGGTCAACTGTCGTCTCTGCGTTTTCTGCCGAAATTGCGGGAATCGGGTACCGGCCGTACTGCATTTCGGGCTGGATCGCGGTCCCTTTTCCGTCCGGCGTCCTGGAAGAAAAGACGATCCCGCTCCCTTTCAGACTCGTGATCCACCCGCAGACGACCCCCTTGCGGGTCTCCGGCTGCGCGACCGCAAGAAACGCATACGAGCCTTTGTGCCCGTCCACAGGAGTCAGACCGGCCGTACCGAGAGCCTTCACGGAATCCGCAGCGAATTCTTCCGAAAGCCGGATCTCCGGAAGACGCAGATTTTTGACCGTCCGTGCCTCGGCCGTTCGAAGCGGACAAAGTCCGACCCGAAGGACCGGCGTTCCGTCATTCGGCGCAATAAAAGTCAGACGGTGATCCGGAAACGTGAAGGACGCACAGTTGGGAGCCTGACGGGTGAATTTTCCATCGGCAGGAAGCTGAAATTCCGCGAACGGTCCGCCAGCCGGTTTTTGATTCCCATCGAGACAGAAAACCGACACTTTCCCGTCAGCGTCGACGGAGACCGCGAGCTGCGCATTCTTCACGCACCATTCAGCCTGAGCCTGCTGCCCAGCTGCAGAAGATGCTGCAGAAACCAAAGGTGTGCCGGAAACTGTCTCAGCCTGAATGCGTTCATTCGAGAGGCCCAAACTGACTGCGATACAAAATGCGGGCAACATGGCCAATGCCGCGAGTTTTGAAATTTTTCTGTTCATCATTTTTTCTGTGGGTTAAAGGTGGGTCCTGAATGCCGATCCAGGAAATTACGCCGCACGGCCGATCCATGATCCGCCGGCAGGCTGTACGGTAAATGGTACAGTAAAGAAGGAAGGTCAGCGAAGTCCCTCTTCCAGCATCTGGCGGGTCCCGGACGGGTCGGCAGCTTCGCAGGCTTTCGTCAGGACCTCGATCAGGTCGGCAAGATCGTTCTTCCACTCGTCGGAATTTCCGGATGGAAGCTCAAGCTCCATGAACTCGCCAAGGAGCAGGATCAGACGCAAAAGATGACGGAAGACCATTCCTTCCTGCTTCTGGAGACCTTTTGCGCTGATGTACGCGTTGAACTTTCCGTTAAAGCGGAGCACTTCTCCTGCGACCCAGCACGGCCAGACTTTCAGATCGCCGACCAGCGGGCATTCATGCTGGAAGAGCCGGTAGAGTTTCTCCGCGAACGTCAGTGCATAGATCGGATCCAGTCCCGCTTCCCGCCGTTCTTTGCGTTCTTGCGGAGTCATGGAGACCAGTTCCGCTTCGACTGCCAGCCCAAGATCCAAAAGCCGCGCGTCCAGGTATCCGCATGCCAGTCGTCCGCGCGGGAGTTCATCCTGGTGCGGAACGCGGATCGCAGGACCGAGCGAGTACGGAAGCTCCAAAAGACTTTCAAATGCCTGAAGCCGTTCCTTTCTGTCCGCGTGGGGAAGGTAGTTCAGAAGCCACGTTCCAAAGATCGGATGCACGCCGCGCAGTTTGGCCATGCCTTCCATCGTCTCTGTCGGGATCGCGAGCTGTGGAACGTAAAGCGGTTTTTCCTCTTCCGGTTTCTTTTCGACGCTGGATGCCAGGACTGCCGCGCCGTTCACGAAGACCCACGCTTTGGAGGGAGTCGTTTGCTCGGATGAAACGCACTGTTCCGCAGCCCCCTGCCCGTTCTGTGACGGCGTCTCGGCGGTCATCTTTGACGTTTCCTTCACTTTTTCTTTGGCGGAAGCCGGATCCTGGCCGGAAGACCCTTTTTTAGTTACCGGAGTTTGGATCCCGCCGCCGAACGTCAGACCGGAAAGGAGATCCGCGGAAGAGGCCTGGGAGTCCGTTTTTTCAGGCACGGCATCTTTTTCAGGCACGGCATCTTTTTCAGGCACGGCATCTTTTTCAGGCACGGCATCTTTTTCAGGCACGGCATCTTTTTCAGGCACGGCATCTTTTTCAGGCACGGCGTCCAGCTTCGTTTTTTCACTTTTTTCGCTTTTTTGACTGCCGGATCTCTTTTTAGAGGCCGAAATTTGGATCCCGCCGCCGAATGTGAGTCCGGCAAGAAGGTCGGCAGTCGAGGCCGTACCGGTATCCTGCGATTCCGGTTCATCCAGCAGACCAGCCCCAAATCCGGCATTCTGTTTTTCTGCCCGAAAGGAGGAAAGCTCCATTCCCGTTTCTTGCGGTACAGTTTCCTTTTTTTCCGGCGGATCGAATGCCGAAATGATGCGGTCTTCCGTTTTGGCAGACTCTTGTTTCTTCTGCCCTTCCGCATTTCCTTCTTCTTCCAGGTCGTCAAAAAGTCCCGCCCCAAACCCGGTCTGTTTCGGTTTCGTGACGTGCTTTTTCGCGGCTTTCGGTACATTAATGGCAGGTCCCTCCGCAGAACGTGAACGGGAGAGTTTCCACATTTCCAGGCTCGGTACCCCTTTTACTTTGGAGTCCGTCTCGAGGTGCAGGACCTTTTCATTCGCCTTTTCAGAATTGGAGTCCTTTTCTCCGGAAGAAAATCCAGTTTCGGTTTTCGTTTCTGTTTCGACGGCCGTTTCAGTTTCCTCCGTGAAGAGGCCGGCGTCGGACGTCTGCGTCACGCGGACCATTTCGGGACTCCGATCTGGACGCGGAAGCGACGGGAACCACTCTGCCGGCGGCTCCGGCTGAAGCTGGACGTACCCCGCACTCCAAAGCGTGCCGAGCATCCTCTCCAGATCCTTTTGGGCATTTTCCTGACGCCTTCCGAAAAGGAGACGCTTCTTCACCAGCTCGCGAAGTTTTTCCACTTCCGGAGAGACCCGAAGCATGAACGACAGCATTCGCCACGGGACCAGACCGCGGCTTTCCAGGTTCCCAGCCGGCGCGTTGCGCAATTTCATGAACTGCTGCTCGGTCCAGTACTGGAGATTCGGATTTCTCTTCGGCTGCTTGCGCTTGAGAGCCTTTTTCTCCGCCAGGATCTTCGGATCTTTCGAATCTGCCGGCAAACGATTGAATTTTTCCTGCCATCGGAGGATCTGGACATCGTCTTCATGCGCTAACGCGAAAACGTGCCCCTGCGTGTCGAACTGCGGCCGGCCTGCGCGTCCAAAGATCTGATGTGCCGTTCCCGATTCCAGCATCGTCTGCTTTCCGGCCGGTCCTTTCATGATGCTCGGTAAAACGACGGAACGCGCAGGCAGGTTGATCCCTGCGGAAAGTGTTTCTGTGCAGGTACAGACCGCCAGGAGCTTTTGCTGGAAAAGGTACTCCACGATGCGGCGATACTTTGGAAGGATCCCTGCGTGGTGAACGCCGACGCCGCGGATGAGGAGCTGCTTGAGTTTCGGTCCCGCTCCCTGTGACCAGTCGAAACGCGCCAGTTCCGCGACCAGATGCGATTTCACTTCTGGCGTCACCAGTTCCTTACCGCGAATTTCTTCCGCCACTCTCCAGCATTCTTCGCGGTTGAAGCAGAAGACCAGCGCCGGCGTCATCCGTTCCTCTTCGCTCCCAAGACACATCAGCTGGATCTGCTCCACGAGCGTCTGGTCTCCGACCCACTGGAAAACGAGCGGGACTTTACGTTCATGGCTCTGCACGACTTCCAGTCGGTGCCCATGCTCAAAATCAAGCCAGTTCGCAAACTGGACCGCATTTCCGACCGTCGCCGAAAGGAGAAGAAGACGCACGTGTTTCGGCAAAAGCGCGAGCGAAAACTCCCACACGATGCCGCGTTCCGGGTCGTTGAAATTGTGGAATTCGTCCATCACGACGGAATGCACGTCCTGAAAATCATCAAAATCTTCCGGATGCAGAAGACGATTGAAGAGGATCTCCGCCACGACGACGAGGACCTTGGCGTCCGGATTCACTTTGTGGTTTCCCGTCACGAGTCCAATGTCATCTGCCGAGAATCCCCAACGCTCCGCTGAGGCTTGAAGTTCCCGGAATTTCTGATCCGTCAGCGCGATCAGCGGTGTCGTATAGTACGTGCGTTTTCCTGTCACGAGCGCCTCGTAGACCGCCGCTTCCGCTATGAGCGTCTTGCCTGTCCCTGTGGGCGCACAGACCATCACCCCCTGCTCGGAAGAAAACCACGCAAGCAGTGCTTCTTCTTGGACCGGGTAAAGGGCGTAGGGGATCGTTGCGAGATATTTTTCTGCGATCGCATCGCGTGTCCATTCCATCATGAAATCTCTTTCTTTTCGATTTTATTCGATTTTACCCGTTCGGTTCTCCATTCGGTTCTCCGTTCGGTTCTCCGTTCGGTTCTCCGTTCGGTTCTCCGTTCGGTTCTCCGTTCGGTTCTCCGTTCGGTTCTCCGTTCGGTTCTCCGTTCGGTTCTCCGTTCGGTTCTCCGTTCGGTTCTCCGTTCG
>JAFQOH010000029.1:0-14993 GCA_017403345.1 Thermoguttaceae bacterium
CCCGGAAAATTTTGCACAGAAATCGAAGTTTCTTGTCTCCGTTTGAAATGGAGGGGGATCGCCGCAGGCGGTGGGTTTTCGTGCCTTTTTTCATGGATGTTGGGTCGAAAAAGAGTTCCGCCCGGCCCCCACCGCCTCACTTAGAAAAGGAGGTTTTGGGCAGTTTCGGATCAAACGGCTCCGGCACGTTTTCGGAGGATCCATTCCAGCGTGAGAAATGCGATCAGCAGCGCGAGCCACCACCATCGGTCCCAGAGCGGCGTTTCGATCTTGCGCTCGATCTTGAGCTCTTCCCGATTTTCAGCTAACTGTTTCCAAAGCGTCCCCAACTCTTCCGGCTTCACGGCCCTTCCGCCTGTCGAGAGCGCCAGCGAGGCCATCAGCTGCGGTTCTGCCTGCGCCCGATCCATTTCCAGATCGTGGTGAAAGACCTGGAATCGGCATTTCGACTCGCCGATCTTCTGTCCCTGGTGCGTCACGGCCGCGTGCAGCATGAATTCTCCGGGCGGAAGGGGCGTGGAAATGGTTCCAGCCATGACGTTTTTTTCCGGCGTGAGCGGAATCGGGATCTGCGTTCCGTCGGCGGATCCGATGAATGCGGTCCAATTTTCGTCGGGGGAATTCTGAGCGGGAAGAGGAAGCGTTTTCCCATTGGAAAGCCGTGCGGAAACATGGAATGAGATCTTCTGTCCCTGCGGGAAACGGCGCTGGGGGAGGATCAGAGAGACCGTCCCATCCAGAGTCGATTCTTTGTTTGCAAGCCAGAAAATGAGCTGACGCCAGAATCGCCGATGCGCATCTTCAAATCCTCCGAGCTGCCATCGCCAAGTGCTGTCCGCTGCCATCGCCATGACTCTTCCTCGTCCGTAGGAGTGCTCGAGGAGGAGCGGGATCTCCTGACCTTCCGGCGTTCTGTCCGACGCAAGAATGACGGCTCCGGGTTTCCATTTTGTGAAACGGTTTGCGCCGTCAAGATGTGGAAGCCGGGACCAGAGCTGCTCCGAAAATGCGGCATCGGAATCCAGAGCAAGAGCAAGATGGAGTTTCCCTGCCGGCGTGAGCTTCATCTGGATCGGCTGGTTCCAGTGTGCGTTCTGCTGAAATTTTCCGTTGGAATTTCCCGCAGGATCCAGAACAACGGGAAGAATCTTAGCGAACGGAGTTTCCGCATAGCCTCCTTCAGCGTAGTTTTCCAGCCCTCCAAGCGTCAAAAGTCCCGTTCCCTGCGCGATCTTTTCTTCGAGGAGAGCGAGATCTTCCGGATGAAAACAGTCTGCACTCACGTCGCCCAGCAGAATGACGGCGTACTCTTCACGCAGAAGATTCTGAAGTACCGGCTCTCTTTCCGTTCCCAAAGCGTTTCTGCGCTGAAGCCGGACCAGATCGAGCTGGATCTCTTCCGCGGCATCCAGAGCACGGCGGAGAAATCCGGTTTCCGGCCGAAATGCGCTCTCAAGGTAAAGGACGCGCAGTCCGCTCTTGACGACCGTCACGAAAGCGTCCATCTGATTGTTTGCGGCGGATACTTCACCATTTTGCGGCGGAACTCTGAGGGAAACTTTGACCTCTCCCGGTTCTTTGGGGATCCATGAGAGTTGGACCGGCAGCGTCGCGTTCCCGGAATCCGCCTGGATCGTCGTACGGGCAGCGGTTTCCATTTTTCCATCGGCATTTTCAACGAGCAATTCGACCGGGACCTTCTGATTTGCGAGTCCCTCCAGCCGGATCCGCCCCGTGACGGTGACTTCCGTTTCTACGAAAACGCGCTGCGCGGCCAGAAAATCTTCCACGGCAGCGTCCAGCGTCTGCGATTTCTGGCGGTCGGATCCGAATGTGACGGAGTAGAGGGGGATCCCGAGCTGGCGAAAACGCTGTGCAGCGGTCTGCGGAAGAGCGTCCCGCGGCGGAAGGGAACGCTGTGCGCCGTCGCTTAAGAGAACGACTCCCAGAACTTTGCGTCCGGCAGATTTCTGCAAGATCTCCAAAAGCGACGCCCCCAAAGCCGATTCGCCGCCGGTCGGACGATTGGGGAAATGGATCTTTCCGTCTGCTTCAAGTTCCAGAGGATGAAGGGTCTGATCCCACGCGAAAACTTCCGTCTGAACGCTTTGCGCCATCGCCCCAAATTCCGCAGAAGAATGCGTCAGCGCCTCTTTCATCGCGGAAAAACGTGTTTTTGCTTCTTTTCCGTCATCGGAGATCTCCATACTGCGCGAAGTGTCGGCGAGAATGAAGACGTTTCCGGGAAAGGTTTCCGTCTCTATCGTGAACGAGGAGGGTCTGGCAAAGATCCAGCCGAGAAGCAGAAGCGTGCACCATCGCAGAAGGATCCAGCACCACGGTTTCCGTCCGTTTTTTGAGGGCGTGCACCACCAAGCCGCTGCTCCGGATAGAAGCAGGGACAAAATTAGGAGGGGAAAGCTGTGGAAAATTGGCTCAAACATGAAATGGGTGCCGTCGGTGGAAGGTCCCGGGATCCCGGTCTTCCGGATCTTGGTCGGATCTTTTGATTTTTCTAAAATTTCATTTTAGTGGAGAATCCGAATTGAATCAAGAGCAGTTTTTCCGTTTCGGGAAGAACCTGATCCAGAAGGTGGATTTTTTACGGGATCCCCTACTTGAAATTTCCTGTCGGCAGGGTAAAATGGAATTTTTCAAAAGCGGTCTGCGGGGGAACGGTTCCCGGCAAAGAGGAAGCGGTAAAACGAAACGGCAGTAAGAAAACGACGGGAAAAAGAAGAAAAGATGAAATTTTCTGTTTCGGAAATTTTTGTATCATGGCAGGGAGAGGGTCGGCTGACCGGGACGCCGTCGGTTTTCATTCGCCTGGCTGGGTGCCATCTTCGGTGCTGTTTTTGCGACACTCCGTACGCTCAGAGCGCTTCCGACGGATGCAGCGAGACGTTGGACAGCATTTTGGAAAAAGTGAACGAAATGCTCCGAAGTCCCCATTTTCCGGAATTTTCCGCGGATCGGATCCGGCAGAACGCGTCGGAAAGACCGAGCCGGCTGGCTGTTCGCGGCGCAGACCTCTGGACTCCGGAGCCCATCCTGGACCGTCCGATCTCTCACGTCGTCCTCACGGGTGGTGAGCCGCTTCTTTTTCCTGAAACGAAAACGCTGGTCCGGGAATTGCAGAAAATGGGACTTCACGTCACAGTCGAGACTTCCGGATCCCGCTTTTTACCGACTGGGTGTGCGCTGGTCTCCATCAGCCCGAAGATGCGGAATTCCGGAAATCCGCCTGGATCGTGCGACGTTTCCGAAACACTGAGACCGCTCATCGAGGATGCACAGGACTGGCAGCTCAAGTTCGTCGCCGATTCGCAGGAGGACACTGCGGAGATCCTTGATCTTCTGGAACGTTTTCCATTTCTGGAACGGGAGAAAGTCCTGCTGATGCCGCAGGGAAAGACGGCCGCGGAGATCCAAATGCGTGAAGAGTGGGTCCTCGAATTTGCGAAAATGCACGGTCTTGGTTTTTCACCGAGAGCCCATCTCTTCTGGTTTGACGCAAAACGCGGAGTTTAGAGCAGAGCCTGAGAATTCTGGAGTTTTTTGGGAGTTTTTGGGGAGTTTTTACGTTCCGTTCCGGTAAAATCGGTTGGCGAGCCAGTTTTCTGCAAACAGCAGGAGGAGGATCAGGAGCCCGATCCAATGGAAAAGTTCACTGTTTGACTGGGAACCTGAAATGCTGCGCCGGATCTTCTGGGCGTCTGCAAGAAACGTGACGGAAAAAGGCTGGAAAATGGGACGCAGCTCTTCCCGTGAGACCGTCTGAAGGTCCGTTTCCGCGAACGGAAGATTGACGCTGAAACCGCGTAAAAATTCATTCTGCGTTCCCGAAACGCGGTAATTTCCAGTTTGCTCCAGACCGGGAATTCCGAGTAAACGGTGCTCCGGATCCGGCACGAGGGTGATGCTGGTGTCCGACAGAGCGTCGGAGTGCGGCGCGGTTCCATTTTCATTCGCCGAGACGCGGGAAACGGCAGGATGTTCCGGAACCATGGCTGGATCTGTGCCGAGATCTTTACTCTCACTGGAGTTCGGATGGGAAAAGGTCCGTCTTTGCAGCAGAAAACGTTCTTCCTGTACGCCGCGCAGAGGAAATGCGAGGGTTTCCTGCGTCAAAATGTTTGCGGAGATCTCTTCTTCTGCCGTTAGGTATTCCGCAGCAGCATTCATCAGGATGAGAAAGACCCACGAATCACCGCGCGGCAGGAGATTCCAGACGGTGCGTGAATCGTTTTGAGTTGGGTGGATCGATGTGCCGAAAAGCAGGACTCTCCCGGCTCCGGACTGTGCCGAAAGGAATGCAGGTGAACCGTTGGACCACGTGAAAAGAGACTGCGCGTCTGATTTGGGATCCTCCAGAGTCCAGGCACGGAAAACGGGAGCTTCATCCCACGGAACGGGAGAATCAAGTTCCTGAAAGGTGCGGAGTATCGGATGCGGAAGCTGGAGCTGAGGAGCCAGGAACGTTCCGTCGGGAAATCGTGCCTGGAATCCAGGGACGGCCGGAAGCAGTGTGCGCGCTTCTGCCTGCTGGAAATCTTTTACGTTTTCCAGTGACGGACCAAGAATGAAAGCTGCGCCGCCGCCTGAATTTACGTACTGCGCGAGACGATTCCATTCCGGAATGCTGAATTTTGGCGGATCCAGAAGAAAAATCGCGTGGAAATGTTCCAGATCGCTCCGTAATGTTTCCGAAGATGCCGTCCGGCTGCCGTGGATCCAGCGGGAAAATTTCTCGAAGGAGAGGATCGTGCATTCAAATCCTGCACGATTTTCGAGCGTGAACTGAAGCGGCGCGAGTGCCTGACGGAGAAAGAACGCATTTTTCTCCGCAGGTTCGTTTGCGACGATCAGAATGGGAGTAGGCGGATCTTTCTGGAGCGTGAAACTGCGCACATTGTCCGCGGAAAGTGCGTCTCCGTCCAAAAGAGCAAGAAATCCCTGGTTGGGGCCGTTTTTCAATCCCCCAAGCTGAAACGTCAACGGAACGGCCGTTTCTTCATGAGGAGCTGCTGCGTCTTTTCCCGCATTTTCTGCGTGTGCTGTCAGTTCACCGCGAAGCTGGATCTCACCCATTTCGTCGAGCAGAAAGACTCCGACCCGGTGTGCTTTTCCGTCTGAACAGAAAAGTTTGGTCTGGATCTCTGCCGTCCCTCCGGAAAGCAGACGGAACGCACTTTCCTCCGGGATCTCCAACCGGGCGTTCGGAGCCTGCGGAACGCTAAGATCGACGAGCGAGATCCTGAGATCCGGAAATTCATTGCGAGCGGTCTTGAGTGCCAATCCCAGCTGCGTACGCTGACCGGCACCCTCCATTCTCCAGCTTCGTGACGTTCGGTCCGTGAAGATGAAGATCTCCTGATGCTTTAACGGCGAGGTCTTCAAAAGAGCCAGTGCATCTGGAAGGATCTCTGGAATGGAACGGGAAACGGCAGAGGTTTGAAGCTGTTGGATCTGCCGCTGGATCTCACCGCGATCCGGAGAAAATGCAGGAGACGTCAGGTGCGTTGACAGAACCGCTGCGACGCTTTGGGAGGGAAGCCCGGCAAGAAGCTGGATCGCGTACTCCTGCGCAAATCCAAGACGGTTTCGGTTTTCGAAAACGTAGTCCATGCGTACGGAAGTGTCGAAGATGAAAATGGCTGCCGTTGGGGCATTTGAGTACTCGGCAGGAGTTGTGGGCTCTGTGGATCCTGCCGCGTTCGCAGTCTCTGCTGCGTCCGTAGTCTCTGCTGCGTCCGTAGTCTCACTGATCTTCAGACCGTTTACCTCGTCACCAGCTGTCTGAAAACCGGGACGCGCAAAAAGAAGAACGAGAAATGCGACCAAGAGCATCCGTACTGCCAGCAGGAGCCAGTGCTTCAAACGAAGCGACCGGCGGCAGGTCTTTTCGCGGGACTGCAGAAAACGCAGTGCGGGAAACGGCAGTTTTTGAGGACGCGGACGCATCAGGAAATGAAGCATGACCGGGATCCCGATGCACACCAGCGCCGTCAAAAAAACAGGATGAAGGAAAAAGACCATGAAGCATTCCGTTGGGAAAAAGGAACGAAATCTTGCGCACATTGCAACGTCAGAGTATACTGTGCCTACCGCATTTTGTCAAGACGGATTTTCGTCACGTCTGGTTCCTCTGGAGAGGGAAGACTGACGGCGGCTGTTTGCCGTGCGTTTAGGTTTTATGCTTCCGCGTTTTCACGTTTTCACGTTTTCACGTTTTCATGGAGTGCGGGTGCCGCTCTTTAGTAAATTCCGTGCAGCGGGCCGCCCGGAGCGGCGAGGGCTTCCACGCGGCGGGTGATCTCCGGGTCCTCTTCTAGCTCGGGGGCATGGAAAGTCTTGCGGCGCGCATCGATCAGGAGTGAGCCTTCAAAACCGACGTGCCGATTTTCCACGGTAGGACCGATCCCGAAGACATCACGTGCCGGGTCGCTTTTGGTGAAGGTGGTCCACAAGAAATCGCGGACCGAAGCGGGGGCGCAGGAATCCCGGTCCGTCAGAACGATCAGCGGGAAGGCGTTGAGCGGATCATGCGGCGAAAATGCGGCGCAAAACCGCTCTGCGAATCGTTCCGCATCATGCTGCGTTCCGTCGTCGCGCCATGGGGGAGCTTCCAAAAGCAGGATCCCCGGCAAAATGACCGTCCGTCGACCGATCTGAAATTTTTCCGGAATGGCGAGACCGTCGGAGTCTGTGTTCGCAGCGGTTCCGAAGGTTTCGGACCCCAAACCGGCAGTTGAACCGGCAGTTGAACCGGCAGGCAGAGAGGACGGTGAAAGCGGAAGCTCACGCGGAAGTGTGCGCCGGATAGGACCTGCGGCAGAGATGACCAGTTTGGAACCGCGATTGAAACCTCCGCCGGAATAGTCCAGCGTGTCGGTCGTCGTGCCGGTCTGGAAGTGGAGGTCCGTGCGCCAGTCCGCCCGCTGAAGCATATGGAGCAGAAAACGCGGAACATCCTGAACGTGCAGCTCCGGATCATCTTCGCCGGCTGCGATGAGCAGATACTTTGCGAGTGAAAGCTGACCCGTGCCGAGGATCGCATTTGCGAGCGTCAAGAGCTCCATCGGACGGCGCGGATCCTGGTACGGAACGTAGCGTTCTGATCCAATGGCAAGCAGAAGCGGATGAACTCCGCAGTCGTCGACCGCATGCACCTCACGGACTCCCGGGATCGTGTTCGGCATGAGGTCTCGGACCATCTCGTGAATGAACTCACCGATCATCGAGTCTTCCTGCGGCGGGCGTCCCACGACCGTGAACGGCCAGACTGCGTCGCGGCGGCAGAAGATCTTTTCGACGTGCAGGACAGGAAAGTCATGCTCCAGACTGTAGTACCCCAAATGGTCGCCAAATGGACCTTCCCGCTTCAAAACGTCCGGGTCCAGCCAGCCGCACAGCGCGAAGTCCGCCTCGGCCGAAACGGGGAGAAGTGCTTGCGGTCCGACAGACTGAGTATTCGCCGTTCTGGAAACGTTGGCCATTCGGGGAACGTTGGCCATTCGGATCCTGCGCTGATTCAGAATGCCGGCAAAAAGGAGTTCGCTCATGCCTTCCGGAAGCGGCATGACGGCAGCGAGCGCCATCGCGGGAGGCCCGCCAACGAAAACGTTGACTCGCAGTTTCTCGCCGCGCGCAATGGCCTGCGCATGGTGGATCCCGATCCCGCGGTGGATCTGGTAGTGGATCCCGACCTCATTTTGACCAAGGGCGGCCGAGTAGTCGTTTCCGTTCAGCTGAATGCGGTACATTCCGAGATTGGAGTGCAAGAGTCCCGGAGAATCAGGAGATTCCGAGTAGACTTGAGGCAGCGTGATGTAAGCTCCTCCGTCCTTCGGCCAGGAATGCAGATGCGGAAGTTCAGAAAGTGTGCAGGTCTCCTGAAAGACCGGCCCCGTCCGGACCCGTTTCGGCTGTGAGCACCAGCCGGCCCACGGAGTACGCCAAGTAAGATAGAGACCGGGACGGCGCATGAGATCGCCCGGATCGACTCCAAGACGAAGGATCCGCGGCAGGATCTTGACCGCATCGCGGAAAATGTAATGGATCCGTTCCCGTGTGCCGAAAAGATTGCTCGCCATGGAAAAACGGCATCCCTGGACGTTTGAGAACCAGAGTGCCGGACCGCCGGCTGCGTAAACGCGGCGCTGGATCGCGGCCATTTCCAAATGCGGATCGACACACTGAGTGATCTCGATGAGCCTGCCGGTCCTGCGAAGGTCTTCTAGGCAGGCTCTCAAACTGCGGTATCCCATTCCGGTCTCCTAAATCGGCTCGATCTCCATGTCCAGAGCGTCTTCCAAATCTTCGAGTTCCTCTTCGTTCAGGTCCGCGTCTTCCGGTTCATCGTCGGCATTCGCGTCTTCATCCGCGGCCGGCTCATCATTGGCATCCGCGTCTTCGTCGGCGTCCAGCTCATCTTCGGGAAGTTCCTCGTCGGAGGAGCCATCCTCTTCATCGAGTGGACCTTCTTCCAGAGCTTTTTCGTTTTCGTCCATGAATTCCTCGTCCTCATCGAGTTCCTCTTCATCGAGTTCCTCTTCATCGAGTTCCTCTTCATCGAGTTCCTCTTCATCGAGTTCCTCTTCATCGAGTTCCTCTTCGTCGAGTTCCTCTTCGTCGAGATCTTCTTCGTCGAGATCTTCTTCGTCGAGATCTTCCTCATCGAGATCTTCCTCATCGTCAGACTCCTCCGCGTCGGAATCTTCCTCTGGATCTTCTACCGGAGGCACTTCCACGTCAAGGCTAAGGTCAGGAACGGCATTCGGATCCAGCGGAGCTTCCAGCGCGTCGAGAACGAGTCCGCGAACTTCGAGGAGTTTTGCTTTTTTGACGGGCGTTTCATTGTATAGATCGTAGAATTCACCGATCTGATCTGCCGTCATGAGGACTCCGAAGCGCAGCGTACTTTCACGCAGCAGACGCGCAGCCCGTTTTGAAGCAGAGTAGCTGAAGGTTCCCGACGTGCCGATGAAAGCCAGCGTCTGCTGAGCCTGCGGCGTTCCCGTCCAGCGAAGGACTTCCAGCGCCTCCTTGAGAAATTCCGGATAGAAGTAGATCTTCATCACCGGCGGGATCAGTTTGGTGATGTCGTAGATCCGCAGCGGTTCGCGATCCCATTGGGCAGTGGGATCCGGCTCCGTTTCTTTGGAAGAGTCGGGCGTTTGGGCATCTGGGAGAGATTCGCCGGCTGCAAGCAGGGAATCGAGTTCCTCGTCTGCTTCCGTGTCGGCATTTTCGTCCTCGGATCCTGCGTCGGCATTTTCAGCATCGGGAGCATCTTCCTCGGATCCCGCGTTGACAGATCCTGCGTTTTCAAGGATCGAGGGATCCATGGCGTCGGTTTTTACGGCAGGAGACGCATTGAAACGGCGTTTCTGGACCCATCCGCTTTGATGGGAGCGAATGATGTCGCGAGTCCAAAGGAGGACCGCCCGCGTTTCTGCGATCCGCTGTTTGTCTTGGAGGTTCACGGAGGTCTTGATCCGGCCGGCAAGAGAAAGAAGGAGCGCAAGGTCTTCATTTCTTGACGGGTACGGATACCAGATGCATTTGGGGATCCTCTCCGCGAGCTGCTGGGCGAGTTTGAAATCGTCCGGCCACGCAAGCAAAACGATTGGAACGTCTGCTGTTCTGGGATCCAATCCGATCTGCTGGATCAGGAGGTCCGAATTGGTTTCCAGAAGCCGAACGTTCATCAGGATCATCGTGTAGTCGCAGAATTGGAGGCCTTTTTCAAGGATCTCGCGCGGTGACGTAGCGATTTCGTAGCCAAGTTCAAATTGGCGCAGCTGTCCGCCGAGCGACATTGCTTCCGCAGTCGTCATTTCGCCGATGAGGACTTTTGAACGTCCGTTTGTCTGGAGGAACCAAGCAAGCGTGTCCGTGAGGCGCGACGAGCCGGTGAACGGTTTCTGCGGGTCAAGTTTCATGATGGCCTGAACTGCGGCGAAACGCAGAAGACGATTCGGCGTGTGCAGCGCCATGACCAGCGGCGAGTAGCTTTTTTCGTGTGCAACGCAAAGGGAGGGATCCGTGACCGTATGACCTTTGCGGGCTGGGATCGCCTGCAGAAGGGTTTCATCTCCTTTTTCCCCAAGTGCCAAAACTGCCATGATCGCCGCATCGTAGAATTTGGCATCGAGGCATTCCAGCAGATAGGATTCGATCTCCGAGAGGGAAAATTCCTCTTTTACCCGCTGGAATTCCGCAGTCTGAATGATCTGGTCCGATTTCAGCTTGGTTTCCGTGAAGGTGTGGAAGGTCGTGACGTACTCTGACGTCGTCATGAAAAGCATTCGGCGCGCCAGCGGATCTTCCGGGAAAATGTTCCAGAGCGCTTTTGCGAGCCGGTAGGAGTTCAGACGGTACTTCATGAGGCGATTGGCGGTCATGGGTTGGAGCGTTTCTTCTTCCGGGACCCAGCGCCAAATGACTTCGATCGTGTCCACATTGCCGGAGTTTTCGATCAGTTTTTTCTCGTACTGGAGCCGCGCGAGCTGTTTTTCAAGGAACTTTCGCTGCGTCACGGAGGTCAGCGTTCGGAGTGAGAAAAGTTTCTGGATCGCTTTTTTGGCTTTTTCGTGAAGCGCTTTTGCGCCGTCTTCATTTTTCGTGTTTTCTGTCCCGTCTGCTTCGACTGCCGTTGCGTAGAAGAGGTGCATCAGCGCTTCCGGATTATTGCGGGAGGCCTGCGCGTAAAGCAGATCGACGGCAGCCAGTTGGAGGGCTTCCGAGTTCGATTCCAGGCAGGCTGCGGCGGCGCTCGTGAGTCCTTCGCCGAACATGAGGAGCATTTTTTCCAGAACTTTCCGTTCGGACTCTTCCTCTCTATCTGCGTAATTTTCGATCAGTGCCGGAATGGAACGGGAACGGTACGCCATGAGTTCGGTTTCCGCAACTTTCCGCTCCTCTTCACTTTCGCTGAAAAGCTGGTCGATCATTTCCTGGATGAATTCCGGGTCGGAATGGAATCGATTTTCGAGTGACCTGAGAATGAATTTCCCGAATGCGATCCCGGCTGGTGCGATCTTTTCGTTCTCTGAAAGGGTGACGAAATACGCTCGTCCGTAGGTCGTGACCAGACGCGTGACGTCATCTTCAGTCGGAGACGCATCCATCGCTTTCTGGTAGAAAAGATTTGCCAGATCGAAACGCTGAAGTGCCGCGAAATCCCGGGCTGCTGCGACCAGTTCCGGAACGGTCTGCGGATCTGAGGCAAGGATCTCGCGGATCGAAGCGTCACCGTACTTCCAGTCCTTGATGGAGTAAAGCGTGTCGTTCTGGTACTCTTCGAGAAGAGAGTCCTTAATGTCCGGGTTTTCATCTGTTTCGTCCGAGCCCGCCTCGCCGGAATCCGGATCTTCCGCATCCTCGCCGTCTTCTTCGTCTACTTCTTCATCGCCCAAGTCGTCGGCTTCTTCGTCGCCCAAGTCGTCAGCTTCTTCGTCGTCGAAGTCGTCGGCCTCTTCGTCGTCGAAGAAATCCTCCTCTTCGTCAGAAAAATCATCTTCTTCAGTGTCCTGTGCGCAGGTCTCCGCAAGAAAAATTCCCGCAAACGGCTGGTTTTCCGGTACGAACGCACCCGAAATGAAGAGGAATGCGCTTAAAAATACCAGGAAAAGAAGGTTTTCTTTCGTGGAACGGGCGAATTTCAGTTGAACGGTCATTTTTCCTGCTTTCATATTTTTCAAGGATTGGCGAAAGGCTGTACGAAATAAACGGCGCGGTTCGCAAGATCCAGCCGAAACGTTCTTTTACCGCGTCGTTTCAGCTGGACCCCAGAGCACACAGTTTCCGGTTCAGGTTCGGAAATTTGCATGCGTTTCAGTCTATTGGGCTTTGCTCTTGGTCTTTTTTTGACTCAGGTCTGGTCTTTTTTTGACTCAGGTCTAGTCTTTTTTTGACTCTTCGCTGGTTTCTTCCATTCGTTTTTTCCAGGCATCGATCTGGGCACGGACCTGAACGGCGGCGGTGGAACCGTAGCTCTGGAAAGCCTCGATGGCTTTGCGTGTACCGAGGATCTCGTAGACCGATCCATCCAGTTCTGGGCATTCTGCCTGAAATTCCGAAAGCGGAAGGTCCGCCAGCGCGATCCCGCGGTTCATAGCGCTTCGAACCAGACGCCCGACCATTCCGTGCGCGGTACGCTGCGGGATGCCGCGTTTGATGAGGAATTCCATGAAAGTCGTGGCGTCAAGGTAGCCTTTTTCGAGACGTTCGTTGATCGCGTACCGATTCAGCTGGGCGTCGCGCACCATGTCGGCGGCAAGGTCCAGCGAGGCAGAAACGGTGTCGAATGCGTCGAAAACGGGCTCTTTGTCTTCCTGAAGGTCGCGATTGTACGCAAGGATCAGCCCCTTTACCAGCACCATGAGCGTCTGAAGATCGCCGATTACGCGGGCAGTTTTTCCGCGGATGAGTTCCAGAAGGTCCGGATTGACTTTCTGCGGCATGATGCTCGAGCCGGTGCAGAATTTCTGGGGGAGTTTGATGAAATTGAACTCGCAGGTCGACCAGAGGATCCACTCTTCGGCCCACGTGCTGAGGTGCTCGGCGATGAGGGCGAGGCAGAACGTGAATTCCAGTGCGAAATCCCGGTCGCTCGAAACGTCGAGCGAGTTCGCGGCGACGCGCTCAAAGTCCAGCAGCCGTGCCGTTTCGAAACGGTCGATCGGAATGGAAGTTCCGGCCAGTGCCGCTGCACCGAGAGAGAGCGTGTTGACGCGTTTTCGGCAGTCGGCGAGACGCTCCCGGTCACGTGCGTATTTTTCCACGTAGCAAAGCCAGTAGTGCGGCGCCAGGACCGGCTGTGCGCGCTGCGTGTGCGTAAATGCAGGCATGATGCAGTCGAAATCTGCATCGCATCGGTCGATGAAGGCTTTCTGGAGATTCCGGAGCAGACCGTCCAGAATGTCGATCGCGTCACGGACCCAGAGACGGAAATCTGTCGAGACCTGGTCGTTCCGGCTTCGTCCGGTGTGGAGCTTGCGGCCGGTGTCGCCGATCCGTTCGATCAGCGCTTTTTCCACGTGCATGTGAATGTCTTCGAGTTTGATCGAGTACTCAAAATTACCGGCTTCGATGTCCTTGAGGATGCTTTCCAGACCGTCACAGATGGCGGTTTTTTCTTCGGACGTCAGGATCCCGACCTTTTCCAGCATCGAAGCGTGTGCCTGGGACCCGCGGATGTCCTGGAGGTACAGACGGCTGTCGAAACTGATGCTTTCGGTAAATTTTTCCATTCTCGGATCGGCGGCTTCTTCAAAAACTCCGCCCCATGCCTTACTGGCGGCCTGCGACTTTTTGCTCACGATTCGGTTCCTGTTCTGATTTGCGTTTTCTATTTTGCAGCTCTCCCTGACGGCCATTTACGGGAAACGCGCACTTTAAAAATGCGTGCATCGGTCTTGGAATGCGCGGGGAGCTTGCAGTTAATGCGGTGGGGCCCGAGCTGTTCCGTTTGCGCACAGTTGGCCGCCGCCACTTCAAATTTTTTCTTTAAAATCAAATTGAGGAGCGATGGGAATGTTCCTTAATCTTTTCATTCGGCAAAATGTTCCGATTGCACTTAATTTTAGCGTTGAATTTCACAAAAAAAGAATCTATTTTGTGTTGAGTTTAACGAGTTTGTCTGTTTTGAGGGGATCGTCTTTGGGGGAGATGCTGCTGAAAATACTTTTTTTAAGAATTGGGTAAATTTTGCCGATATTTTGAGGTAGGGAGCCTCGCGTCTCCGGAGCGTGCCGGTGATGCTGTTTTTCCTAGATTCGGAATTTTGGGATCCGCTCCATTTCATTTTGATCCATTGGGAACTCGTTGGTGATGGACGAATTTTTGGCCAGAAGCGTTTCTTTGCCTGAAACGGTCGGAGAGTGTATTTTCGATCCGGCGGGGAATGTGTGTCCGGAGCCGGCAGCGGAAGCGGAAGATGAAATTCCGGAATCGATCATGTGTGAGCTGGTCCGCGGGATCGTGCCTGGCCTTGCGTCGGAAGGAGGCGGTCATTCGGGGAAGGAGCGGGATGAGATCCGGCTGGAATCGAAACGCACGTCGCTTTTTTTGCAGTCTCTGGCTTCTGCGCTGGAAAATTTTCTCGATATTTTAGGCGAGCCGTTTGAATTTTCAGCGGAAAAAAATCGCGAGTCCGCACATTTGCCGCTCAAGCGCCCAAAGACTTTTCAGGGAGCGGGATTTTGTGTTACGTTTCCTTTTCGCGGTGAGATCGGACTCTTTTTGATCGCGGAGCAGGGGGAGATCCTGCCGAATTGGGCTGCGAATCCCGGAATCGCAGGGAAATCCAGGATTCTGCTGTTGGCGAATGAGCTGGAGCGTCTTTTCTCCATTGAGGCGAAAAGTGAAGCGGAGCTGGCGGCGAGACTGAGGGACCCGGCTGCGAATGACTCTGAGATCCGGCAGGCGGGAACTTTTTATGGTACCGATGATTTTTTTTACGGAAAGATCGTGTCGCTCGAGCGGCTTTTTGAGTCTCTGGCTGCGGAAGAACGTTTTGTTTTTCGCTCCTTTTCCATCCGAAAATTCAACGGCCATGAAGGGTCTGCGTGGATGCTTGCTCCTGTCGCGGATCTGAGCGTACTTTACCAAAACCGGATCGAAGAAGACGCGGCGGCTCAGCTTTCTGCCTGCGGTCTGAGGCCCATCCGTGCTCTTGAGTCGGTTCCGTTCGAAACTGTGCCGGAAACTGCGTCGGAAACTGCGTCGGAAACTGTGCCGGAAACTGTGCCGGAAACTGTGCCGGAAACTGTGCCGGAAACTGTGCCGGAAACTGTGCCGGAAACTGTGCCGGAAACTGCGTCGGAAACTGCGTCGGAAACTGCGTCGGAAACTGTGCCGGAAACTGTGCCGGAAACTGTGCCGGAAACTGTGCCGGAAACTGTGCCGGAAACTGTGCCGGAAACTGTGCCGGAAACTGTGCCGGAAACTGCGTCGGAAACTGCGTCGGAAACTGCGTCGGAAAC
>JAFQOH010000030.1:0-8305 GCA_017403345.1 Thermoguttaceae bacterium
AGTAGCTAGTAGCTAGTAGCTAGTAGCTCCATTAAAAAAACAGAAAAAAAGGAAATTTCCATGTCCGAAACCACACCCGTCTCCCCTTGGAAACAGACCATCATCGCGTCGATGACGAGCTACATTGACGCGGGTTCCATCGTCGCCGGCGCGGCCGGAATGTCTCTCTGGCAGAAATACCTCGCGCTGGAAAGTTGGCAGGTCGGTCTTTTGACCGCGTGCAGCTCCAACGCGATCGGCGCAGCCGTCGGTGCACTGATCGGCGGGATGCTCTGCGACCGATTCGGGCGAAAATTCGTCTACACGTACGACCTGCTCGTCTACATTTTCGGGATGCTTTTCATCGTTTTCGGAGTCAGTACGCCGGGCATCACGTTCACCGTCGGCTCCTGCACACTGACGCTCGGCTACCTGCTCTTCCTTTTCGGCTACCTGACGATCGGACTGGCCGTCGGAGCAGACGTCGTGGCTTCGTGGACACTCATCGCCGAGCAGGCTCCCGCAGAAAACCGTGCCCGGCACTGCGGTTCCGCGCAGGTCTTCTGGGCCATCGGTCCCGCCGTCGTTCTTCTGATGCAGGCCGCACTGGGGTACGCGCTGGGCAAGGAAAACGAACTTCTGGCGAACCGCATCGTTTTTGGACACCTGATCGCCGTTGCGTTCGTCGTCTGGCTGCTGCGTCTGGGAATGCCTGAATCGGACAACTGGAAAAAGGCGAAAGAGCAGGAAGCCGCCCTGATCGCGTCCGGGAAAGTCAAGCGTCTCGGCATGGTGAATCTGCTTTCGCCGGTGAACCTCAAGACCGTCCTTTTTCTCTGCGGCGTCTACGTCATCTGGAACCTTGCAGCCGGCACGATGGGGATGCTTTTGCCGTACATTTACCAGAATGTCGGCGGGATCAGCAATTCACTCTCCTGCGGCCTGACGGTCATTCTTTTCGCCGCGTCTGCCGTCTCGACGCTCACGATCTTCATGGCACTCGGCGACCGGATCAGCCGACGGCTCATTTACTTCATCATCGGAACGCTTTTTGCGCTCGGATGGGGACTTTTCCTCCTCCCGGGCGAAGTGTACGCAAAGTACCAGCTGACGTTTCCGCTGGTCGGTTCCGTTCCGCTGATCTTCGTCCTGATCTCCATCCTCATCGGCATCAATAATGGGTCGGGCCAACAGGCATTCTACCAGCTCTGGTGCAATGAGCTTTTCCCGGCACACTACCGCGCCTCGGCACAGGGATTCACTTTCTTCGTCGCGCGCATCACCGTCGGGATCTGGACGGCCTGCGTCCCGGTCATCATGGGGGAAAATGGCGAGAATTTCGCAACGGCGGCCGCGATCATGGTCGGATTTGCGCTCTTCAGTCTCGCCGTCGGCACCATTTTCGCGCCGAATACCGCGGGGAAAACGCTGGAAGAGATCGAAAAAGAACGATACGGTGAAGGCTGACCCAGGAGGAAAGATCCATGACGGAAAAGTATGCGTGGAAAGCGCTGCTCATTGAAGGGCAGCTCGAAGAATACAAAAAACGCCATCGTGAAATTTGGCCCGAGATGGTCGAGGTGCTCAAGGAGGCCGGCATTCGGAATTACTCGATCTGGATCTCCGGAAACGAGATCTTCGGGTACTACGAGTGCGAAAAAAGTGCGGAATTTGCCGCTGCCGTCCAGAAAAACAGTCCGGTCGTGGACCGATGGAATGAGGTCATGAAGGACGTCATGTTCATGGAAATGGACCCGCTGACCGGCGCTCAGCCCAAACTGGAGCGAGTCTGGGATTCCGCGTTTGTGGAGGGCTGGGAGAAACCGGAATGAACGGCAGATCCGATTTTTCCGATGAAGACTGGATGACGTTCGCAGACGAAACGCCGAACGTGCCCCAGAGCGCGCGAACGGACGCTCCGTCAGACTGTGAACTTGGTTTTGCGTCAGACTGTGAACTTGGTTTTGCGTCAGACTGTGAACTTGGTTTTGCGGCTGATGCAGATGAAGACGCAAACGAAGATGCAGAACTTGGGTTTGCAGAGCCGGGAACGATTTCGGGAAGTGAGACGCCGGCGGTGCCGGTCCATTTGGAGGTCCCTTTCGATCCGAACTGGACGGATCAGGACGGCAACACTCCGCTTCACTATGCGGTCGACCGGCGCGATCTTGAGCTGGTTTGCGAGCTGACGGCACATGGAGTCCCTCTGAACGCACCGGGACACGGACGAGTCACTGCACTGGAAAGGGCTGCGTGGAACGGAGATCTGGCGATCGTGCGGCATCTCGTTGAAAATGGTGCGGAAGTCAACTCGGCCGGCGGACGCTGGAGCGCTCCCCTGACGGAGCTTGACGGTGAATTCTACGATCGGATCTACCTCTACGGTCCGCCTCTTTACGCGGCCGCGAGCCGGGGGCATTTTGAGGTCGTGAAGTACCTGATCTCGCAGGGCGCGGACATTAATGCACGCGACTTTAACGGACGGACCGTGCTTCACGCAGCAGCCCGGGCAGACTCTGCCGACTGCATGCAGTACCTTCAGGCTCTCGGAGCGGAATGACCTGCGTTGAGTGCGGTAATTCTGCTTCGGAAAGTGGAAACGTAAAAAGAAGGTCCATCCGGGAACTGCGTACCAGTTACCACTGAATCCACTGAAAACGTACAGAGAAACACAGAAAAAGGAACACGAAAAGCACGAAAAAACACGGAGCTCGCGAACATTTTTTAATTTTTAAAAATTCATTTGCGTCTTTTCGTGTTTTTCGTGAAATTCGTGTCAGGGCACGTTCACTCCCTTTTTTTCTTTCTTTTCAGTGTGTTTCGGCGTCTTTTCAGTGCTCTCGGTGAGATCGGAACCTAGATCGGTACGCACTTTCCGGAAGAGCCGAAAAGAAAGAGCACGCAGATCGGATCCGGTTCGCGGTTTTTCGCGTCTCTGCACAAAAAAAACGCCTCACTCGATGAGCGAGGCATTCATGAAAGCGAGATCAGTCGTTCCAAACGACGCCTTTTTCTCCTTCGACCACTTTGCCGATGACCCAGTTTTCCAGTTCCATCTCATCAAGCGACGCGCGGACCGCTTCGACCTGCTCGGAGGCCAAGACCATCACGAGACCGAGGCCCATGTTGAAGACCTTGAACATTTCGTCGTCTTCGATCTCTCCCAGCTTCTGGATCCACTGAAAGACCGGCTTCACCGTCCAGCTGTCGCGGTCGATCAGGACGCGGGAACCTTCCGGAACGATGCGCTCGAGATTTTCGTGCAGTCCTCCGCCCGTAATGTGAGCGATGCCATGGACTGCCGGACGGAAATTATCGAGGATGTGCATCGCCGGCTTCACGTAGATGCGGGTCGGAGTCAGAAGAACGTCGCCGACGCGCTGTCCGTCAAGTTCCGTTCCGGAATCCTTGATCGTGTCGAAAACACCCAGGCCGTTCAGCTCGAAAACGACTTTGCGCACGAGCGAGAAACCGTTGGAATGCAGGCCGGTGGAGGCGATCCCGATGACCGTGTCTCCCGGTTTGATCGCGCTGCCGTCGATGAGATCTTTCTTCGACGCGACACCGACACAGAAACCGCCCAGATCGTAGTCATCCACACCATACATATCGGGCATGATCGCCGTCTCGCCGCCCAACAGTGCGCTGTTCGCCTGCACGCAGCCGTCGGAAATGCCGCTGACGATCTGTTCCAGAAGCGGAGGATTGTCTTTTCCCATCGCGACGTAGTCCAGGAAGAAAAGCGGTTCTGCACCGCAGCAGATCGCGTCGTTAACGCTCATTGCGACCAAGTCGATCCCCACCGTGGAATGCGCGTTCATCGCGATTGCGATCTTCAGCTTGGTTCCCACGCCGTCCGTACAGGAAATGAGGACCGGGTCCTCGTAATTGCGGCGGAAAGGTGAATTTTTGTCGAAATCCAGCTGGAACATTCCGGCAAAACCGCCCGGCAGACGGCGAACGCGCGGGGTCTCCGTGCGCTCCATCAAACCCGGCAGGCGGGACATTGCGTTGCGGTAAAGTTCTAAATCGACTCCAGAGTCTTTGTACGTAGCTTTGGCCATGATCTGCTTCCACGTGAACAAAAGGAAATGGGAAAAACACTTTCTTTTCATTTTACACAAAAAAACGCTTCCGTCCAGCCCCCCTTTAAGAAAATTCCGCGTTTTTCCTCAAATTTTTATCTTTTCATGTCTTCAGACCGGTCGACGTACCGAGAGAGCCTGAGACGTAGTGCGGAAATTTTGCGTATTTTGCGAATTTTTGTGAGAAAAGCCCGCACGGAAACCTAATGACTCCGCGCGGGCAAATGAGACGCAAGATTTTAGAGGACGGATGCCGGTTTATTCAAACGGCAGGACGATGACTTCGTCTTCCTCAAATTTCAAAGTGTGCGTCTCGCCGGTCGCCTTGATCCGGACTTCAATGATCAGCTGCTTCACAGTTGCCGGGGCAGGATCTCCGAAGACCTTGTTGTAGAGGCGGAATCTGTCTGCCTTGGAGGTCAGCGGGATGCGGTTTTCGCCCGAGAATTGATCCTGAATGATCGTGGTGACGTCACGGAATCTTTTATCGGCGCCGTATTTCGCGGAAAGGATCTCGATCGGCGCGTTCGCCAAAGCTCCTCCAAGACGCTCTTTGGCGGCTTTGGCGTCCTGAACGACTTGCGGATCTTTCGCGATTTTCGAGACTTCATCCAAAATCGCTCCGAAGGAGTTGGAAGTTCCCTGGAATTTCTTCGCGATGGCGACGACCGCTTCACAGGCAGCTTCCTGGAACTGTGGGTACTGCGCGTAGCTGAACGCCTGCTGTGCGCTTTCCACCGTGATGATGCGCTTGAAGACTTCAAAGATCAGTGCTTTGTCTTCGCTGCGTTTTGCGGTCTCGAAGGCCGTCCGGCACATTTCAAATTTTTTCTTTACCGGCAGGTCGAACTGGCGCGGGATGCGGATGAAACTGCGAATGGCGCGGATCTGGAATTTTTCGACCGGGCATTCTTTCGCGAGTTTCAAACACGCGGCAGCCACGTCCATCATGTCGTCTGGAGTGTTCCACGTTCCGAGCGTCTGCGTCGCAATGTCAGCCGTTGCTTCATCCCAGCACGCTTTTTCAACACAGGCGAGAGCCGTTTTTCCGCCGATCTGCTTCAGAAGCGTCAGGATCTTGCCTTTCTCTTCAGCGTTGGCGGCGGTGTCGAACATTTTCGTGACGGCCAGCGCACAGTCTTCACGAGGAAGGCGCGTGCAGGCGGCACGGAGGATCCATGCGACTTTTTTGTCGTCCTTTTCACCATCGAGGGCTTTGACCAGAAGATCCAGACTTTCCAGCGTCACGATCTCCGAAAGTGCAGCGAGCACGCGGTCACGCACCTGCGCGTCCAATCCCTCGGTTTTTGCGATCTTCGCCAGTTCCGGTCCCGCTGCCGAGATGCGGCGGTTCTCGATGACCTGGAAATAGGCAGAGGAGAGCACGGTGTCTTTCAGGTTGAGTTTGGAAACATTTTCGGCCAGTGCCGCGTCCAGTTTTTTGCATTTCCACGCGGAGGCCGTTTCGACCATCGCGTCCAGGACAGTCTGACGGTCTTCCGCCTGGATCGTCATGACGGATCTTGCCATTGCTTCCGCAGCTTCCATCGGGCAAAGAGTTCCGACTTTTTTCAGTGCCTGGATCGCGGCGATGCGTACGTTCGTCTCTTTCGCGTTTACGGCTTCTTTCAGGACCGGGAAGATCAGCTTACGGCTTGCTTCGTCCGCACGGTCTCCGAGTGCGCGAAGGACCAGAGCGCGGCGGCAGGGCGTGAGTTTTGGAAGTTCCGCAATGCAGGCTTTCGTGATGGTCTCGCCGTCGGCGTCTGCATACTCACGGATCGTTTTCAGGCCGCCGGTAAAACAGCAGTCTTTCGGGGAGTGGAGTTTCGTCACCAGTGCTGCTGCAGCCTCCGTTTTACGCACGAGCAGACCGTGATACGCACCTGCTTTTTGAGCGTAGACCGGGAAGCACGGCACGACGACCGCATCGTAGACTTGGGCGGCTTTCGCGAGATCGCCGGATCTTTCAAAAACTTCCGCAGCATCCAGCATCGCATCCGCCAGAGCTTTGCGTACGGCATAGGTTTCTTCTTCGGAAGTCGTTTTGGCGCATTCCATCAGAAAATCGGCTGCTTCCGCACCGGAGATCATCCCGAGTGCCGCGTACGCAGCTTTTTTGTCGCAGACGGTCTTGGGGGTGTTCACGATCTCCTTGAGCATCGGGACTGCCGCCGAGCAGCCGCGAACTCCGAGCGAGAGGATGCAGCCGACACGCTGTTCTTTCGCGTCGAGCGTTTTCACGGCATCCATTAGGATCGGATCCACGCCGTCAAACGGCATCATTTCCAGAGCGTAACGGGCAAAGTAGCTCAAACGCACATCCTCACGCAGCATTTTCGCCAAGGCCGGAAGTGCAGATTCGTTGCCGATCACCGCGAGACGGCGGCACGCGATACCTTTCATGAAAATGTCATTGTCCGACACGCCGGGCTGCTGGATCGTCTCGATCAGGACTGCCGGATCCGCAGTGTTCAGGATCACGTTTTTCTTTTCCTGATCGACCGCCGCAAAAACGTTCACCGCCGAGAAAACGGCAGCAAAAAGCACTAAAATGGAAAGGTGGGTAAACTTTTTCATATTTTTGACTCCATGGAGTTTGATTTTAAATGGATGGAATGAAAATTTTCCGCAGGAAAGCGCGTACTCAGAAACTGTACGGAGCACGCAGCGCGCGGCTCTTCATCCGGTTCGCGTCTTCATCATTCAAAAAGACCTCCTTTACGGGGTCAAATTCAACCGTACGGCCAAGCTGCCATGCGATGTACGCGCAGTGCGAAGCGATGTGCGATTGGGCGGCGACGTTGACGTTCGCAGAGGGATTCCGGCGCGTTTTGACGCATTCGCAGAATTCCGCGATGTGCGTGTCCGGAGAGGTTCCCGGCATTCCGAAGTACTTCAGTTCGCCGCGCAGAGCATCCGAAGAGACGGCCATTCGGCCGCTGTCGCCGGTCTCGACCCAGCCTTCTTCGCCGACGTACCGGGCCGAGCAGGTCCCCAAACCGAGCCAGCCGGAGGAACGCATGACCAGTTTCAGACCGTCAGCGTACCAAGCGTAAACTTCACCGCCTTTGGAGCCGTCTTCATTGAACTGCGGCGTGTACTTGACCGGCGCGGTATCGTCTTTCTGCGCTGCCCACTGGCAGAGGTCCACGGTGTGGGATCCCCATTCCAGAATGCCGCCGCCGTGGAAATCAAAGTGGCCGCGCCAGCTTCCGCTGACGTAGCGCGAATTGTACGGACGCCATGGGCACGGACCAAGCCAGAGGTTCCAGTCCACGTCATCCTGCGCGGGTTCCGGTTCTGCCGGGAGCCAGTCGTGTGACGTCGCCGGCCAGAGCGTGTTGGCGTGTACTTCCGTCAGTTTACCGAGTTTCCCGCTTGCCGCGATCTCTGCCGCCAGCTGGAAGTTTCCAATGTTTCGGCGCTGCGTTCCTGCCTGGTAGATGATGCCGTAGCGGTTCACGGCTTTCTCGAGCGCACGGCTTTCATCGATGGTCAGAGAGAGGGGTTTTTCGCAGTAAACGTCTTTTCCGTACTTCGCAGCGGTGATCGACGCCATGGAATGCCAACGGTCTCCTGTTGCGATGAGGACCGCGTCAATGTCGTCACGAACGAGCATCTCGTGCATGTCGCGGTACATTCCGCATGCCGAGTCGCCGTACTTCGTGTCTGCCAGTTCTTTAATGGCGAGACGCTGTTTTTTTTGAATGTCGCAGATCGCGACGAACTGCACATCATCGCGGCCCATGAAAACATGAAGGTCCGTCAGACCGCGGTGCTGGATACCAATGGCGCCGAGTGCGATTTTGTTGCTTGGGGCGACCGTTCCGTCCAGACCAAGGACTTTGCCGGGAAGAACGGAGGGGGAGACCGCAGCGGCACTGGCCAAAGCCGCAGTCTTCAGAAACTCACGGCGTTTTACGGAATGCGTAGACATGAAAAACTCCTTTTTCTTTGGTTTTGAGGTGGGAAGGGCGAAATTTCTATTTTTTCGCTCACATGAATTCATTTTACTCAAAAATCTAATTTTTTTCAAGGTCTGTGAGTACTTTTTTTTGAGATTTTTCCAAATTTTCAACTTTTTTTGGGGAAGAAAGGAGGAAGAAATTGGGAAAGAAATTGAGAAAGAAATTGGGAAAGAAATTGGGAAAGAAAGTGGGAAAGAAAGTGGGAAAGAAAGTGGGAAAGAAAGTGGGAAAGAAAGTGGGAAAGAAAGTGGGAAAGAAAGTGGGAAAGAA
>JAFQOH010000031.1:0-12978 GCA_017403345.1 Thermoguttaceae bacterium
CCTCCTCTCGATTCTCCTCCTCTCGATTCTCCTCCTCTCGATCTCCCCGATCTCCCTCTTGATCTTTTCCCGCATCTTCGGTAAAATGGGCGCATCGTGTGATCTGCCCGTCTTTCATCCCTTCAAACTGCGGAAGGAACAGCCATGCCGTTGGAAAAAGAGAAGAAAAAGTCAGCGAAAAGATGAACGGCAGCCGAAATCGCTGAAGGAACTGGGATCTCCCGACGAACACCGGACCGACCTGTACCCTAGAAAATTCCAACTCCCCCTTGACATAAAAGGAGCCGCGTGATAAAATTAAAATGGAATGGGAGTTTTCTCCTCCCGCCTAAAAAAATCCAACCTTCACTTTACTTTAACAGGAGAATGAACGATGCTTCATCGTCGAAACTTTCTGAAAGACGCTGCCGTTCTGACTGCGGCCGCGACTGCGATCCCGCTTTCCAACGAAATGAAACCCGTCTGGGCACAGGCTCCGAGTGACCGTCTGCGCATGGGGTGCATCGGCGTCGGAAGTATGGGACGCGGCGACGCTCACGGATTCAACGGTCTGTGCGACATCGTCGCGATCTGCGACCTTGACGAAGACTACGGTCTCGCCCGTACGATCAACTCGGGTCTCGGAAAACGCGATGCGAACGGTCAGGTCATCAAGCCGGATACGTACAAAGACTACCGCCGTGTTCTGGAACGCGACGACATTGACGTCGTGACCGTCGTGACGCCCGACCACTGGCACGTCAAGATCGCGATCGAAGCGCTTCAGGCCGGAAAACACGTTTTCTGCCAGAAACCGCTCACTCTCACGCTCGAAGAAAACAAGCTCATCCGCAAAGCGTGCGACCGCTACGGCAAGACCTTCCAGGTCGGCACCCAGCAGCGCAGTCAGTACCATCAGTTTGCAAAAGCCGCGCTCATGGTCCGCGCGGGTCTGCTCGGCGAGATCAAAAAGATCACGTGCGACATCGGCGGCAGCCCCACGTCCGGCGACATTCCGAAGATGGATCCCCCGGCGAACTTCGACTGGAACACCTACCTCGGTCAGGCTCCGTACACCGACTTCCTCGGTCAGGGCGACTTCCTGAGCCGCAACAACCGCGACAACCGCTTCGGTCAGACGCGCTGCCATTACGAATTCCGCTGGTGGTACGAATATTCCGGCGGTAAATTCACCGACTGGGGCGCGCACCACATCGACTGCGCACTGTGGTCCGTGGATATGCTCAAGGACGGCATGGGTCCGACGAGCATCAACCCGATCGTCGCGGAACATCCGGTTCCGTTCAAAGACGGCTACCCGACCGTCACGAACCGCTACAATACGTCGCATAATTTCGACATCCAGCTCATGTTCCCGAACGGCATGGAAATGCGCGTCGTGAGCCATTCTCCGGACGGAAACGGCATCCTCTTCGAAGGCACGAAGGGCAAGATGCACGTCAGCCGCGGCCGCATCAAAGGCAAGCCGATCGAAGAACTCGCGCCCGATGCGTTCTCGCAGGCGGATTTCGACGGTCTGTACAATGGTAAGCCGTTTGAAGGCCACAAGAACAACTTCATCCGCTGCATCCGCGAAGGCGGCATGCCGGTCTCGGACGTCTGGTCGCACGTCAAAGCCATGAACTGCTGCCACCTGAGCGGTATCGCCGCGCGTCTCGGCCGCAAGATCGAATGGGATCCGGCAAAAGAAGAGATCATCAACGACGCCCACGCCGCGACCTTCGCCGCTCGCGAACAGCGCAAAGGTTTCGAGATCCCCCGCGATTTCTGAATGCCTTCAATGCGGAAATAACTCGTTAGGCTAAACAGACTTGGCTAAACAGACTTGGCTAAACTGACTTGGCTAAACTGACCAGATGACCTCAATGGTCTTCCACTCCTGAAAGCGGTACTTTCTGTGCCGCTTTCTTTTTGCATTCACTCCGTCGCGCAATTTCCCATCACGCCATTTTCTGTTTTCTGGCAGCAGTGCAGTTTCCCCCCCTTGACATTTGGAAGACATTCCGCTAAAATTTGAAAGATGGACGGATCCAGTCCAGCCGTTTTGGATCCATTTCCCATGACATTCAACCCGCAAAAAAACAGCACGAGTCGAAAAATGCGTTTCCATTTTGAAAAAGTGAGCCGTTTCCTCCTTCATGGATCCCGGAGATTTCCATGCCGAAGCCAACTTTCGGTTTCCGTATTTTTCGCGGTGCTGGTCCTTTTGCCGTTTTGCGCTGCAGGTTTCGCACAGTGTGCCGATTTTCGTGAAAAACCGCTTGCCGAAACAGAGCAGAAAGCGCTCCAAGCAACGATTTCCCAGCTTGGTTCCACTTCTAGCCGGATCCGTGAAAAAGCAGGTCAAGATCTTCTGAAATACGGCAGCGCAGCCGTCCCGTTTCTGCAGGAAGCGCGTCTGAATGAGGATCTCACGATCGCGGAGGAGGCCGAATTCTACCTTCAGATCCTCCAGAACGGGATCCACCGAGTCGGAGATCCGCCGCAGGTCACGGACTGCCTGAAACAGTACGAGATCACCCGCTTGAAGCACTTGCGTCTGCTTTCGCTCTATTCGCTGACGTACCTTCCGGCAGAGACCTCCCTCACGCCGCTTCTCCGGCTCACGCTCCTCGAAAAGGACACGCGGCTCTCCCAGCTCGCAGCACTCGCAGCCTACCGGACACTCCCCAGAGAGCGTCCTCTCCCTCGATTTCCGCTCATTTTCCCGGAAGAAAGACCGTATCCGGACCCCAATTTCTGGGAAACGGAAAACCAAAAAGCACGGCAGACACGAAAAACCCTCATCCAAGAGATCCGACGATACCTCCTTTCGGAGCCGGCCCAAACACCCGGAAAACAGCTTCTGCTCGCACTTTTTTCACTCGAAGAGACGCTCGCCTCTTCCGCCGCCCAAACTCCGGAAGCCTCACCGTCCCCAACCGTTTCAGAAAACGCCCCAGCCGCCAAACCGCAGGAAAATGATCCTGCCGCGCAAAAGCTCCTGGCGTTCCGAAACCGTTTTTTAGAAAACGTAAACACACAGGCGGAACCGATGGATCTCCTTTTCACACGAGAACTGGACCTCAGCCTCTGCTGCCTTCTCTACCAGGCCGGCACGGCACCAAAAGCAGATGGATTTTTCCAGACCACATTCCTTCGTCCCGAAAACCAGCTCCGAAATAATTCGCTTCCAAGCATAGAAATGCACAATAATTTCGTGATCCTGTTCTTCCGCCAAGGCCAAAACCTCCTGCAGGACGGCCACTCTGCCTGGTGTGCCCAACTGCTCGACTCACTCTGGAAAGACATGGAAATGCGCGAGAAAAACCACCTTTCCCCACTTCTGCTCACGACTTGGCAAAGCCTCGGTCAATACGAACCCGCGATCGCACTTGCCCGCGATATTCGGCACGTTTCATTTTTGAGCAAAGATTCTGCGGACCAGGAAAACGTTGACAAAATGGCGAACATCCTCGTGTCTCTCCACTCGCATCGAGACATTCAGCAGCAAAAATTCACGGAAGCCCGCACTCGCTTGGAAAACTACCTCCAAAAGACTCCTCAGGAAGAGCTCGACATCGACCTGCTGATCCTTGCCCGAAAACTTGCTCTGCATACGAAAGACGACGCGTGGCTGAAGGCCCTTGATGCCCGGATCCTCGAACATCTGGAAGCCGTCCGAAAGAAAATCACGATCATGGCACAAAATCCCTTCACGTCCCCCCAAGACAAAAGCCATGCACTGAACGAATTTGCCTGGCTCGCCGCCAACACGGGGTTTCAGCTGGAGAAAGCATTGGAATACGCGCAGGAAATGACGCAGCTCCGCCCGGATTCCGCCGGTCTTGCCGACACCCTGGCAATGGTCCATTTCGCAATGAAAGACTACGAAAAAGCATTTGAAGTCCAGAAAAAAGCCCACGAACTGGATCCCGCAGAGCCGGTGATCTTTCAGAATCTGGAACGTTTCCGAGTCTGGCTCCCCAAAGACTGAACGCTCGCGCCCCGCGTTCCCGTTTGAGCTGACTCACGTTAAACGATGCTCCTGCTTTGCAGGATCGCGCGCCGCGTAAACCGGACGACTCACCGTTTTTCCTTTTTCTCCTCGTTCAGAAGCTCCGCAAGCGTCTGGACGAGAAGATCCATCTCGACCTCACCATGTTCCGCATTCACCGCAATGCAGATATGCGGTTTTTTCGTGAAATGAGTAAGCGCGACCCGGCACCCTCGAACTCCCAAAGCCTTCACGATCTCCCGCGGCGACGCAGAATTCACAAGCACAAACGGCAATTCACTCTGCGAAACGAACTCGATCTCCTTCTCCGCCAATTTACGCTTCAGGAACTCGGCATTCCTCTGCAGCGCCTCATGACGATGCGGTTCCCGTGCAAGTTCCAGCGCCCGGATCCCGGCAACGATATTCGAAAGCGGCATCTGATTCCGCGTACAGCAGCACGGTTCCCCTTTACGCAGCAGCCGGAGCCAGCGTCGATTTCCAACCAAAAAACCGCCGCTGTTTCCAAAGGCATCCGCCAGCGAACCGCTGAAAAAGAACTGAACGCCCTTTTCCACATCCGGCATCCAGTCCGCCTGGATCCCAAAATGCTCAAGCGTTCCCCGGTAATTCTCCCCGAGAAGTCCGACACCAAGCGAATCATCCAAAATCACGACACTGGGGATCCCGCGCTTTTCGTAAAGCTCCAGCAGCATTTCTCGCCACTCTGCCACCGGCGCAATGGCCCCAAACGTCTCGCAGACTCCGTTCGCCAGCAAAATCACGCGGGATGCCGACTCCGGAAGGTCCGAAAGCGAACCCGGCGTCAATAAATGTGTCCGGACCCCTTCATACTGACGCTGAACGATCTCCAAAACATCAGGGATCGAACCGTCTGTAGTCTGCGGAACAAAAAGCTCATCCCCATCCTGAAGCACATTTCGCAAAAGTGCAACCAGCGCAAGATAACCGTCAGGAAAGAAAAGTGCCGCCTCCGCTTGAAAAAATCGCGCTACTTTCCCCTCAAAAACCTGATAGTAATCCACAGGTTCTTCGGAGTCGAACGTCAACTGAAGGATCTCAGGCGCCGTTCGGATAGCCAGGTAATCGGAAGGACAGAATGAATACATTGCACCTTTTCTGCGTTTTGGGGATACACAAACGATTTGTGTTCAACTTTACCAGATATTTCGGATTCCTTCAAGACGAAATTCCATGAAAAAAATTTTTTTCCGCCATTTTTTGAAAAATTTCCGCTTCCTGACTCTTTTCCAAAACATTCTCCCGAAAACGGAACTGCCAAAGATGCACTTTCTTTACGCGGCCAGCTCTCACTCGGGCCACTCCGGCTTGCGGATCTCTAAAAAATGACGGAGCTCTGAGGCAGGAACGCCCAAGATTCCATTCTTTCACTCCGACCTAAATTTCTGTACTTCTACGAATTCCCCGAACAAATCATCTTCCCCATCTTACGCACTCAACGCATCCCCAATAAAAAGTCCATCGCGCCTACGAATCGGAGAAAATCCGGAACGAAGATGAAAGTAGGATAAATATTCGGGGCCGACTTTACGATTTACGGAATGGGGGTCTCTTTGTGCCGTCGCGCACCACGAGGCAGGGACGTCGTAAAGGTTTGTTTTTCACGGAGTATTGAATGTTCAAAACCAAAACCGCTGCATGGGGAAGCGCCTTCTTTTTACTCGCAACTTCCTTGGGAGCCGCAGCCGCCTACCAGGAATACCAAAAGCATGGCGAAACGGAAGCCGCTCTCCGATCCATCGTTCAGCAGGACATCGACCGCGTCGAAAAACTCATGGCGTACCCGGATGCCGGCATGAATGCATGGGGGGAGTACCTGAATATTTCCGAAATGAGAACGGCCCTGAACTCCTCCGATCCGGACACCTGCCGATCTCTCGACCGCAGCATCGTCACGTGCAATTTCGCTTACGGTGTTGAGTCCAAACCGGAACTGACTGCTCTGCGCGACTCCCTGACCGCTCTGCGGAAATGGCAGCAGAGTTCCATCCTCGAAACGTTCTGCAGGGGGACGACTGCCCCGGAAGCTCTCATCGCGGACAGAGCGATCCACCCCGTCCCGGAACGAACCGAGCTGCTTCTGGCCGCAAACACCAAGAACGCTGAACTCCAGAACGCTGAACTCCAGAACGCCGTCGCGCAGAACGATCCGTCTCAAGACGCAGAGGGACAGGACACTCAGGATCTAAATGCGCTCGCGAGTACGGACGCTCCGGAAGATCTCGAAGATCGACCGAATGGAGCTGGAGAAGCGAAAGTTCTTGCAGACGCCGAAGACCTTGCAGACGCCGAAGACCTTGCAGCTGCCGAAGACCTTGCAGCCGCCAAAGACCTTGCAGACGCCGAAGACCTTGCAGACGCCGAAGACCTTGCAGACGCCGAAGTTCTTGCAGCCGCCGAAGACCTTGCAGACGCCGAAGCTCCAGATGAAACGGAAACAGTCTCACCGCTCCTCGCGTTGGGAACGGACGGCATAGAAGAAGGCATGGATGACGGCCCCAATGACCCCAGCGGGAAAAATCGCGACTCTTCCAGAATCGCGTCACCGCTGCACGATCTCATCGAGGACCAAAAGCAGACGTTCGCATCTGCGGAAGATCCCCTCGACGCCGAATTGCTCCCGATGCCCGAAACTCCCATCTTGACGGCAGAAATGGAAGATGATGCCGAACGGAACGCCCCGCTGGATACTGAGCTGGATACTGAGCTGGATACCGAGCTGGATACCGAGCTGCTGCTTCCCGTTTCGCATCCGGAACTCGCAGATCAGGTCCCCCCTGCGGTAAAAGCAGAAGATGCGATCGCGGAAAACTCTGCTGAAAATGCGGAACTGGAATCGCAGCGGGTCGACATTGCGTGGGTCGCGCGGGAAACTCCCGGCAATGAACTGACCGTTCCGGAACTTCCGATGGACTCCGAAACTCCCGCCTCGGCCTGCAGGGAAAATCAGACCGTGGAAATACCATCCGCCGCTTTTTCCAACGCAGGCACTCCAGTCTCTCGTGAGAAAACACAGGAATTGGAAACAAATATCCCAGACCTCCACGAAGACGCCCTAGCGATCCAAAACGCAGAAGCAAAAGCTGCAGCTCAGAATGGATCGGCAATTGCAGAGCCGTCTTCTCTTCAGAATGCGGAAACATCGGGATCTGCCGTTGAAACCATGGCGGAAGACGACCTTCACGCAGAAAATGCGGAGGATGAAAGCCTGCTCGCACTTCCGAAAACCTCGATCCAGCTTGAAACGAAACTGGCCCAGTACAGCCTTAATCTTAAAGACCCGCAGCCGCTCGATGAGCTCACCCTTTCCGGTGACTTTACGCAGGATGCGCGTCTGCTTTACGCCGCCTGGTGCAGCGCAAAATACGAGCCGCCGAAGCCTGAAGATCTCGAAACGGCCTACGTAAAAGTCCGCGCAGCCGCAAACCGAGTCGAGCGTCTTTTTGCTAAAACTCCGGCAGCCAAACGCCAGCTCTGGAAACAACTCCTTCACTGGGACGCCCTCCAGCTTGAAAAAGAAGCGGACCATACGGCCCTCCTGGAAGTCTTTCATCGTCTTTCCAGCGGCGTTTATGGTCTGGAACTTGAATATTTCGCCGACCTTCGGAATGCGATCGAACACTACCTTGCAGTGGAAGCCCAGCTTCACTCGCCGGCTTACGCAGAAAAACTTTTCAAGAACGCTCGGGACCGGATGAGAAAACTCCTGGCTCTCGCGTCTATGGAGCCCGTTTCCGAGATCCAGTGCGCGGTCACAGACCTCACTCGGTGGCTGGAAAAGATGGGGCAGGCCAAACAGTACGTCTGCTGCACACGCGCACTGTGGTCCCAGCCGAACATCGTAGCTCACGTCAGTCATACGGTCTTTGAACGCTACGGAAGCCGATTTATCGAAATGGAAGACGAGATCCGGAATCAGATCCCCCAAGGCACCATTCGCGGCAAATCGCTCTTCAGCGGCAATCTGACAGTCGCCCCGGTCCTCAATCCGGAACAGATCGAGATCGGAATCGTTCTGGATGGTTCCTCGGACAGCAAAACGCGTACTTACGCAGGCCCAGCGATCATCTCTTCCCGTGCCAAAAGCCGGATCTTCGTTGCTAAGAACATTCTGATGGATGAGAATGGACTGGATTCCACTCCGGCGAAAGTTCAGATCCGCACCAATTCAAGGATCGAAGGCGTTCAGGACATCCACAATCGTCTGCTGATCGAAAATTTCGTGACTCGCCGTGCGTTCGCGAAGAAAGACGAGACCGAACGGCAAGCTGTGGCAGAAAACATCGTGAAACTGCGTCAGCGTTTCGACAGTTCGATCGACGCGATACTGAATGAATGGAATTCCAGATACGAAGAAGTCCTCTTCCGTCACCTTGCCCCGCGCGGCATCCGCATGGAAGAAACGCACATGTGGTCGGATGACACTGGAGTTCACGCCCGGATGCACCTGCTGGACCAAGACGCCTTTTCTGCGCCGCAGCCGGCTCCGGAACCGTGTGTTCCCTGCGACATTTACTTTGCAGTCCACGAGACATCGCTCCAGAACATGACCTCCGGATTTTTCCGCGGCGTCCTGATGAACGAACGCGCAGGCAAACAGCTTCTCGCAAGTATGCCGGAATGGATGCCCTTGGAGCAGGAATCGGCAAACGCTACGGAACGCGCGGCCAAACACAAGCCGCAATGGAGCATTCTGTTCTCGCAGAACTGGCCGATGAAAGTGTCTTTGCATGACGGAAAGATCCAGCTATCGCTCCATTGCAGCAAACTGACGCATGAAAATAAAACGTATCCGCCGCTGGACATTTCGGTCACGTACGCGATCGAAGCCCGAAACGGAATGTTCATGCTGGTCCGTCAGGGGAATGTGGAGATCCTGCCGTCCGATTTCGATCCGACCGTCAAAAAACGCCTTCCCGCAAGCATCGTGAGCCTGCGCCGAGTCATGGGGAAGCGTCTTCAGGAACTTTTCAAAGAGGAAGTAGAACTTAAAGAAGTTCCGGTACTGAAAAACGCAAACGCGGCTGCAAACGGAACTGCAGAAGCTGCCGATGCCGCATCTGCCGGTTTCTCAAAACTCCGGATCCGTCCCATTTTCGTCAAGGCAGAGAACGGCTGGTTCCAAATGGGGCTGAATTTCAATGAACCAGGCAGTGAGTGCCCGCAAAATACAGCCGCGCAGGACGCAGTTCCGGCCAACTGAACCCAAACGGCAGTGGACAGGTCACTAAAAAAAGGCTCCTTTTCTGAAAGATCGGGAGCCTTTTTCCGTGGATCCTAAAGCAGCTCCGCGATCTTTCGTCCCGTGGAGCAGAGCGGAAAGCGGTCAAGTTCACTTTCCCGCACCCATCGGATCTCCCCTCCGGCAGGCGTTCTTTCCAAGAGCGTCTTTTCGGCTTTTTCGGCAAGTTCTCCGGCTCGAAATGTCCGCAGGCGGATCCGGTATCGGGTGACGGCATGACGAAACGTTTGGAGTTCCTCTTCGACTTGGATCTCCAATCCGGTCGTACGCCGCACGAAATCAGCAAGTTCCTGACAGATCGTCTCCGAATGAAGCTGCGTACGCGGAAGATCCCACAGGCCGGCCCACCATTCTCCTTCGACGTACCGAAGAAGAAGGACTTCTCGTTCCTCTTCACCGTTCCGCTTCCGAAAAATGAGGACTGCTGCTTCGTCACGATTTTCGTAACGCATTTTCTTTCCAGAGACCGGGAGCTCTGCCGTACGCCCCATCCGCAGAGCCTCGCATTCCCGGGCAAGCGGACACGCGGAACAGTTTGGAGCCTGCGGCGTACAGACGAGACTTCCAAGATCCATGAGAGCCGTGTTCAGCGTGCAGGGACTCACGGACGAAGGTTTTTCGGAGACCCAAGGTTTTTCGGAGACCCACTCCTCAGCCGTTCCCCAAAGGATCTTTTGAGCTGGAGCGGCCGAAACGGGGAGCTCCAGTCCATTCAGCCGCGCAAACAGTCTCTGCGTGTTGGCTTCCAGGATCGGAAAGCGTTTCTCGAGCGCAAACGAAAGGATCGCGCCTGCCGTATACCGTCCAATTCCGGGAAGCGCCAGGATCTCTTCAAAAGTTTCCGGAAACGCTCCGTTTCTTTCTTCCGCGACCTTTTTTGCTGCCGCATGCATCTGCCTCGCCCGGCGATAGTATCCCAGTCCCTCCCAGTGACGCAGAACGGTCTCCTCCTCCGCCTCCGCAAGTGCGCAAACATCCGGAAAAGCCGACAGGAACCGAGAAAAGTACGCTAGGACCGTCTTGACCTGCGTCTGCTGGAGCATGATCTCGCTGACCCAGACCCGATACGGAGTCCGCTCCTGCCGCCACGGCAATTCATGACGTCCATTTTCCTGAAACCATGCGAGAAGGCGTTCCACGGAATCACGGGAAACATTCATGCACGCACTGTCTCCTTTCTGCGAAAATCTCCAAATCCTGCAAACGGTTCTCCTGACTGCACTTCACACCGCGTTTACTTTTCTTTCGTCAGCGGAGAAAGGATCCGGCCGGCGGCACGTTCGCTCAGATCGAAGATGGTGAAGCCTTTCGCTCCCGCCCGGTCCGCACGGTAAAGCTGCTCAAACGTTTCGTCCGGCCTGAGTTTCCACTCGCCGACGCCGAAATAGAGCGGAAATCCTTCCGGTACCACTTTCATCTGCTGCCGACAGAGATTTTCAAACGTTTCGGCATCCAGCGTGTAGTTCATCGGGCAAAGGAAATCGACGCAGCCTTCCCGTGCCCAAAGTCCCCAATCCTGTCCGACTGAGTAGATCGTGCCGGGATACCCCTGAAAAACGGCTGCCGAGAGCTTCACGTCCGGATGTTCGGCCCGCATCCGTTTACTGACCGACTTCACGATGTGCGTGATCTGATCGGCGCGCCACTGGTAAAATTCCTCTTTACGCTCACCGGAAAGAACGTCTTTCGGCCAGTTTTCGACTTTTCGGCCGCTTTTTTTCTCAAAACGCTCCCGGCAGCCGTCACACCAGCACCCGCTGTCGTAGCGAATGTAGTCGAAGTGCACGCCGTCCACATCGTATTTCTCCGGAATTTCCAGCATAGAACCGACTTCCAGCTCGATATTTGCCGGATGCGATGGACAGAGCCACGGAATTTCCTCACCGGCCCGATTGACCTGCAGACGCCCTTCCGTTCGGAATTTCTCAAGCCGTTCGGGAGTCACGTGGTGTTTTGCGTTGAAACAGACGCGCCAAACGTGCACTTCGAGCCCTTCCGCATGACACGCTTCCACGCACTGCGCCATTTGGTCGCCGTACTTTTCAAACGTGGGACCGGTCGGAGTCCATTGGCTCGGGTAATGCGCCTCGCCGACCCATAGCATATTCGGAATGACTGCCGTGAATCCAGCCGCTCGGAGTTCTTTGGCCGTCCGTTTCCAGTCGCCCGGATACGCGCCAAGCCCGCTATGATTCCACCAGGCGCGGAATTTCATCGAGTGGTCCGCATCGAAATTCGCGACACTTTCACGAAGATTTTTCTCGTGCGTTTCCCGGCAGAAGCGGATCCCTGCGATCAGATCCTTCTGAAAATGCGCTTTGGCCTCACTGACGATCTCCTGCTCATTGGCGGCTTTCGTACCGAACAGCGTGACAGCTTGGCACAGCGCTGCGTTTTCCAGCTTTTTGCGAAGCGGGGCGGAATTCGCGAGTTCACGAAGAAACGCCTCCGGATCCATTGGCATTTTCCGCAGGTCGCGATCCAGCAAGATCAGGACCGTTCCGTTTTCTTCCGCCCACTTTTCCAGAAACGCCCGCGTCTCCGGTTTCAGGTGCATGGTGTGGTTCACGATGAGCGCGAGGCGCTTTTCGAGCAGTTTTTTCCACATTTCTTCATCGGCCTCTTTCGGCATGGTGAGCTGATCCGCGGAAATTTCCATCGGCACGAGCGCTTCATCGTTCAAAAGCCGCGCATTATTTTTCCCGACCCAGAGTTCCACTCCTTCTGAATTCAGCACGGACACAAAAAGGATCGGTTCCATGACACCCGCGAGCGAAGAGAAAATGACGTCGCTCTCTTCCGTTCCGATCCGCCAGAACGAAAGGCGGACCGTTTGGATGCGCTCCCACCCTTCCGGCTCGCCTTCTGTGCGGAAATCGCTTTTTCGGAAAGTCAATTTCCCATTCTTTCCCAGAACGCCGGCGGAACACGAGTACCACCCCTTCCCGCTGCGGAAATAGATCGATGCCGAAGAAAACGCTTTCGTGTTAGAGACCGCGGTTTCCAGCTCAAAATGGTTCCACTGCGTCAGATCCAGTTCCACATTGGCGTCGATCGAAACACGCTCAGCCATGGGAAACTCTTTAAAATTCGTCGAAACGCGCAGACCTTCCGGAATGTAGACCAGCGGCATTTGACCATGGCTGACGTCCTGCCATTTCAAAGTCCCCTCTTTAAAATCACTGATGAGAAGCCGCGAGCCGTCCGTCGCCGCGTACACTTTTTCCGCATGAACGGAAAATGGCGACCTGATTCCGACGAACACCAGCAGTGTCAGAAAGAAAAAGGTCCAAACCGGAAAACAAAGAGATTTTTCAGTCTTTCTCATTTTTTCATCTCCTGAAAATGGCGGGGGATGGGAAGGGGCACCCCAATCGTTTTCTCCATTAAATGGTGAAATGCGTAAAAAGTCAAGGGGAGCAACCCATAAAAAAAAGAAAAAAACAAAAAAAGCAGTTTAAAAAGTTCTTGAAGAGGGAGTCTGAGGGAGGAACAACTTTCAAGATGTTCCTTCCTCACGGCCGCGGCGACATGACGGGCAGCCAGTTTGGGAGGCGGCGCGTCTCGCGTCGCTTTTGGGAGGCTGCACGTCTCGCGTTGCTTTTGGGAGGCGGTGCGTCTCGCATCGCTTTTGGGAGGCGGCGCGTCTCGCGTCGCTTTTCAAGCAGAGTGTCGCCGCGCGTGGGCCCTTTAGCCAAATTTTAACCACGAAAAGCAC
>JAFQOH010000032.1:0-2171 GCA_017403345.1 Thermoguttaceae bacterium
CGAGCGTTCGGCGCTTCGCTTCTCACACTCAAAAGAAAAGGAAGACAGCATGGAAGATGAAAGCAACGGCAGAGGCCGTTTTGAGGCACGCCGCACCTTGAGGATCAGTGCCGAGGAAAACGAAAGACTGGTGCGGCAGGCAGACGCGGCGGGCATCTCGGTCTCGGAGTACATCCGGCGACTTTGCTTCGGCGGCAGGCCCATCACGTCACGCATCGACAGCCAGACCATTCGCGAACTCCGGCGGCTGGGTGGTCTGCTTAAGCATAACTTTGAAAGTGTCCGCGAGGCTGGCGGATATCAGGCATTGCCGAAGATGGAAGCCGCGCTTGAGGCAGTCCGGCAGGCCATCGAGAGGCTGAGTCGGGAATGATCGTCAAGAAGATGAAGCGGACGAGCTTCAAAAAATCCAAGGCGACCATGATTTCGGAACTGGTCGATTACATCCTCGCCAGCCATGATGACCAGGGAAAGGAAAAGCTGGCACATTCAGGCACGCTGAATTTTCTCACCACGACTCGCGCCGCCCAAAAGAACGAAATGATTGCTCTTGCCGAAGAGTCCATCCAAAGCAAGATGCCGGTCACGCATTGGGTTCTAAGCTGGAAGGATGGGGAACAGCCCACGCCCGAAAAGGTGGACTTTGCCGTTCAATATTTTCTTCAGCTCATGGAGTGGAAAGAGCATCAGGCGTTCTATGCTGTCCACAAGAATACCTCTAATCTGCACGTCCACATCGTGGTGAACAGGATACATCCCGAGACTCTGAAGGTGCATCGACCGAACCGAGGGTTCGACATTGACCGCGCCCATCTCGCTATCGCCAAGCTTGAAAAAATCCAAGGCTGGGCCAGTGAAGAGAACAGCACCTACGAGCCGTCTCTGTCCGGTAACTTCCTCACGTTGAGCAAGCGGAACTACCCGAAACTCTGCCCCGTTGCCGAGAGTTTGGAAAACGCTACTGGAGAAAAGTCCGCCCAGCGCATTGCGCGAGAGCGCGGCCTTTCCATTATTAAGGATGTGACTTCATGGCGAGAACTCCACGAGGGACTTGCCAAGGTCGGCTTACGCTTCGAGAAGAAAGGTTCAGGAGCATTGGTCTGGGTTGGAGACGTGGCGGTCAAGGCATCCAGCGTGGACAGGGCTTTCAGTATGCCGAAGCTGGTCAAACGGCTGGGGGAATTTGAGGAAGGGGATTATCCCAAAGAAAGAGCGCGCCCTAAGCCTGAACCTGTTACAGAAGTCGAAAACATGTTTGAGGATGATTGGCGTGAGTACCGGCAGGAACAGGACGCAGAAAAAAAGAAACGCGCCCTTATCCTGAACCGGAAAAAGGACGCGCTCCAACGCTGGGAAGTGGAGCGGAAGGCCCGCCGCGTAGCTTCACTATGCGCTCTTTCCCCTCACGGTCTCCCGCTGATGAACATCGGTCGGCACTTTTTGAAAGAACAGCAGCGAAGGGAGAAAGGGATGCTCCGCCAAACTCCCGAACGATATACCGGCATCCACACCTTCAAACATTGGTTCTCCCAGAAGGCGTCGAAGAATGCCGTTCTCTGGAGACTCAGAAAGAAACTGACTCCCAGCTTTCGAGTCGAAAAGTTCACATTCCCGAAAATTTCCGACTTCCGGCCTTACTACGAGCAGTATCTCGAGAAGGTTAAAAAAGAACTCGGTGAAAACGCCGATGGTTCTCGGATTGACGCCGAAATCGCCCTGCGGATGCGTCTGGATGGACACGACATCAACACATCTATCAACACCATTTATCATGAGAGCGAGTGGGCCAAGCTGAGAACCTTGCGAGAAGACAGGCTCGAATACGTCAAATGTATCGCACGGGTCTCCTTTGGCACGGTTGGCGATGTGACCATCGCCAAAAGGAAAGAGGAGCTAAGGAAGAGGAATACCTCTCGCTCGGAGAAATCCGAAGGTTACTCATCCTTTCCAAAAATGAGATAAGTCAAACTTGCTGCTATACCGCTGTTTAAAAGATAAAGGCCGCCCGAAGGCGGCCCGTTATGCTTATGGGGGAAGGTGTTGAAAACTCCAAAAGTGGATACTCACACCCGTCCAGAGAAATCCAATCACATCTTTTTAAAATGTGAGTATTTCTGTGGGTATTAAGTTGGATATATTAAATTTTATCCTTTTATTCCAAATAGATAAAA
>JAFQOH010000033.1:0-1812 GCA_017403345.1 Thermoguttaceae bacterium
AAGCCGCCTCGCTCCGCGCTGTACGGCGTCTGCTGCGCGGGCGGCTCCGCCTCGCCCTCGCGCTGCTGACGCCTACCGCGCTACGCTCTATTCCTCCGGGACTGGACTGGCCAAAACTGTGCGGAAGCCAAGGAGGCGGTTCCGAGCGTCCGGCGCACGCCCGTCCCGGTTCGCGGAGCGACAGCACTGGGCGTAGTAGCTCCAGCTGCCACCGCGGTAGACTCGGGACGAGCCGCTGTTAGGGCCTGTCGGGTCGCTCGTTGGCGACTCGGTGTAGTAATCTTCATCATACCTGTCCTGGCACCACTCCCACACATTACCGATCATGTCATAAAGGCCCCACGCGTTCGGCTTCTTCTTGCCTACCGGATGCGTCCCGCTGCGACTGCCGGAATACTGCTTCTCCGACCAGCCGCTTGAATCATATCCATTGGAAAGTTCAAAACCGACACTGCTGTTTCCACCGTACCACGCGATCGGATCCAGCGCCGGTGCGTTGTTTAATCCCAAAATCTCGATCGGACCGTTCGGCAACGCCGTCTCGCTCCCTGCCCGGCACGCATACTCCCACTGCGCCTCCGTCGGAAGACTCACTTCTTCATTCAGTTTGCTAGAAAGTTTACGGCAAAACTCCTGACAGTCGTCCCAACTCACACACTCTACCGGACGGGTTGGACTCTTAAATTCGCTCGGATTATTACCCATCACACTCTGCCACATCGCCTGCGTCACTTCCGTCTCAAGCATCCAGAAACCACGCGTAAGCGTCACGCTGTGTTGCGTTTCGTCATAGGATTTCCAATCTATTCCTGCAGCATCCCACTCCGATTTAGGACTCCCCATCGTGAACGTGCCCGCAGGACACCAGCGGAACGCGTACTCTATGCCGTTGACGGTCTTCACCATACGGGCACCGGCATTTTTACGCTTAGCCTGTTCCTCATCGAGCTGCCGCTGGATGAAACCGCGGAATTCGAGGTAGTGCGAATTTTGAGGGTCGAGAGCAAGAAGTTCGTCAACGTGTTTTTTCGCAAGCGGGAAATTCTCGTCCGCGTATGCTTTTTGCACGGAAACCTCAAGCCGTTTCTTCTTTTCCGCAAGCTCCTTTTCCGCCGTTTTGAGAATGTCCGCAAAGGGGTTAGAGGCAACAGGAGCAGGTTTAGGCTGGTGAACAGGCTGGGAAGCCGGAACGGAAGTGCCGGACAACGAGTTGACGAACTCCGCGCAGGCGGCGAATCGGTCGTCGGGCTTTTTGGCCAGTGCGCGCAGGAGGGCGGAGTTTTGGGCGGCGGTGAGCGTCGGGATGGGATCGGGGATTTTCTGCATGACCTGAGCCGCGAGGGAGTAAATGTTGCCCTCAAACGGCGGATTCCCGGCAAGGAGATGGTAAAGCGACGCGGCAAGAGAATATTGGTCCGCGCGTCCATCCTGCTTCTTGTCGCCCATAAACTGTTCCGGCGGCATGTAGTGCGGCGTGCCTCTGCTGGCCTGAGACGTCGGCATGGTCATCGTCATCGTCGCGTGAACGCGGGCCGCGATCCCGAAGTCGATCAGACACGGGACCCGCTGACCGTCACGGATCGCAAACATGATGTTCTGCGGCTTCACGTCGCGGTGGATGATGTGCTGCGAATGCGCGTAGTCCAGCGCCTCCGCGATCGGACCGTAGATCGGAAGCAGTTCGGAAAGCGCGATGCCGTTGCGATTCTCCGGTTTCTGAAACCAGTCCCAAAGCGAACCGCCCTCGCAGTGGTCCATGACGAAAAAGAAACCGTACTCCGGGTCCTCGTTCATGCCGAAAAGCGGGCAGAT
>JAFQOH010000034.1:0-4930 GCA_017403345.1 Thermoguttaceae bacterium
AACATTGAGGAAACGGAGCGTCTGCAGGAACTAATAAACGCGATGCTCGAGCAGATGTCGTTTGAGCGGATCGCGGAGCTGCTTTAATTTTAATGAAATACGAAGATCAGAATTGAAGATGACTTCAAGCAGTTACTCGGACGAACGAGCGCGTGAACTCGCGCGGGCGCGTGAAAAAGCAGCGCGCGACGAACACGGCCGTATCCTCTTCGCTAAAGAAGAAGGCAGAGAAGAAGGCAGAGCGGAAGGCAGAGCGGAAGGCAGAGCGGAAGAACGCGCTGAGAATCGAGCGTTTCTCACCCAGAGTCTTCGGAGAATGCTTCCTCTATTTTATCCGGAGTACGCGACGGCGGAGACGCTTGAGCGGATCCGGAATATTGAGGAAACGGAACGTCTGCAGGAGATCATGAACGCGATGATCGAACAGAAGCCGTTTGATGAAATCGCGAAATTACTTTAATTCCTGCAGGAAACGGGAAGGAGGTCCACGTGAAATATCCGCTAAAGAAAAAACTTTACGATAGTTGGAATATGCACCCAACGTGCGTCGAGTGCCATGCCGACTTGACGAAAGTCCCGCGTAAATATTGGTTTGATTGGCAAGGCATGCTGCTTGGGCCTGAGGGAGGGAGCGCGATCTCTGACTCCCTGCACGTTGGTATGATGTGGTCTTTGGGGTTTCATGGAGATGAGGCCAAAGATGAGTATATGTGTATCGATATCGTCGACGATGACCATGAAAGTATGATTGATTTCAAATTCTGTTCCATGAAGTGCATGAGAAATTGGATCAACAGGATCCTGGACGATTGCGAAAAGAAGTTTCAGAAAAAATTGGAAAAGATACACAAAAACAGCGAAACACAAAACGCGGACGAACAGGATGCGTAACACGGACCGGAATTTCTCTTTTTTCTTCAAAATTTCCCGTTCGCGTACTTGCAAATCTCTTAAAAACAAGATAAAATAACAGAGTAAGATAAGGTGGTTTCTCGAATGGCAATTTGAGGCGTTTCTCATTTTGCCGTGCACTTTCGGTACGCACTCGGCTATCGGTGAAACCATTGAATTGCCTTCCTTTTTACCGGGCGTCTGTAATTCGCCCCCAACCTTACAGGATACCAATGAACGTTAAAAAATGGATGATCCCGATTTTGTGTCTGCTGGCCGCGATCCTTCCTTCGATCTCACGCGCGGAGCCGACAGGCGATTACTATCAGCAGCGCGCTCAGGAATTGAGAGACCTCAAATGGGGCATGTTCATCTGCTGGTCTTTCAGCACATTTTCAGGGACGGAGTGGACCGACCCGGCAGGGAAAACACCTGAATTTTTCCGTGCGACGCAGGTCGATACCGATCAGTGGGCACGGACGGCCAAGGAAGCAGGAATGGGGTACATTCTCTTTCTGGCGAAACATCACGACGGCTTCTGCCTCTGGGACACGAAAACGACCGAGTTCAAAGTAACCAATTCTCCGCTGAAAAAAGACGTTCTGGCGGAGCTGAAAAAGTCCTGCGACAAGTACGGCATCAAACTCGCACTGTACTTCTCGGAAGGAGACTGGACCTGGCCGGGCGGCGTGTACCGGAACAACAAGTCGGTGAACCCGGAGATGAAAAAGGCCCAGCTTCGGGAGCTTCTGACCCAGTACGGACCGATCGAGTACATCTGGTTTGACCATGCTGCCGGAACCGCCGGTCTCTCTCATGATGAAACGACGGCGTTCTGCCACGAGATCCAGCCGCACACGCTCATCGGATACAATCACGGCGAGCCGTCCGGGGAAGTTCGCGTCGGTGAGTGTGGAAAACCGTCGTCTCTGGAGGACGTTTCAGGAGCCGGGTACAATCGCCAGGCAGGTTCTTACGATAAATACCTCATTGCGGAATTTACCTACCCTATCCTGCCGAAACACAAAGGCGGCGCAATGTGGTTCTACTCGCTTCCCGAACATGACGGTCTCTGCCATGACGCGGACAAGATCTACAGCGACTACCTCGGCGCGGTCAAACACGGCAACATTTTCTGTCTGGATGCCGGCCCGAATTACGAAGGCAAACTGCGCGACATCGACGTTAAAACGCTCCAGAAAGTCGGACGCATGATCCGGGAAGGCGAGTACCTGAACCGCGATGCGAACGCAGAGGGGAATGAGAACACAAACACAGACCAGACGCAGAAAACGCCAAACGGAAACATCGACTGGAACCGATTCCTTGCCCGTCAGGACCTGATCTGGGAAACGCTCCCCGACCACTACGAAAAATCATCCTTTTTGGGCAATGGTCTGATGGGGACGATGATCTACAAGCGCTCGGAAAATGAGATCGCATTCGACGTCGGACGTACGGACATCACGGACCATCGGCTGGGGAATTTCCGCATCCCGGTCGGACGTCTGCTTCTGAAAACGAAGGGGAAGATCCTCGACGGATCCGCACGTCTGGACCTTTGGAACGCCGAGACTCGCTTTGAGCTGGAAACGACGAAAGGCCGGATCCGTTTCCGAGCCCTGAATCTCTCGCAGGATATGGTCATGCTCATGGACGTTGAGAAGGTCGGCGGAGAAAAAGAAGCCGTTTTCGCGTGGGAATCGGAAGAGCCGCTGGTCTATCGGGAAAAAAGGCGAAACAATTTGCCCGATCCGCTCAATCCGCCAGTCGAACTGAAACAAGACGGCGCGATCTCCTACTCTGTGCAGAACCGTGTCGGAGGCGGTCAGTATTCGGTCGCCTGGACGGAACGGAAAAACGAAAAAGCCGCCGATTCTTCCCAAACGCAGGTCGTGCTTTCGATCATCGACACTTTCCCGGAAACGACGGCCTCCCAAATCGCCGTTGAGACGGTCAAACGGACGCTTGAGAAGGACTGGGACGGCATGGTTGCCGAGCACCGCGCGTGGTGGCACGGTTTCTATCCGAAGAGTTTCGTTTCTGTGCCGAACTCGCAGATGGAAAGTTTTTACTGGATCCAGATGTACAAACTGGCCTGTGCGACCCGTTCTGACCGACACGCGATCGACCTGATGGGACCGTGGTACTGCCCGACTGTCTGGGCGAAGATCTGGTGGAATCTGAACATTCAGATCTGCTATCTGCCGGTCTACACTGCGAATCACTGTGAATTGGGCGAGTCGTTCACGGATCTCATCGACGATAACCGTGCGAATCTCGTCGCGAACGCCAAACTCCTTTACGGGATCGACAACGGTGCGACGCTCAATCACACGACGGACAACAACTGCGTGAGCGAAGCCTACGGCGGCTACCTCAATCCGGGCGACTTCACGTGGGGGCTGCACAATTATTGGCTCCAGTACCGCTACACGATGGATGAAGCGTACCTCACCGACCGCGAAAAGCATGCCTTTTTCGATATGCTGAAGGGGTCGTTCAACGTCTACAAACACGTTTTCCAGAAGGGATCGGACGGCAAATACCACATTCCGGAAATGCGTTCGCCGGAGTATCCGACTATGGCGCGCGACACGAACTACAATATCGCGCTCATTCGCTGGCTGTGCGAGTGCCTTTTGAAAGTCAACGAGCAGTGCGGTTTCAATGACCCGCAGGCTGCGGAGTGGCAGGACGTTCTGGATAATCTGGTCGATTACCAGGTCGGCGAGAATGGTTTCCTGATCGGCGCGAACGTTCCGCAGACCGTCTCGCACCGTCATTGGTCGCACATCCTGCAAGTCTGGCCTCTGTGCATCTACACGCCTGACGATCCTCAGCGCCGCGAGATGATCCTGAAGACGATGGATCACTGGACGACCGTCGAAAACGGCAAGCAAATGTTCGGCTGGTCGCAGGCTGCCGCGGCAAGTCTCTACGCGATCCTCGGTGACGGCGAAAAGGCTCGCGATTTCATTCTGCGTCACCACAATAATCGGCGTTTCGTCCGCTGCAATACGCAGTACTTCGAAGGCTGGCCGGTCATCGAGTGCTCGCACGTCGCGGCACGCGCTCTGCAGGAGATGCTCCTCCAGTCGTGGGGCGATCAGATCCGCGTTTTCCCCGCGATCCCTGCGGACTGGAAAGAGACCTCTTTTGCCGACTTAAGAACGGAAGGTGCGTTCCTCGTCTCCGCGATCCGCAAGGAGGGGAAGACTGCGTGGGTCAAGATCGAGTCGCTTGCGGGTGAGGAATGCCGGATCGTTCCGAATTTCACGGGAGGATTCCACTCTTCCGCTCCGGAAAAGATCCAGCATTTGGGCGACGGTCTGTACAAGATCGCGCTCGAAAAAGGGGAGACCATTACACTCTGGCAGGGAAACGCGGACCAGTTCGTCGCTCCAGTCACGATGCCGGAAGATCAGAAACTCAATCCGTGGGGCGAAAAACAGCCGGAAAGAATCGACCTCAAATCCAGTCTGTCGTACGGCAAACCCGTCAAGGCGTCGGGGAACTGGAACGCGAAAGAGTACAGCGCCGCCTCGGCTTTTGACGGCACTCTGGCGACTCGCTGGGGTGCGGAACCGGGATCTCGTTCCGGATGGATCGAAGTGGACTTGACGAAAACGGAAGAGGTCAAAAAAGTCGTCATTTCCGAGATCAACTTCCCGCGTACGCAGTCATTCCGGATCGAAGTCCGCGCGAGCGAGACCGACGAATGGACGACCGTTTTCCAGGGAACGCAGATCGGAAAGCAGAATTTCACCATTCCATTTGAGAAACCGGTCACTGCGCGATTCGTGCGGCTGAACATCCTTAGCGCGACGGAGGTGCCGACGTTCGAAGAATTCAGCGTGTACTGAAAACGTCCTGAAATTCCGGGGCAGGTCTCTGAAGTGGATGCACACAGCGAGATCCTCCTGATACCTGCCCCGTTTTTTCACTTTTTGCGTCGAGTTCTGCGTCGAGTTCTGCGTCGAGTTCTGCGTCGAGTTCTGCGTCGAGTTCTGCGTCGAGTTCTGCGTCGAGTTCTGCG
>JAFQOH010000007.1:0-38958 GCA_017403345.1 Thermoguttaceae bacterium
CGCCCCCATGTACGAAACCGCAGAACAGGAATACGGCGAAATCACCGTCACAAACGCGTCTGGAAGTGCGAGTTATTCTAACACTTCAGACTTTCATGAAGATTTTAGTAATGGAGAAATCGGAAATGAAGGGGTTGGAAGTAACTTGACTTCCAGTGAAAAGCAAACAATTTCTAGCTTAATTACGACTTATAACGCATCTCACGCACAGATACAATCTCGTTCGGCATCTTCTGAATTATCATGGTGGGATTTGACTTGTGCATACGCAACGGGTTTTGGTAGTGGACTCGTGCAAGGTGGCAAGAATATTGTAAATGGTGTTATCAACACAGCGGTAGAAATGAAGAATACTGCTGTAGATGTCGGTCATGGCGCAGTAACAGCTGCAAGTTTATTACTATGTGATGAACCTGTTGTTTTTGAAGCGCAAAGTCAGGCATTACAAGCCCTTGAAAGTAACCAAATTAGTTCGTCTCAATATTATTGGCGTTTCGGGGAAACTGTTTTATCATTTGGGACAAATGAACAAGCTCGTGCTGCGATTCAATGGTGGAATGGTGAAATTACTGATAATGAGTGTTCAGAAATTATTGGAAGTACAGGATTTTTACAATTGGCAGGAGCGAAGTTTGGCAAAGCGCTTGGAAAAAATAAATCTCCCACGAAGATTCCAGAGACTCCCACAGAGTCCGTTCCTTCGAATAATATAGCCCAGCCGACAAGAGCGTCCAATACAGCAAATTTTGCGGCATGTTTTGTTGCAAGCGTTTTGGTATATCTTTCGCCTGAAGATTGTTTTTCAGAAACAATTTCAAATGAAAGATGGTACATAATTTCTGGAGGCATATTGTTGGTATCTTGTGGATTTTTCCTAGAAGTAAAGCGAAAAAAACAAGGTAAGTATACAGCAGAAGAAAAGTCTGTTACTTATTCTATTTTTTGATTGGTTTTAAATTTCCACTAATAAGGATACCGATATGAATACTAAAAGATTTTCATTATTGTGCATGTTGTTAGGTTTATTCCTGATAATTTATGGAATTTATATTTCCTATATTATTCCTCAATGTCAATCAGGTAAATCTCCTCAAATACAACAAACAGCAACTATTAACGATATTTCCCTCGGCATGCGTACTGTTGGTACAAATCCACAAGGAAAGACTGTTGATGAGATAGGCGAACCCAATTCCAGTTGGTTTCAGATTAAGTTGCGTATGGTAAAGCAAAATCAAGGGGTGTTGAATATAGAATTACTTCGCCCTCAAGAATGGCTTCATGCGCATAATGTATTTCCTGGCAATATAATTCCTATGGATATGCCGGAAATGGGAGCGGTAGGAGGAGCGGAGGTACTTTCTGTTTCGTCTGCCCCACCGATTCAGTCAGGTAAAGGAAATGTTGTTTCAGGAAAATTCATTCATGAGGCAACAAATTGTATCGACCTGTACATCGAGGGACATGATAATCCCATTGGTTGCACGGACAATCATCCGTTCTGGTCGGAAGACAGGCAAGAGTTTATCCCTGCCGGAGAACTTAATCAAGGCGAGCGAGTTCTTCTTTACAGTGGTGAAACCGCGCGAATCGCCCAAAAGCTCCCGCGCCCCGGACCGGAAACCGTTTACAACCTCGAAATCTGGGGCGAACACGTTTATCATGTCGGCAACGACGGGGTGTTAGTGCACAATGCGTGTACACTCTCCGAACTTCAAAGGTATGAGGCATATTGGAAACATCATGCTCCAGAACAGAGCAAGCCATTTGATATGTTTCGGCGTTATAATCCAGATGGGTCACTTAAACAAGTCACACTTTATAACGAATTTGGTAAACGACAGACTCAATATGATATTGCAGATCCACTTCGCCCTCCTCACCAACATTCATTCGACCCTCGAACTGGTAAAAGAAGTTCACATAAATCCATTGGCGATGATTGATTAGGAAGGAGAATATTTTTGATGAAAAGAACAGCAGACATCTCCGTCATGAAAGAATGGCTATCGACCATAGATGACGATAGTTATATCAGTTCAATTCAAATTGACTATCCTACATTCAGCGATGAAAATGGGATAGTCAATTATGGTGCAAAACCTCGCATTGAAGTAGTTATTGTCAACACTAGTCCAGATATTCCAGTGTTGCGATTTAGGTTATTTCAGACCTCTTATATTTCAGCGGGATTAAATCAGGAACTGGAAGTTTCTATTCATCGGGATTCATGGATTCATTTTTGTTTAACATCGACGGAGGCGCCTTATGGTGGAATTATTTGCGAGCAAATTGAAGCGGAAATTCTTGATAAACGTATTGCAAAAATACCCAAGCCGGAAAATGGTTGGTATCTGGAATAAAGACAGAAACAGAGAATTGTCTTACCACAACTGGTCAAGAAAAACAATAATTCCATTGCTTGTACGGACAATCATCCATTCTGGTCGGAAGACAGGCAAGAGTTTATCCCTGCCGGAGAACTTAATCAAGGCGAGCGAGTTCTGCTTTATAGTGGTGAAACCGCGCGAATCGCCCAAAAGCTCCCGCGCCCCGGACCGGAAACCGTTTATAACCTCGAAATCTGGGGCGAACACGTTTATCACGTCGGCAACGACGGGGTGTTAGTGCATAATGCGTGCGAACCACTTGGAAATAATTCAATCCGATTCGGGAATGACGCTAATCAGGTATACCATGCATTTCGGCATATAGATGCTATAGGACTATCTCGTTCAGCCGTCCAATCTGCCGTTGAAACCCATTTGAACACTGTGATTCATGAAATTCCAATGGGTAAACCGTTTAACCAAACTATTACAGTCAACGGAATAAAAATTCAATATACTGCGTATAAATTACCTAATGGAGAAATCAATGTCGGACGAATTCATCCCGTTTCGTAAACTAACAGAAGCAGAACGCAGTTTGATTATGGCTCTTATCCGTAAATCCAACAACGTTTATTTGCCGAGAAATTGGGAAACATCGCTTCTTGTCAAGTCGATGAATGACGGAGGAATGGGGAGTATGCAATTATTTTTTTCCGAAACGTCCACGGAAAGAACCTTTGGCGCGGAAGCGTCTTCAATCGAATTTGAGGATGCGGACGGCATTAAAGTCATTGCGTCGCTATACCTTGACAAGTTGCAAACGCCGATGGAAATTGATGTTTGGAAAACGAATTTTAGCCCAATAATACGCATGCCAAAGGAACATTAAAGGGGGAACGTATTATAACCGGTACAGATGGGAGTATCTACTATTCACCAGAATCATTTTATGACATGGATTCGAGTGCAATAATGGGAATAAACAATAAATTTGAAAATTGGTTGAGCGGCATTTCTGATATATACATCGGAATATGCACATGTGATATAATCGACAACGTGTCGATAGACAGTCTCGATAATTTGTTTTACCGTATCGTTGATGGACGCAAAATGCAGGATGTCGCCTCGTTAATGACGGAGTTTCAACAAAAAATGCCATTTTTCGAGGGGTTTGGAAAAAATTATTTCGCATTATACGATTGTTTGTGTTTCGATATTTCATGGGAAGAAAACCATAACGTTACTCCTCCTGTGGTTACGCCGGAAAGAATTGTTATTAGAGTCAAAAATGCGGAATATCTTTTAAATAAATCGATTTCAGATTTGTTGTATTTTTTGCAAACAATGATAGAAGCTGGGGAATATTGGAGTACAGACAATTTTGACCCTGACTTTGATTTTACCACCCCCGTTACGGATATAAATCGGTTAATCGATATGCATAAATCCACGAATTTTAAACTCCTTTTAACCTGTTCAACAAAAGAAAAATTATTACAGGTTAAATCAAACATTGACCGTGTTTTTACGCGGGATATTTTATATGATAAATATCGTCCAATTAAATATATTTACTGTGAAACGGAAGACGACTGTGCATACGGTTGTATTAAATCTCCATTTGTTAAAAATACGTAATAAAGGAAATTTGTGCATATTGTAAGAAATAAAGTTCAGCCGACAAGTATCTACAGGCTTCTGTCGATTGCGAGGAATTGAGAAAGCAAGATACCCCCATGTCGCAGAAGTCGGATATGACTGGCGTTTTCGTAGATTCATTCTTCGAGAACGCCTTTTTATTTTTTATCTTATCATAATAAACCTCACCTAGACATAAAAATCAAATCGGGATATAATTGGTCTCATACTATGTTTATATACCGATTCCACTTAAAATTTTAGGGAAGGGCGGTTTTTCCGGCAGTTATTTCAGTAACGCTAAATGGCGGTAAAGGGAAATTTCATGATATGTTGGGAATAAAATCTTCTAAAAATCTCACCTTTTCCAGAATTTCCTGAATCGCCCCCCGAATTGCCCCCGCATCATTATTAAATGCCGTATTTTGCGGGGTTGGCGTATTCCTACACGGGGTACTAAGGCAGGAGAAATTCTTCTTCTGCCTTCTTTTTTTTGCCCATTATTTCCCGCAAGTGTCCTTTTTTACGGCACTTACGAAAATTCCGTGCTTTTAAGTTCCATTGCGTTCCGTTTCTTACTGCCCCGAAAAGTGCTCGGATCTTAACGGATGGAACCACATTCGCCAATTTGGATCTTCGTGTTCCTCTTCATAAAATTTAATTTCAAGCCCCCCCTTGTGTTTCGGGACAGATGTGGTACAATATAGGTCAATAGACTGAATTCGTTCCATCCTGGAGAGATACCTTCTGTAATGGAGCGAGTCAGGTGGAATAAACTCAGGAGAAAATCATTATGTCGCAGCACGTATTTTACGCAGAAGTCCATAATGTGCCCGGTGTCCTTTCGCATATCTCCGGTATGTTCTCGGCACGCGGTTTCAATATCAAGAGCCTGACGGTCGGCGAGACTGACGATCCGGAACGTTCGCGCATGACGGTCGTCGTTGCGGGTGACGATCATACGATGGATCAGGTCCGCAAACAGCTGGAAAAGATCGTGACGGTCGTGAAGGCGGTGGACATCAGCGAACAGGATTACGTAGAACGCGACCTTGCACTCATCAAAGTCCATGCGGACTCGGTGAAGCGGATGGAGATCCATGAACTGGTCAACATCTTCCGTGCGAAGATCGTGGACGTAGCGCAGGATTCCATCGTGATCGAACTCTCCGGAAAAGAGAAAAAAATTGATGCTTTTATTGAACTGATGCGTCCTTTTGGCATTTTGGAGTTGGCGCGGTCCGGTCGGATCGCCATGACAAGAGGAAATTAGGTTCAGGAGGAATACTCAATGGCTGCTAAAATGTACTACGAAAATGATGCTGATCTTTCCCTTTTGAACGGCAAAACCGTCGCCATTCTTGGTTACGGCAGCCAGGGCCATGGTCATGCGCAGAACCTCCGCGACAACGGCGTCAATGTCATCGTCGCTGAACTTCCCGGAACCGCCAACTACGATCTGGCTGTTTCCCACGGATTCCAGCCGATGAGCATTCCGGAAGCCGTCGCGCAGGCCGACATGATCACGATCCTGCTTCCCGACGAACTGCAGGGTAAGATCTTCGCCGAACTCATCCGTCCGAACCTCAAACCGGGTGCGATCCTCATCGCTTCCCACGGCTTCAACGTTCATTTCGGTCAGTTCGACGTTCCGAAAGACAACAAATTCATCATGATCGCGCCGAAAGGCCCGGGTCACCTCGTTCGCGCTGAGTTCGTGAAGGGCGCCGGCGTTCCGTGCCTCATCGCTCTTGGCGAAGGTGCCGGCGAAGCTGAAAAAGCCATGGGTCTGGCCTACGCCAAAGGTATCGGCGGCACCCGCGCTGGCGTCATCGAAACCACGTTCGCGGAAGAGACCGAAACCGACCTCTTCGGTGAACAGGTCGTGCTTTGCGGCGGTCTGTCCGCTCTGATCAAGGCGGGTTTCGAGACCCTCGTCGAAGCCGGTTACCAGCCCGAAATGGCTTACTTCGAATGCGTCCATGAAGTGAAACTGATCGTCGACCTGATCTACCAGGGCGGTCTGAGCTACATGCGCTACAGCATCTCCAACACTGCGGAATACGGCGACTACATGATCGGCAACCGTCTGATCACGGCCGAAACGAAGAAGGAAATGAAGAAGGTCCTCGAAGAGATCCAGAACGGCACGTTCGCCCGCAACTGGCTGCTCGAGAACCAGGTCAAGGCTCCGAACTTCAAGGCGATCCGCCGCACCGAAGCCAACCATCAGGTCGAAGTCACCGGCCGCAAACTGCGCAAGCTCATGAGCTGGATCGACGCGAAAGAAGTCTGATCGAATTCCGTTCGATCCACTGACTGAAAGATAAAGAAACCGGAGTGTGGCTCCCCATGCTCCGGTTTTTTTGTGAGATGGATCTTGAAAATGGAGGAATCGGGATTCTCGGTAAAAAAAGAGGTTCCTCCGGCAACTGCGTCCAGTTTTGCCACTAAAAACACAGAAAATGCGCTGAGGAACACGGAAGGGGAGCGTACGGACGCAAATTTCACGGAGAGTATGAAAAGACAGAAAAATGGTTCTTTCCCAACTAGCTGTGAATTTGGTGTGGAAAATTTCCATTTGGTATGTCTCTGTGTCTCTACTGTATTTTCAGTGATAGAAATCGCGATGCGGGTTGGGGAGAATTTTCGGAAGAGTCTTTTCAGGGGCTTGCAATTTTCCTGAAAGTATGGTATAAAATGGTTTAGAAATGGTGATGTTGATGGAATTTTAAGGCCATTTCTGCTTTTCATGGACGCAGGATTCCGAATCAGAAAGAACCCCATGACGATTTCCCTAAGATCCTTCATTTTCAGCTGTATTTTTGCCATTTTTACCTGCATTTCTGCGAGCGGGGCGGAGTATTCCAACCCGGTGGTGGTCGTGGATGGGAATGGGGGGGCGTATTGGGGAAGTGCGGCAGATCCGTGCGTCGTGAGGGCGGAGGATGGAAGTCTTTATTGTTTCGTGACCGGACGGAAGGTCTTTCGCAGCGAGGACGGCTGCCGGTGGAACGTAGTGACAGAGCAGCTTTTTCCAAAGCCGACGTGGGGAAATGCGTACTATGGCAAACCGATCAAAGCGGAGGTCTGGGCACCGGACGTCTGCAAGGTGAATGAGAAGTGGATCTACTATTACTCGCTCAGCGGGTGGGGGATGCCATGCGGGATCGGTTACGCCGTCGCGGATGAGATCGGCGGTCCATACCAGGACATGGGCCCGATGTTCACTTGCCGCGAGATCGGGATCGAAAACTGTATCGATCCGCAGGTCATCGTCGAGGACGACGGCTCGGTCTTCATGGTGATGGGGTCTTTTCGCGGACTTTACCTGATCGAGCTGACTTCCGACGGACTGGCCTGCCGAAACGGGACCGCGTATCAGAAGGAGCACAAAACGCTCATCGCCGGCTATCCCGGACCGTGGGACGGCGCGACGTATGAAGGGAGCTGGATCCTGAAAAAAGACGGTTTCTACTACTATTTCGGCAGTGTCGGCACATGCTGTGAGAGACGCCGATCGACGTATCATGTCCGCGTCGCGCGCTCAAAAGACATTCGCGGTCCCTACTGCGGCAAAGACGGAGTCCCGCTCACCGAGGCCGGAAACGGTAAAACCTACGGCGAGCTGGTCGTTCATGCCGGTGACTCTCCGGCAAAGCAGGTCTTTGGTCCCGGACACAATTCGGTACTCCAAGACGACGCGGGCGAATATTGGCTCTGCTATCACGCGTACACCGACTTGGACGCCTGCCGGACACGCCATTTTTTCCTTGACCGCCTTCTCTGGGACGCGGACGGTTTCCCATACGTGAAAGACCGCCATCCCTCCTTCCAAGAGACGCTTCCCGGACCGCAAATACGCAGTTTTACGGAGTGAATGGTCTCGAAATCCAGCACGCCGCCGACAGTGAAAGTCTGCGGGAAAAAAACGTACTAGATGACACACCGTTTTTGTCCCTTAAATTTCCGAGTCTTCCAACTCCCCATCGTTCTGGTAAAGAGCAAGTATTTTTTCCGCCCGAGCACGAACGAGCTGCCGAAGTGCGGGCGGAGAAAGTACTTCGACCTCACTGCCGTAGCCAAGGATCCACCACACGATCTCACTGAAACCGGAAACCGTGAAAAACAGATCCACAGTTCCGTCCGCATTCCAAATGACCTGCTGCGTTTGGTGCCATCGGACCTCCGCGACATTCCGCGCCACAAGACTAGAAAATCGCAGCCGGACCTCCGAATCCTGCTCCCCGCGGATCATGTTCCACGCGTTTCCGCGATACCGCTCGTAACTCCAATTGATCGGAAGGAAAAATCTGCGGTCCGGCAGCAGATCGACGGAGAGAAAGCGCTCCATATTAAACGTCCGTATCTCGTGATGATACCCCGAACGTCCGGTAACGTACCACGCGCGGCGATTGAAGTGGATGTAGAACGGCGCAAGACTCGTACGAAGTACTCGACCGTCAAAAATGCTGTCGTACTCGATGAAAACCTCGACTCGCTTTTCCTGCGCCTCAAGAAGAACTCGAAGCCACTGTCCGCCCGCCCCGCATGAAGTAGGACCGATCTCCATTCCCGTGCGAAGAGACGCAAGCCTATCCTGCGGCCCAATGAGACCTCGAGAAAGATGCTGAAGTTTCAGTAAGACCGACTCAAGATGCGTTAAATACGGAACTTTATGCAGCTGCTCCAGCCCAAGCTGACAGGCAAGGTAGAGTGAAAGAAGTTCCGGATACGAAAGGGCAAGAGACTGAAAATTGCAATCCGACGCTGGATCATAGTGAAATCTTTTCCTAGCATCGACCTGCAGTCGGTCCCCCAAAAATGTACGTACTTCCTCTAGGTCACGATAAAATGTGCGTTTTGAGATATTCGAAAAATGCTGAAAAAGCTCATCCTGCGTAAACCATCCAGATTGAAGGATCATAAGCAGTCTCAGGATTCGTTCAACGTGCGAGACAGGCGAGTTTCCATGAACTTCTTTCTTCGTATCGGCATTCTTTTCAGGCATGGAAACAGGAAATATCGTGTCGAACAGGGAAAACTTGACAAACTGATAAACGTACTCGTATTTTCAACTCCACTCCCAATATTGGCCCAACCCCGCTTTGACCGCAGCACGTACGCCTAGCGAGGCGGGAAAAAATGCACTTCCTCCCGCCTCGCATTACGTTTCACTCGCTATTTCGACTTATTCCGAAAGCGGTTTTTCGATCACGTGGTCCACGATATGGTACGCACAGGCTTCCTCGGCCGACATGAAATTGTCGCGGTCTGTGTCGGCCACGATCTTGTCGTAAGAATGCCCCGTGTGCTGGAGAAGAAGACGATTGAGCTTCTGCTTCGTCTTTTCAAACTCCGTCGCATGAATGAGGATCTCTTCTGCCGTTCCCTCCATCCCCGCACTCGGCTGGTGGATCATGATACGCGCGTTTGGAAGCGCATACCGTTTGCCCGGCGTCCCCGACGCAAGCAGAAACGCCCCCATCGACGCACACTGACCGATGCCGTACGTCCGAACGTCACACGAAACAAAATTCATCGTGTCGTAAATCGCCATTCCAGCCGTCACGCTCCCGCCCGGCGAGTTGATGTAAAAGTGAATGTCCGCCTTCGGATCTTCCGACTGCAAATACAGCATCTGCGCTACGATCGAATTGGCCGACTCGTCCGAAACTTCCGTCCCGAGAAACACGATCCGGTCACGAAGAAGCCGACTGTAGATGTCCATCGCACGTTCGTCGCGTCCGTTTTTGTCAATTACGAAAGGGATCAATGCCATTTTGTATTCTCCTGCGTACTATTTGCTCTCTTCTTCGGGTTTCTTCACGATCGTATCCACGATACCGTACGCAACAGCCTCTTCCGCCGTCATGTAGTAATCGCGGTCCGTGTCCTTCGCGATCTCTTCCACAGCTTTTCCCGTGTCTGCCGACAACAGCTCGTTCAGCAGCGCACGCGTCTTGAGGATCTCCTGCGCCTGAATGTTGATGTCAGAGACCTGACCGCCGACCTGCCCCCACGGCTGGTGGATCATGACTTTCGCGTGAGGAAGAATAAAACGCTTCCCCTTCGTTCCGCCGCCCAGAAGCACCGCAGCCGCACTGGCCGCAAGCCCCACACAGTACGTGTTCACCGGACAACTCAAGACGTGCATCGTATCGTACACCGCCAGCATCGCACTCACGCTTCCGCCCGGCGAGTTGATGTAGAAATGAATGTCCTTCTTGCGATTGTCGCTCTGCAGATAAAGAAGCTGCATCACGATGGCGTTCGCATTCGCGTCCGAAATCGCCCCCTGAAGAAAAATGATCCGATTCTCAAGCAGAAGATCCGAAATAGTCATCTGCCTCTGACGCTGATAGTCACCCGCGTTCATGATCGGTTCCATAGGCTGCATGCCGCGAAGGGAACTGGAAAGAGGATTGGTGAAATGATCCATATATTCTTCTCCAAACAAAATTTGATGTGAATCGTAAAGGAAACAGAAGGAAAAACCTGAATGGGAACAAATCCACAAACGAAACAATGCCGAATCGACGAAATTATCGATTCGGCAAGATCGAAACAGTATTCATGTACTGTCAAATTCTAGAAGAAGAGGCCAGAAATCAGTTTTCTTCCGCCGTTTCTTCCGCATTTTCCGTTTCTTCTGCCTCTTCGGCCTTGCCGGTACCGCCAGCCGGGAATTCGACCGTCGCCATTTCTTCCGGATACGGCTCAAAAGTCGTTTCTTCAAATTCCGCACTGGCCAAAATCAGCTCGATGACCTTGCGCTCGATGATCTGATTGCGCAGAATGTCCATGCGATTCTGCTTCTCCAGACGCGCACGCACGCGACGGGCAGAGTCATTCGTACGAGCCGCGATCTCCTGGATCTCTTCATCGTAATCGGCTTCTTCCGCTTCGATGTTCTCGTTCTCCGCGATGCGCTCGAGGATGAAGTGCTCTTTGAGCAGTTTTTTCGTCGATTCCAGACTGTTCTGACGCAGAATGTTCAGATGCTCCTGGATCTTCTCAAGCGGGAAACCGCTGCGCTGGAGCTCCAGCATCGTGCGGTATAGTTCACGCTCCGCCTGACGTTCGAGAAGGACCGGGGGAAGTTCCCAGTCAGCAGACTCAAGCAAAAGCGCCGTGATCTTTTCGCGGGCGACCTGCTGCTGCTGATAGACCATCTGGCTCTCAAGGTTCATTTTCAGGAACGCATCATAGGCTTCCTTATTTTCCATTCCCATGCGGTTCAGGAATGCCTCATCAACTTCCGGAATGTCCAGCTTGCAGACCTTCTGGACTTCAAACACGGCTTCGACTTCCTTGCCGCGAAGAAGGACATTCGGTGCAGATTCGGAAAGAGTGAATTTCAGCGTACGAGTCTCTCCAGCCTTCACGCCGGCCATCTGTTCGTCGAATTTCTCGATCGTCGCGTCACTGAAAAGAAGGGACGGACGAAGACGAATGACTTCGTATTCACTGGAATTGATGATCTCGTCATTGTAACGGATGAACAGCTTCGAAGCAATGTAATCGCCAGTCGCAGCACCTTCTTCCGATTCGTCCAGTTTGCCCATGCGGGAACGGAAAGAAACCGACGCAGCCTCAATGTCGGCATCCGTGAAATCACGGACCGGCTTCTCAAGTTTCATACCCTTCCATTCCGGAAGTTCGAATTCCGGACGCACTTCGATGTCGTACTCAAACGTGAAATCGCCAGTCTTCGGCAGTTCCAGCGCAAGATAATCAAACATCGGGTCACTGATGGGAGCCAGATTTTCCGAATCATTCACCTGCGAAATGCTCTCCATCAGGAGCGCATTCTTGACGCGGTCAGCTACATCTTTGTAGAAACGAGCCTTCACGATCGACATCGGAGCACGGCCAGGACGGAAACCCGGAAGCTGCGCGACCGGTTTCAGATGCGCAAATTCCCTGTCCATGAAACGGTCGATGTCCGCACGCGCGATCGTAATCGTAATGTGGCGTTCGCAAGCACTGCGAGCGTCAACTTTAATGTCCAGATTCAGTTTCTGTTCCGAAGAATTCATTTCGTCTGCCATGAGTTTACCCCATCACTTTAAAAGGGATGACGCCAACTGTTCCTACAGTCGGCTTTCATATTCCAAAATACCGTTTTCCCCCTCAAATCTCCGGAAAACCCATACCTCGCTTGCTGAAAACGACAGGAGACTCCAGCCATGAGGGAAATCGGACGTCAGGTTCCAATATGGCAAACGGCTCAAGCAAAAGCCAGAGCCGTTAAACCAACATCTTAAATTAGAGCGGGCGAAGGGGTTCGAACCCTCGACAACGACGTTGGCAACGTCGTGCTCTGCCAACTGAGCTACGCCCGCAATGTTCTGCTGAACTATCTGCTGCCTGAAATCAAAATCAGGTCTTTTTTCAAAAGCGGGCGAAGGGGTTCGAACCCTCGACAACGACGTTGGCAACGTCGTGCTCTGCCAACTGAGCTACGCCCGCAGAGCATTTGAGCCTTAACTCAAATGACATAGTGCATTATACTCATTTTTGAAAACTCTGCAAGGGGTACCCCTCGAAATTTTTCCAATTTTTTAAAATTTCTTGAAATACCCCTAAAAACACTTCATTCCGCCTCGGAATTCCAGTATTCCGGAGCTTCTACCCAGATCTCGTGATTATTCTCATCCAAAGCCATCGTGTCGAGGTACTTCTCAAGAGATTCCTGCCACTTCATGTACGACGGGGAAAGATGCAGCGCCTGGTAGTCATGCGAAAGCGCGGAACCCGTGTATTCCATCGTGCGGATCACGTAGTATTCCGGCGCGGTCTTCCCGAAGATCAGCGACCCCGGAAGTTTCACCACGCGGAACGAAAGATTCTGGAAATTGTGCTTCCGAACTTCCTCGCGGATCTCGTCCGGAACATTTTTCAAAAGAGCGACAAATTCTTCCGCCTGACTCTCGACCTCATCTTCAAGACGCTCTTCCATAGCATCCCGATCGTTTCCAACGGGTTCAAGCTCATCCGTTTCGGAAACGCCAGCTTTCATCTCCCCGCCAAGCTCGTCTTCCGATCCCGCAATTTCTTCGGAGTCTGTTTCCTCGAGGGCATCCAGCTCTCCAAGCTCCTCTGTTTCCTCTGCATCCTCAGCTTCCTCTTCCACGGCCGGTCCGACCGCGATCTCCATCATCTCTTCACCGTCTTCCGCGCCCTTTGCATCTTCGGCATCTTCAGCATCTTCAATATATTCAGCCTCTTCAACATCTTCAACTTCTTCAGCTTCTTCTGCATCCTCTAAATTTTCCGCCTCATCCGAATCGACCAGCATTCGACCGCCGTTTTGTGCACGAACGTTTCCCTCTCGTTTTTTACGAGCCGACGGCGCAGCGTCTTCATCCACGATCTCGACCGCAAATTCTAAGTCATCCGCTTCCTCACCCGTTCTGGCAGCCTGAATACCGCCATTCGACGCAGCTTCCTCCACTGCAGATTCCACGATCTTCAATACATCGTCATCCACATTCTCGCCAACATGACCGAAGTTCTCCGAACTCATCAGCGTACTGAGCGGCAGTGCAGGATCCAGCGTTTCCTGCGTTTCGGGTGTTCCCGTCTGCGTTCCTGGGGCGGCATCCCAGATGTCTTCCGAAAGATTCGCCAGACTGCCGATCCGCGCAATATGGCAGACTCGGGCGTTCACGACTGCCGGGGCACCTTCCGTCTCCGTTTCTGTATTCTGCGTCAGATCCTTCAGTTCATCACAGCCGGCCAGCATGACCAGCGCCAACAGGGCAAGCCCCCGGAATACTTTACTCATGGTTTCACTCCGTCTCTTTTTTTGGATAAAAATTAGGTTTGATGGATGTTCGTCTATAAAACGGTCTTCACTGCTCCGCTCCGACACTGGATCCCGGCGTTTCCGTCGGCGTTTCCGTCGGCGTTTCCGTCGGCGTTTCCGTTGGCGTTTCCGTCGGCGAAAGTTCAGAGTATCTCTGCTCTTCTCCCAGTTCCTCAAGCGTCAGCAGGGATGGTTCTTCTTCACTCATCTCCAGTTCCTCTTCAAGAAGACGGATCGCCGGCGCACCTGCATGCGGTCCCGTCACGTCCAGAGGAAGCTCTTCCGATGGAATGCTTTCTTCCTGCTCTAGGAATATCAAACTCTGCGGCGGATCCTGATGCCATTCATTCGCCAGAAACGTCAAATTCTTAAGTGCCGTCTCCATTTCCTGACGCCATTTTGAGTCCTGATCCTGCGCGACGAGCTCTTCCGCATACTTTCGGCATTCCTCGTATGAAGTGTAGTCCCGGCACACAAGATTACTCTCTGCGTAACTAATATAAATGCCCGCCCGGACCTGAAGATCTTCTACTTTGGGGATCAGCTGTTCGCTTTCATAAAGAAGACGAAGGGCTGCTGTCTGATCCCCTTTCACATAGTAAAGTTCCGCAATGCGCGGCAATACACGAAGCTGAGCCGTCAGAGACCCCGACTTCGCCACTTCTTCTACCACCGCCGCAAGTTCCTGCTCGATCTGCTCGTCGACCCTCTGGATCTTCTCACGGATCTCGTTCAATGGCGCAAGAGTTTCCGATTCCAGCTCTTCCAGATCCGGCACCAAAACCGCCTGTTCCTGAAGTACCTTGCGTTCCCCCATCAACTCATGAAGTACAGCGATCCGCTCGGTCCACACTGCGACCTCCTGTTTCAGCTGATACTGTGCGCAGGATCGGTATATCATAAACATCGTGCCGACCGACAGCAGGAAAAATACACCAATAAAAATATGAAGGAACGTTTTATTCATACGCGTTTTGACAATATATATTATAATAGCGGGAACTGCTAAAAATACTCTCGTTTTCACACTGGAAAACATTTTTTAGAAAGTCCCTGGCAAAAAACCGCCGAAAACACCCTGTCCGGCTCTTCCCGAATGCGGATGCCGAACAAAATGAAGCTGGAAAATGTCTCGTTTCCAATCATAGCATCTTTTTCCATTTCCGACCAGACGAAAATCTCTTTTTTTATGGCAATTTCGGGAAAAAATAGAAATTTTACAGAATAGGAGGTTTCAATATCGACTCCCCGTCGATTGACTGACCTTTCATTAAAATTACCCATTCTAACAAAAATACAAAACAGGCAAAATAACACCATTAGCAGGGTTTTGATCTTTTCAGTAATTTTTGGTTTTGTTGGAATATTTCCACTTATAACTATACTGTCAGTGGAAATTTGCCGATTATATGGGTAAGCAGACTTCCGGAGATAATATTGTGGAAGTGTGCAATTAATATTCGAATGAGGAGGACCTCGTGAGTAACAAATGTAAATTAGGACTAATTAGCCGGAGTTTCATTGTGCTGAGCTTCGTTGCTGTCCTTAGCGGCGGCCTGGCAAAAGCGCAAAATCCGTATGACTCCGCCATGGCTAATTCGCAGATGGGTGGGAATGGAATCGCCCCGTCTGCCGCAGCATCCCCGCAGGGAAACGGGATGTCTGTTCCGTACGCAGTACCTTATGGAGGTACGGCAGCCACCCAGACAGCTTTGCCGACGGCTGATGGAGTCAATGCTCCACTCTCTGCATACAGCAGCGGTGCCGTGGGACAAAATGCGGGAGAAGTGTATGCTACACCGGTTTCCTATCAGGAACAGCCGACCTACGGCGCCGGGTTCAGTACGCTTCCGGATTACCCGCGTAACGAAGCATTCAATCCGTCGGCGGAATCCACTCCGGATCCCGAACCGGCCTATCCGCAGAGCCGTGCGGACATGGTTCCGGAACGCATCCACCGCGATCCGCCGCTTACTCCGTACGATCAGCAGGAGACCTACTCCTACATCACGGAGACGACGACTTCCAGCAGTACTTGCTGTCAGCGCTGCAATGAAGGTTACGGAAATCCGTACCTTTGGCAGATCGGCGCCTCGGCGAAAATAAAGCATCGCGCCAAATTCGAGAAGAGCGATCCGGCTTTCTATACCAGCAGCGGTTACTCGGTGATCGATTCGAACACGAGTTTCCCGGTCAGTGCCGGTATGGAGCTCTACCTGACCCGTTACCTTGGCCGTAACGCGTTCAACTTCGATATTTGGACCGAGCTGAAATTTGACGGTCTGTACGAGTGGGAGAACTCGAAAACCTACTACCCGCAGGAAAAGTTCTACTCGAACTTCGGCGTCGGCGGTCTGACTACCTACAGCTGGGAAGAATCGACGACAGCGGAAGACGGTACGACCAGCACGACAAAATACACTTCAACTCCCGGTATGCTGCACATGGATTACTCTGCGACCATGAACAGCGGCGAGATCATGTTTCAGTTCCGTAAACGCGGACGTCCGGATCCGCTCGTCGGTCATCCGAACGGAACGTGGACTCGTGAATGCCAGGGCGGGATCCGTTACACCCACATGGTCGGTGTGAACTACACGTCCTACAATGAAGAACTGGCCTGGTCGGGAACCAGCAATGTCTACGATTCCCAAAACAATTACATTGGAACACAGGACGGACGTGCCGTCATCGAAGCCGACAACAACCTGCTCGGTCTGGCGTTCGGCGGAGAAATGGTCGATAAACACTGTGTCTGGAGCTGGGGTATGCACTGGAGATTCACTCCCTACCTGAACTTCATGGAAACGCAGATGAATTCCATGGACGGTTCCGCGAACTACATGGCAAAATGCTCCGAAACGGACATTTCCTATGAAGCCAAGTGGGGGATCTTCACGACACTGAAGACTGGAAAACACATGATCTGGCGTGTGGGATACGACCTTTCCTGCCTCGGAAACCTCGCACTGGCAAACCAGAATATGGACATCGGCGAGACGATCCACAACAACAACTACAACATTCTCCAGGAATTCACCCTCGGCTGTACGCTGGTCTGGTAATTCCTGAGAACTCACGGATCCTCAAAAAAAATGGACTTTGGGTAACGGATACTCAAAGTCCATTTTGTCTGTTCTGCATTCAGAAAAATACAAAAACTCAACGCTTGCCCGGCTTCTGATCCGTGTGCATCTGCGTCGTACGTTCCACCGTCAGCGTCATCTGCTGTGACTTGCTCGAATTCTGCGAATCGATCACCAGCATCTGTCTCCCCTGCTCCGGAACATCGATCCGAAGCATGAACGTTCCATCCGGCTGGACCGCGACCCACTCCGAGTTGATCGTCACCTGATTATCCGGCGTCGTGCTGCCGTAAACGATCATTTCCGTCGTGACTCGCAGAGGAAATTCTTCCTGCGTGACCTCCGGAGCATCCACTTTCAGCGTCGAACTGTCCGAAGCCAGCGTGCGTGCCGTTCTTTCCGACCATTTTTTATACAAATTATGATTGTTCGGCGACCAAGATGGAGTTTTCGACGGCTGGATACCGCAGACGGACATCCACGCCACTTCCGCCGATTTTTCATACCGCAGCGCACTGCGGACCTGAGGCGTCGAAACGACATTGCTTCGAACGAGCGTGAAAAATTTCTTCTGCACCGTGCAGAAAAAACCAAGTTCCACGACATACGTCGCCGGCGGATTCGAAACCGGGATGAACCAGTGGTTGACGTGGCCATGAATGAACATATCGCGCAGATGATGGAATCGCCCGCCGCTCCCGTCTCCGTCATTCAACACAGTGATCCGAAGCATCGGACGTGCAGTAAACCAATACTGGCCAAGCCCTGCTTTCGCACGTTCCAGCGTCTTTCGGCGAAGACACCACGTCACGTGAAGCCAGTACGGATCGATCATATCCAGAATGAACGAATCCTCCGCAATATCACTCTGCGCATCTGGAAGATACGCCAGCTCATTCGGACGGGATCGCGTGGAATAGAGCTGCGGCATGCTCTGATTCTGCGCAGCCGCTACTTTTGCGATCGAGGATTCCGTTTTCTTCAAAGAACTGCTGGCACGCTCCGTAAACGCACGCATCAACTGCGCATCCTGATCCGAAAGCGGTACGGGAGACGGCGGATCCTGATCCTTCTGCTGACTCGGAAGTTCCGGAAGTTCCGATTTCTCCGGCGCCAAAAGATTCTTTTCTTCCAAAGATTTCAGGATCCGGGAGACCAATTCGGCCTTGCGCAGACTGTGAGTACGCGTGATCCCGCAGTCACGAGCGATCGGCTCCAGCTGCAGGACTGTCATTTTCCGTAGATCGGAAGCACAATACACGATAAAAACTCCTGTTCTGAGTCTAATTTAACGCCGCTGTCCCGTTTCGACCCGCCAATTGAAAGTACTGAAATGCATCGAACGGCACCAAATGACGCAAACGGAGGCCGAGGCGGCAGTTTGATTTTTAAACGTAACCATTATAGCAAAAATTCTTTTTTTTTCAATGGCAAAATAATAATATTCTCTCTTTTTTCTGGAAATCCCATTTTAAAAGGAACGAAATACTGTTTTTTTCCCGTTTTTTTAAAATCTCTCTTTACAGAAACTCCATCTTTTCGGTATGATAGAATACAGAATGGTTCGTTCTGCTGAAAACGTTCCCGCAGTCCAGCCTGTACTGCTTCCGGACTATTTACCGGAATATTCACCGGAATATTCACCGGAATATTTACCGGAATATTTACCGGAATATTTAAGGACAAAAAAATGAAAAGTACCCAGAAAATATACCGACTCGTAATTTCCGCAGCGGCTGCGCTGTCCCTGATCGTGACCTCCGGAAACGCTCTGCGTGCGGAAGAGGCCAAGACTGGCTACCGGCTCATCTCGCAAAGAACGCCGGGAAATGTTGATCTGGTCGAGAAGACGTTTGATGCCGCGGGAAATCTTCTTCTGGAGATGGACCCCCAAACGCAGCAAAACGTTTCCGCGCCCAAATCTCCTAACGGTGAAAATGAAAACGAAAATGCAGATCCAAACGCGGATCCCAATGCAGATGCCGCAGCCACCAAAACCGTCATCCAGAAGATCCCCATGAAAGTCACGAGCCGGCAAAAATACGAGGAAATCTTCATTCAGGAAGGCAATCTCCTCCCCGGCGAACGTGCAAAATCGACGCTCGGAGCATGGCATTTTCTCGAAAACGATACCCTCATCAAGATCGAAGAAACAACCATGAAGCAGGAACTGGATCTTGCTCAGCCTCTTTTCGGCGTCGACATCAAGGACTCGCACATTCACATTTTCCGGCCGGACGGATTCCTCACGCGCAATGAACTGGACACGGTCAACATTCAGGGAAACACGCTCCTGGTCGACTACATTCTCCCGAACCGGACGAACGTGCAGATCGGTGAAAGCTGGAAACAGTCTCCCGACACGATGGGAATGCTCCTCCAGATGGATCTCGTTTTTAATTTGGACATTCAGACCACCCTGACGGACGTGCAGAAAAACATCGCGATCCTCGAAACGTCCGGCTGGCTGGAAGGAAGCTATGAGGGAAATACATCGAAGCTGGAAGTGAAGGGAAAATCCTATTTCGACCTGAAACGCGGACGCATCGTCTGGTTTGGGCTCGTCATCGAGGAAAAAAGGACTGCCGGCTACGTCACGCCGGGAATGGACGTCACCGCGAAAGTCCAGTACAAGATCACCCCCTTGACGGAATCGAAAAATCTCACCGACGCAACCGTCGGAAAGATCGCATTTGATGAAGCGCAGTACGGACTCCTGCTTTTCGAAGACCCCGGAAAAGCCTGGCGCGTCGTCCTGACGCCCGAATGGGAACCGATGAATCACAATGAATATCAGAGTAATTTCCGTCTCGTTTCCAACGGCGAGCTGGTCGCGCAGTGCTCCATCGCCTCCATTCGCGATACAAGAAGCACGCTGGACCTCAAACCGGAAGAGTATACTGCCAAGGTCCGCGAGATGCTCAAAGACCAGTTCGAAAGCATCCTGGACGTCAAATCGATGCAGAGAGACGACAACACGGAGATCACGCGCGTTGACGTCGCCGCAAAGTATGAGGACATGGACCTCCGAATGTACTATTATCTCCTGACGCGAAAAGGAGAGTCTCCCAGACAGTGCACGGTCGTCTTCACGCTGGAAGAGAATCTGGTGGAAAAATTCGGTGAGACGAACGAGGAACTGATCCAGTCTTTCACTTGGGGAGACTGACTCCGACATTTTCTGAAAAAAAGCCTCTCTGTGTGGGACAGCGAGGCTTTTTTCGTAAAACAAGACCGCGGAAAAACTACTTCACGATCTCGACTGCGCGTTCAAAGATCCCCATGGACCACGCGATGATCATTCCGTAATTCGTGATCGGCACATTCTGTTCCCGTGCCTGCATGATCCGCGAGAGAATGGCTCGCCGATTCGTCATGCAGCCTCCGCAGTGGATGATCAGTTTCCAAGGAGTCAGATCCTGCGGGAAATCGTTTCCCTGCACATGGTCAAACTGGATCTCTCCGCCCACAGCGTCCTGAAGCCAGCGCGGGATCTTCACCCGTCCAATGTCCTCGCCGATCGGATGATGCGTGCACGATTCCGCAATGAGGACCCGATCCCCCGGTTTCAGACGCGAAACGGCACGCGTCCCTTCGATGAACGTCGTAAGATCTCCTTTGAAACGTGCAAAAAGAACGGAAAATCCCGTCAGCGGCACTTCACGCGGAACGATCTGCGCGACCTGCCGAAAGACCTGCGAGTCCGTGACCACCAGCGCCGGCGGTTCCCGAAGTTTCTCAAGCGTCTCCGCCAACTCCGTCTCACGCGTCACGACGGCAGTGATCCCGGAATCCAAAAGCTCGCGCAAGACCTGGACCTGCGGAAGGATGAGCCGGCCTTTCGGTGCCTCTTTGTCGATCGGAACGACCAGAACGACGGTACTTCCAGCCGGCACGAGATCCGAAACGATCTGCGGAGATGAGATCCACTCCTCGGAAACATTCTCTAGGATCTTCTGCTTTAATTCCGCAAACCCGCACCGTTCCTTTGCCGAGACCGAAACCGTCGGCAGACCGAATTCTTCCGAAAGGCGGGTACGCAGCATCTCGTCCGGCTCGTGAAGATCCGTTTTATTGAAAACGGCTAGGACAGGGACGTTTCTTCGCTGAAATTCAAGACGAAGTTCCTCTTCATACTGCGTCCATTCGTTTTCGCCAAGCACGAGGATCGCCAATTCCGTCCGGTCAAAAACACGTCGGGTCCGCTGGGCACGTTCTTCTCCAAGTGTCCCCGCATCATCGTCGATCCCTGCCGTATCGATAAAAAGGACCGGTCCGATCGGCAAAAGCTCCATCGGTTTTTCGACTGGGTCGGTCGTCGTTCCCGCCACGTCGGAGACGATCGAAACATTCTGCGACGTCATCATGTTCAAGAGTGAAGACTTTCCGGCATTCCGGCGTCCAAAGATCCCGATATGAAGCCGCATCCCGCGCGGCGCAGCCTGCATCTGACTCATTTTCTTCCTCTTTTCCATCCATTTCTGAAATAAAAAAAGCCGAACACCCGAAAGTGCTCGGCAAACAAATCAGTGATTTGTTTGAGAGTGATCTCACTCAGCAGCCGGAGCGGCTTCTTCAGCAGCCGGAGCAGCTTCTTCAGCAGCCGGAGCAGCTTCTTCAGCGGCCGGGGCAGCTTCTTCAGCGGCCGGGGCAGCTTCTTCGGTGGCGGCGGCTTCGGTGGTTTCGGCGGCCGGGGCGGCAGCGTCTTCAGCCGGGGCGGCAGCTTCTTCAGCCTTCTGGCAACCGACGAACATGGCGCAGCTCAGCAGGATAGCAAAAAATCCAAATTTTTTCATAGTACTTTCCTCCAAATGGAATAAATTTCAAATCATCGACTTGCGAGAACACTCCCGCATCAGAATCCGTAGATGATGAATCCTTAGATTCTTATATCGACTTTATTTTAACGAAATTTCAGTAAAATTCCAGTACACCCCCCCCAAAAAAAAGAAAATAATTGAAAAATTAAGAAAAAATATTCCAAATCTAGTACTTTTGGGGGGACACAAAGGCAAAAAATTTCCACTTTCTTTTTCGGCGTTCCCAATTAACATCATTTTCAAAACATAAAATAGCAAAAATGCAAAAACTATTCATCCAAAGTCCCAAAATCAAGATGTTTCTATTCTGCAATTGATGTAAAAATCCAAAGTACAGTTCAGCGTCATTTTCCTTACACCATGAATCTTCGATTCGAAATATTCTCTGAATATTCCGAAAAAACCTCCTGCAGATACTGGACGAAACGGCCAATTTGGTGTATGATGTATAGAATTAGGTAGAGACTCTTTTTTCGCACCGTCTCCCACAGCGGTCCCGGTCAGCGCCAACAGTCTCTGAAAAATAAAAAAACGAGCTCAGGAACGTTCGACGCCCGCCCGTCAGACGGCTCCAGTATTTCCGCACCGTGTTGTACGGTTTGCCGTGCCGTAAGATTTTTTGCTTCGGAGGCATTCCCGATACTTAGCGGCTTCGTCAAAATAGATAGATCCAAGAAAAGATCCTTTAAGAAAAACCGAAACGGATAAAAGAACAATGTCATCTGGAATAGAAAAAATTCGCAATTTGGGAATCATTGCTCACATTGACGCGGGCAAAACGACAGTAACGGAGCGTATGCTTTACTATTCAGGCTTCAACCACAGAGTCGGTTCGGTAGATGAAGGAACGACGACGACAGACTTTGACGAAGAGGAGCAGGAGCGCGGGATCACGATCTACTCCGCAGCCATCACGTTCGACTGGAACGACTGTATCGTGAACCTGATCGACACACCGGGTCACGTGGACTTTACGGCAGAGGTAGAACGCAGTCTTCGAGTTCTGGACGGCGCCGTCGTGATCTTCAGTGCTCGTGAAGGAGTGGAGGCACAGAGCGAAACGGTCTGGCGTCAGGCGGACAAATACAATGTGCCGCGCATGGCGTTCATCAACAAAATGGACCGGGAAGGTGCGAACTTTGAAGATACGGTCTCCGAGATCCAAAAGCGTCTGAATGCGAATCCGCTCGTTCTGACGATCCCCGTCGGTGCAGGCCCGGAACATATGCCGGATCCGTTCCGCGGCACGATCGACCTGATCCGGATGAAAATGTACGTCTGGGACCAAGAGTCCAAGGGGATGAAATTCGAAGTGCGCGACATTCCGGAGGAAATGCAGGATGACGCGGAACTTTGGCGTTCACAGATGCTCGATCAGCTTTCGATGTTCAGCGACGAGATCACGGAACTGATGCTTGCGGAAGAGCCTGTCCCGGAAGAACTCCTCAACCGAGTGATCCGCGACGCGACGATCCATCTTCTCTGCGTGCCGGTGCTTTGCGGAACGGCTCTGCATTACATTGGAGTCCAGCCGCTGATGGACGCGATGTGCGCCTACCTTCCGTCTCCGCTGGACATTCCGCCGGTGGAAGGGATCGATCCGAAGGCGAAAGACCCCAAAAATCCGGAAGAGAACAAAAAGATCACGCGCAAGACCGATCCGAAGGAACCGTTCTGCGGACTCGTTTTCAAAGTGGTCCCGGGAAAACACGGCGACCTGTCGTATCTGCGCATCTATTCCGGAACGCTCAAGCCGGGGTCTCGAGTTCTGAACGTTGGGAAAAATGAAAAGGAAAACGTACCGCAGATCTACCGATTGCTGGCGGGGCACAAGGAACTCATGAAGGACCCGGTCTACGCAGGCGACATCGTAGGCATCGTGGGGCTGAACCGAACAGTGACGGGCGATACGCTCTGCGAAACGGGCAAACCGATCCTGCTGGAATCGATCGAATTTCCCGAAACGGTCATCTCTATGTCGATCGAGCCGGAAACCTCGGCGGAACGAAAGAAACTGGACGAGACGCTGGCGATGATGCGCCGTCAGGATCCAACGTTCCAGGCTGTCGTGAATCCGGAGACCGGTCAGACGCTCATCAGCGGGATGGGCGAGCTTCATCTGGAGATCATCAAGCACCGTCTTCTGCGCGACTTCAAACTGAACGTCCGAGTCCGTCCCCCGCGCGTCAGCTACCGCGAAACGCTGCGCAATGCGGCAGAAGTGGTAGGTGAATGCAACCGCAAGATCGGAGACACACAGCTCTTCGCGCAGGTCAAGATCAAAATGGAACCGTTCACGAAGGGAGACAGATCCGTCCTAGTGATCCCGATGCTCCCGATCGAGACGCCGTGCCCGTTTGAACTTCAGGACGCTGCGGTCCAAACTCTCCGCGAACAGGCAGACGGCGGCGGAATGTTCGGTTTCCCGCTCATCCACATCAAAACGACGGTCCAGGACGTCGTGATCGATGAATCGACCAACGAAACGGCCGTCAACATCGCGGCGGCGGATGCGTTCAACAAAGCGATCCTCGCTGCCGGCATCGATCTGATGGAACCGATCATGAAAGTCGAGGTCACGACGCCGGACGAATGCGTCGGCGGCATCATCGGCGACCTTCAGCAAAGACGCGCCCAGATCAACCAGACGTACGTTCGCGGACGCAGTACCATCATCGAAGCGGAAGCCCCGCTGGCGACGCTTTTCGGTTACGCCAATGACGTGAAGGGGCTGAGTCAGGGACATGCGTCTTTCACGATGGAACCCTTCACTTACCGGCCCGCTCCCAAAGAAGTCATGGACAGTTTCATCTAAGCAGGACAGATCCCATTTTGAGCTGGTCCATTTTGAGCTGGTCCGCTTTTTTGAAAATTTCACCGTTTTACCGAGGGGGACGGAGCATTTTCGTCCCCTAGTTTTCCATTTGACGGAGTCCTGTCCTTTATGCTTCCCGAAACGCTTCTTTCCAGACTCACGGCAGCCCAGCGCCAGGCGGTCCTGCACCGTGACGGTCCACTTCTAGTCGTGGCGGGACCGGGGAGCGGGAAAACGCGCGTCGTGACGCACAGAGTCGCGCAGCTTTTAAGTGAAGGTGTCCAGCCGGAGTCGCTTCTCGTCCTCACATTCACGAATAAAGCAGCGGATGAAATGAAGGAGCGAGTCCGCCAGCTCACCGGTCTGGAAAACGTCTGGATCGGAACGTTTCACCGATTCTGCGCAAGACTTCTGCGTCAGTACGCCGACCGAGTCGGATTGGATCCCGGCTACACGATCTACTCCGGAAACGAATCGGCCGCGGCAGTCCGCAGCGCCATGGCGCGTCTAAAGGAAATGGACGCGGAAAAAGAGGGCCGATACACGGACGTCAAGTACTCGGCAGAATCCATCATGCACGCCGTCAGCGCTCTGAAAAGCCGTTTTCTTGATCCGGTCACGGAGTTCGTTCCGGCACCGGGGAATGAGCGGGAAGAATTTCTTCACGACCTCCTCCCGGTCCTGGCGCATGAGATGCAATTGGCGAATGCCGTCGATTTTGACGACCTGCTTCTGCTGACCGTCCGTCTTTTCCGCGAAGATCCAGCGCTCCGCAGATCGCTTGCACGACAGTTTGAGTACGTTCTGATCGACGAATATCAGGACACGAACCTGGCCCAGTACGCGATTTCTCATGCGCTGACGCTCGAAAGCACGAATCTCATGGCTGCAGGAGACCCGGATCAGTCGATCTACGGTTGGCGCGGCGCAAATATTACGAATATTCTGGAGTTCGAGAAAGATTTTCCGACGGCAAAAATCGTGCATCTGGAAGAAAATTTCCGTTCTACGCAGTACATTCTCAACGCGGCAGGCCAGCTGATCGAGCACAATACGCAGCGGAAACCCAAAGCACTTTTCAGTCAGCTCGGAGACGGTCTGCCTGTGCGTTTCCAAAGCAGCGCGAATGAAACAGAAGAAGCGGAACGGATCGCCTGCGAGATCGCCGACGCACTGCGCAGCGGCGTTCGTGAAGCGTCAGATTACGCGGTTTTTTACCGCATGAACGCAGTCAGCGTCCATTTTGAAAAAGCGTTTCGGCTCCACGGCATTCCATTCCGCATCGTGCATGGGACGGAGTTTTTTGACCGAACGGAGATCCGCGATCTGCTCGCCTACTTTCGTCTTCTCGCCAACCCGCACGACAATGAGGCGTTCCTCCGCGTCGTGAACGTACCGGCCCGCGGGATCGGCAAGACTTCTCTTGAGCATCTCCAGCGCTTTGCGTGGGCCAACGGCTACTCGCTCTGGGAAGCCGCCGTCCGAGCCTCGGAATGCACGGCACTGAAAAACCGCGCGATTGCCGCATTTGCCGGGTTTACCGAACTGATCCTGACGCTGAACGAGCTTCACATTCAGGCAGTCCAGGCTTTCCGAATGTCGGAGGATCCCCAAAATGCGCGGATCCTGACTCCGCTGGCGCTTCAGCTTCTCGAAAAAACACAGTACCGCGAACAATTTAACTCAACGGACGAGCAGGACCTCCAGCGGCTGCGAAACATCGAAGAGTTCGTTTCCCTAGCCTCCCGATTTGACGAAACGGCAGACGTTCCGTCACTCGCCGCGTTTCTGGAACAGAATTCCCTGGTAGGCGAAACCGACGACTGGGCGTCTCAGGACGTCTTTGAAAGTACGGACGACGGAAACGATGCGCCGTCCGTCTCCCGCAGCGCCGGCGTTGCGCTCATGACGCTGCATGCAGCGAAAGGACTGGAATTTCCATGCGTTTACCTCACCGGATGCGAACACGGCATCCTGCCGCACGAACGTTCCTTTGAGGATCCTGCCCAACTGGAAGAAGAACGCCGACTCATGTTCGTCGGCATGACGCGCGCTCAGGAAGAACTGATCCTTTCCATGGCAGAGTCGCGGGAAATGATGGGAAAACGGCGCACCTCAGCCCCCAGTCCGTTCCTGATGGAGCTTCCGCGTCACGAAATGCAGATGGAGAATTTCCAGATGACGCTCTCGTTTGGTGAATTCCGTCAGCAGGAACGCCTGGACGAATCGTTTGGAGAAGGACCGCAGGAAAAGATCTTCCGTCAGGAATCGGTCACACAGTCTCTGGATGGCTCCTCACTGGATGGCTCCTCACTGGTTGGCTCCTCACTGGATGGCTCCTCACTGGTTGGCTCCTCACTGGATGGCTCCTCACTGGATGGCTCCTCACTGGATGGCTCCTCACTGGATGGCCCGTCTCTGGAAGTAAATTCCGCGTTTTCGATGAAAACTAAATTTCCGCACTCCAGCCATGCCCATTCTGCGCGCGCTCCGCAGTCAAAAGTATCTGCGAAGCCCAAAGTACCAGCACAGCCCCAAACGCCGCCTTACGACGTCCCGCCGTTTTGCGATGAATCGGAAGCTTTTGGTGCTGAGGAAGTGTTTGCGGAACCGGAAGATTTCGATCCCGGAATGTTCCGGCCGGCCTCTCCTCCGGCGAAAGCCCCAATTTCGCAGAAGCAGAAACCGTCTTCCAAACGTGAAAAATTGCGAGAGCGTCTCAAATCGGACCACACCGCCCCCAAAGAGAGCGTTTCCTCGGTCTCTCAAACGCCGGCACTCAAAAAACTGCCGGTAATTCCGGGACTGATGACGGGCGCGGATCTGCTTCGTCAGAAGGAAACGCCGCCGGATGAAGCCCCATTTTGAACACGGATCTCCATTTCGCAGGCTTTCGAGCGTTAGAAATTTAGGTTCATCCGGGAACTGCGTACCAGTTTTACCGCGGAAGACACAGAAAACACACAGAGCTACTCAGAAAAGGGAACACGAAAAGCACGAAAAAACACGGAAGTCGCGAAATTTTTTGATTTTTTAAAAATTCTTTTGCGTCTTTTCGTGTTTTCCGTGAAATTCGTGTCTGGGCACGTTCACTGCCTTTTTTCTTCTTTCTTTTCAGTGTGTTTCTGCGTCTCTTTTGCGCTCTCCATGGTGAGATCGGACCTGATCGGTACGCAGTTGCCGGAAGAGCCGAAATTTAACGCCCATTGAAGCACCGCCTCACACCTGAGACGCTTTCGCGGCGCAGACCCGGCAAAGACGCAGACCGTTCACCTCTTCCAGACGCGTTTCCATCGTCCCTTCTCCGCACGCTGCGCACGGTATCGTTTTGTGCAGACGCGCACATTGAGGCATCGGTTCATTCGGAGCACTCACAAGAAAAACGTCTTCCAGCTCCGCTTCCATCAGCCGATCGATCATCTCTTGGCGCAGTTTCTTTCCCTCCTCACTGTCACGGGCCAGCCCTTCCATTCGGGAGCGCAGGTCGGCACACAGTTCCGGATCCAGAATGATGCGGACGCCCTTTCCGTCAGAACGTCGAAAGAACGTAAATGCAGCCTTTCCGTAGTCGCGAAAAATGAAATTTCCCTTTCCAAAAGTGCATCCGGTAAGGAATTGGACCGCGTCGACCGCACACATGTCGTTTTCCACGATCGCGACGATCTCTTCGTCTTTCGCGGATCCGATCTCCTGCAGGCAGTATTCGGCAGCCCGCAGACCAATGGTCAGACCGGGACAATGGTGTCCGTGAAATGCGACCGCAGCCTGGATCTGTTCCGGGGTAAGTTTCGTCATGGAAATCCTCCTTTGATCTAAATTTCGAATCGAGTCAAATTTTCTAAATATCTGTAAGGAAACGACCGCAGGAACAGCTCCATCTCGTCACTCCTGTACGACCGCCGTCCGCCGCCCCTCGAGCTCATGGATCCGGATCGAAAGTCCATAGACCTCCGAAAGTTTCTCCTCCGTCACGTCTTCCGGGGCAGTTTCCGCAGCGACGGCTCCATCTTTCAAAAGAAGAAGCCGGTCAGCATAGCGGAGCGCATCGTTGATGTCGTGGAGCGTCAGGACGATCGAAACACCGTCTTCCCGAGCGATCCTGCGCAAAAGAGTCAGGATCTCCGTCCGGTTCTTCCAGTCCAGTGCGCTCGTCGGTTCATCCAGAAGAATGAGACGCGGTTCCTGCGCCAAAACACGCGCCAAAGCGGCCTTCTGAAGTTCACCGCCGCTGAGCGTATCGAGAGTCTGAGCGGCTTTTTCCGTCAGATCAAGACGCGCCAGCACTTCGCAAACTTTCTGCTCATCCTCCCGTCCGGAATTCCACGTCCGATGCGGAAGCCGGCCGAGAAGAACGGAATCAAAAACCGTCAGACCGCTTGAGGCCGTACGCTGCGGCGCGTACGCAGTGAATTTCGCGCGCTCTCCAGGACGCATTTTCAAAAGGTCTCTTTCTCCGAAATAGACCCGGCCAGAAGAAGGAAGCAGGATCTGATCCAGGCAGCGAAGGAGCGTCGTTTTTCCGCAGCCGTTTGGTCCAAGGATCGCGAAGACGCCGGCCGGCGGGACCTGAAAGGAAACACCGTGCAGGATCTCGCGCTTTCCATACTGAAACGCAAGTGAATCGACTCTCAGCTGCGGCGTTCCGCAGTCAGAGACGTTCCGCATCTCCGAAAATCTCTTCACTCCGTCTCCGGTCCCGGCAGGATCCGCAGAGGAAACGAAAGAAGTGGAAGTCATGGAAGCTGTAGAAGCTGTGGAAGTAATGAAAGGCTGCACAAAATTCTTCATTCCGAAACACCGCCTTTCCGATTTGCCAGCTGAATGAGCATGAGGAGGAAAAGCGGAGCGCCGATGAATGCCGTCAGGATCGCAACGGGCATCAGACGCGGAGCTAGGACTAGGCGTGCGGCAGTGTCGGAGACCAAAAGGAGGATCGCGCCGCTAAAAAAAGAGAGCGGAAGGACAAAACGGTAGTCTTCCCCCACAAGCAGTCGGCAAAGATGCGGTACGACCAGCCCCACGAAGCCGATGATGCCGAGCGCGGCAGTCAAGATCGCCGTAAGGAGCGAGCCGAGGACCATCACGGAAAGCCTGATCCTTCGCGTAGGGACTCCGAGTCCGCGTGCCGTTTCTTCACCGAGAGAAAGCGCGTTGAATTTCCAGCTCTGGAGCATGAACCAGGCTCCTGCGAGAGGCACAAGAACGGCCAAAACGCAGATCGTCGGCCACGTTCCGCGCTGCGTATCGCCGAAAGACCAGTAGACGATCGACGCGAGCTGCTGCTCGTCCGCAATGTACTGCATCAGCATGATCCCGGCAGAATAGAAAGCACTGAGCGCCACACCGATGAGGATGATGGTTTCCGGCCGAACACTGCGTTTCGCCGCCAAAAGCAGGATCAGAAGGACTGCCAGAAGCGCACTAAGAAACGCGCCGAAGGTCACTTGGATCGCCGAGACCGCCATTCCGCCGCAAATGACCGCAAGCGCAGCACCAAAAGCGGCCGCGCTGGAAACTCCAAGCGTGAACGGCGAACTCAGCGGATTGCGAAGGACCGCCTGCATCGAGGCTCCCGTCACGGAAAGTCCCGCACCTGCCAAAATCGCCGTGAAGGCTTGCGGGATCCGCGAGTTGAAAAGAATGGCCTTCCCGGCTGCGTCCAGATCCCAAAGTGAAAGACGAGCCGCACCCAAGTGAATGCAGATCGCGAAAATGACTGGGAGCATCAGGACGGAGATCAAGATCCAAAGCACACGCCGATTCATGGAGAGACCTCCTGCACGCCCTCCTGCACGCCCTCCTGCGAGATACACTCCATCAAAACGGGACGAAAGACCTGACTCCGAAGCGGTTCTGCGACCTCGTCCATGACCGAAGCCCCAGTCAGAAACTCAAAGATCTCCCGGACTTTCGCCTCCAAGTCCACGTCCGTGAACGCTTCCGGATAGAGGGTCTTTCCAATGAACCACGCATTGGCGAGCCGGGCTTCCAGATTCGCCTGGTAGGAGGAATTCGGGTAAAGCGCAAACACGCGGCCGTTCTTCACCGCGTCCAGCTGACGGTAGAGCGGGTCGGTCTGCAGTTCCTGGATCCCGTTTTTCCCCGGTACGTTCATGGTCCCCAAATCGAGAAAAACGACCTGCGGGTCCCAAAGCAGGATCTGCTCACGCGAGACCGCCATCTGCTCGGCTGGAATGAGCTCCTGAACGCCATCCCGAACGACATTTTGCGCCCCGACCCACACGAATGGCGGGTAATCGGACGACGTGGAATGGAATCCATGCGCGCCGCGGTACGAAAGCCCTCCAAGATAGACTCTCGGTCTCTGGTGCGGCAGAAGTTTCGGACAGCGTCTCTGAAGTTCGCGGACATTTTCCTCAATAAACGCAATGACCGCCTCCGCACGCTGCGAAACGCCAAGTTCTCTGCCAAGCAGCCGAAGGGAAGCGTAAAGCGTCTCGCGTTCCTCGCCCAGATCTCCGTAGAGAAACTCCTTCACCGGGATCCCCGTCCGCGACTCCAGAACTTTCGGATCCATCCCAGCCCCCATGTTTTTCGAGCGAAGAATGAGTTCCGGCCTTTTCTCAAGCGTCAGGATCGCCTCAATATTCTGCCGGCCGTGGCTTTCTCCCGTAACGGGAAGACGGCGCAAATGCGGACACGCGATCCGGTAAGGGACCGTCTGAGAGTCGTCTTTCTCGATCTGCTCGACTCCAGACACCCGGTCCGCGCAGCCAAGATAGACCGCAAGACGCAAACTTCCGGCTCCATCGCAGAGTATGACCGACGGACAGACTGCAACGGGCTCCTTTTCATCCGTCTCCAGCACTTCCCCCCGCTCTTTTTCCGCACGGTCCAAAGACGTTCCCGGCTCCGAGCTCCCGCACCCGCAGAGAAAAAGGCCGAAAACCAGAAAAAACACCATCGCAGTCATCTTTCTCATTCCGTTCCGCTCTCCTCTTCTTTTCCGTTTCGGCTTCCCATCGCCTGAAAGAGGCTCCGTTCGATCCCGTTCGAGAAAAACCGGCATGAACCGTCCGCCGTCATGCAGTTCGCACCGCCCAAATGAGCACTTCTGGCAAAATAAAATCCCATCTGCTGAGAACTCGAGCCCGTACTGTCAGGAAAAGCCGGATTCGGAGGCATCGCCGCGACGGCCCCAGTGAAAAGCGACCTTCCGAAAAGCCAGCCGGCTCCGCGATTCCCCTGAAATTTGGACGCCTCCATTCCCCAGGCACGCAATTGAGACTCCGATGGATCCGAAACGCCGGCAAAACCCGGTTCTGCTGAGTTCCCCTTCAAACTCCCGCTGGTTCCGACCTGACGTCCGATGACGGGATCCTTTTCCGAATTCTGATGATTTCCGAGAAGCGATTCCGCAAGCATCAGCGTGTTGCTCGTTCCGTCCGGGATCATGCCGAACGTGACTTTCGACTCGCAGTAAAAGATCCCGTCCGTCGGAAACCGCATGTCGTAACTGGTCCCTTTTCCGGAACCGACGACGACCATGAAATTCGTTCCATTCAGGCTCGCTCCCTCACCCGCTCCGTCGAGCTGGTACTCGGTAAAGACCGGATCTTCGCCGTCGCTCGGACAGAGATAGGACGCGATCCTCACCGACGCAGCACGCGACTGGGCCGGGTTGAGTTTCATGTTCCCTTTGCTTCCGCTCATGGGAGGCACGGAGTAGTCGATCAGCTGATTTACGCCGTCCTGCTCCATAAACGGCAGGATCCGCGCCTGCACCGAAAATCCGCACATTTCCGTCACCGAAGACCCCATCCCTGGAAAGTACCCCATCTGGCTCTCGTAATTTAGGATCGCAAGCCCCGTCTGACGCAGATGATCCGCGCAGTTCATCCGACGCGCTGCTTCCCGTGCCTGCTGAACTGCCGGAAGAAGCAGACCGACCAGCATACCGATGATCGCAATGACGACCAGAAGCTCCACGAGCGTGAAACCGCGAAAAAATACAGACGGAGCTCTGCGAAAACGGCGAATGTGCCTGCACACACTTTCCCGCGTACATTCCCGTCTCGCGGAAGGTTTGAAAACTGGCTGGCGGGTCGGCATGAAAAGGTCTCCCTCAGGAAAAATAATACGAATTCTAAAATCGTAATACTATTTTAGCAAAATTCACCGTGCTGTCAAGACTTTTCCCGCCAGAAAAAGAGATTTCAGGAAAAATTTCTTCCAATCCGGACTCGATCGGCCGCAAAACGCTCTTTTCAGAAACAAGACCTCTTTTTAGAAATGGTGTCCCGCCGTCGTCATGGTGAGCGAACAGTGCGTCATCCCCTTGATCGTCTCCAGACCATGAAAAAGTTTTTTCAATTCCTCGACCGGCCCTTTCACGATGATGTTTTCCATACAGTTGTGATGGTCGAGATGCGCGTGCTGCGAGCAAAGGACCAACGCGCCGAAATCATGCTGTTTCCCGATGATCTCATCCAGCATCCGCGATCTATGGTGGTCATAGACCAGCGTGATGACTCCGGCAACGACTTCTCCGTCTTTCCATTCCTGCTCGATCAGCGAGGCTTTGATCAGCTGTTTCACGGCCTCCGAGCGCGTCGGAAACCCTTGGCGTTTGATCTGTGCGTCGAACTGCTCAAGCACATGTTCTTCCAGTGTGATCGAAATTCGTGAAAGCTGACTTCCCATAAAAAATCTCTCCGGCAACTCGGAAATTTTCGCACTTCATTTTCCAAAATGATTTCTATTTCTATTTTAATTGGAAATGAAAATTTTGTCAAGGGTCGGCACAAGATTTCGGACAAGAAGATGGAAATTTCGAAAAAGGATCCCGCGTTGACGCCTGCCAAGACCGACAATTTGAAGACCGACAATTTGAAGACCGAAAATTTGAAGACCGAAAATTTGAAGACCGGCCATTTGAAAGAAGATTTTTTTCAAGACGGTTCACCATACAAAACTGTTTTCTTTTTGAAAATATCATATTTCTCTAATTTTCATAAAAAACGACCATCTACACCATTGACAAAATATCCCGATCGAGTAAAATATACCCTTACTCCTCCGTAAAGTAACCGAAATAGGCAAAAGACTTCACGAGGATGTTTTTGAGATCCTAATGCATCCATTCCAGAAGGAAAATCCACTCATGACTGAAGAAAACGCCTTCCTTCGCGACGCCACCCGTTCCTGGCCGGTTTTTGTATTTCACGTGCTGATCTCTGCCGTGATCCTTTCACTCGGGCTCTTCATAACACTGCGCATCAGCACAGGCCGAAGTCCACAGGAAGCCGCCGCAGTTCCAGAGCTCATTCCGATCGTAGAAACAGAAACTGCGTTCCTCGAGACAGAGGGGGTCACGTTCCAGGTCGACGGAGTGGTGATCCCGTTCCGGAAGGTCTCCGTTGCGTCGGAGGTCTCCGGCAACATTACGTTCCTTTCTCCGAACTGCCGCGTTGGACGCTACATTCAGAAAGGCGACATCCTCATGGAGATCGACCAGCAGGACTACCGGCACGCTCTTCAGGAAGCGCAGCAGTCGCTCATCAAGGCGGCGCGCGAGATCGAAGAGTGGAAGGTCGCCGTCCAGAACAATCTGAAGCGTCTGGAGATCGCGCAGGAACAGTTCAACACGCAAAAACTCGAAGTGGAACGCTGCCAGACTCTACATGAAAAAGGAGCCGTCTCGCAGACGGAACTCGACTCGGCTCGTCTGAATCTTCTGGCGCGTGAAGAGGCGGTCGTGACGCAAAGAAATGAAAACGAGGCGCTCATCGCACAAGAAGAGCGTCTCAACGCAGTTCAGGAACTGGCTCGGGTCGCCGTAGAAAAAGCGGAACTGAATCTCGCACGCTGTACGCTCCGTGCGCCGCTCACCGGGCTGGTAGTGAGTCTGGACGTCGAGCAGGACAAATTCATCCAGCGCGGCGAAAATCTCGTCACCATCCACGACACTTCACGCCTAGAAGTGCAGTGCAGCCTCTACATGAAGCAGGTCGAGTGGCTTTGGAGCGAAAAACTCTCCGCCGAAAAAGTTCCCGAAGAGCTGCCAGGGCAGACAGGACAAGCACAGCAGACAGGACAAGCAGGACAAGCAGGGCAAGCAGGACAAGAAGAACAAAAAGAGCTGGCAGGACAGACAGAACAAGAAGAACAAAATGACGCGGCGGCACAACAGGACTCGTCTTCCGATCCGTCCGCATTCCGCCAATTCTACCAGTTCGCCGACACGCCGGTCCGGCTCAGGTACGAGCTGAACGACACGGTCTACGAATGGGCAGGGACACTCACGTACCTCGACGGTCCAGGCTTGGATTCCCGAACGCGCATGATGCCGTGCCGGGTCGTCGTCGATGATCCGCTAAACGTTCAGGCGTTCAATATCGAAGGCCGGCCGCTGAAACATACGGTCTCTCCGACTCTGATGCCCGGAATGTTCGTCGTCGTCGAGATCCACGCCGATCCGGCCCGTCCGCTTCTGAATCTCTCCGAAATGGCCGTCCTGCCGGGAGGGACCGTCTGGAAAGCAGGCAAAAACGAAGCCGGTGAGGACGTACTCGTGCGCGCCTCCAAAATCATGACGGCTCACTTTGACACGAAGTCCGGAAGGATCCTAGTCTACGCAAAACGGAACGTTCTAGAACCCGGTGACTGCGTCATCGTCTCCCCGCTTGCGTCTCCGGTAGAAGGAACGCGCATCCGCATCCAGGAAAAAAAGGAAACGGAGAAAGAAGAAAAAGCCCCGATCCCGTCTAACGCGATCCCGCCAGAAAAGCCGGAGTCTGAGGTCCCAAACGAAACGATGCCGCAGAACGAAACTATGCCGCAGAATGAAACTATGCCGCAGAAAGAGGCACTGAAAAAGGAGGCGGCACGATGAAATCAGTTTTTCAGTGGGCAGTCTCCAACGTTCCGGCGATGAACCTCATCATGATCGCCGTCTTTTTGATGGGCTTTTGGGGCCTTAAGAGCCTGAATCGGGAAACGTTTCCCAATTTCGACATCGACATGATCTCGGTCTCCGTCATGTATCCGGGCGCAACGCCGGAAGAAGTGGAAGAAGCGATCTGCCAGAAGATCGAAGAAGAGATCCGCGACATCGTCGGCATCAAAAAAGTAACGTCGGCCGCTGCAGAAAATGTCGGCACCGTCAGCATCGAGCTGGAATCCAACGTAGACGACCCGAACCGCGTTCTGAATGAAGTGGACAGTGCGGTCGGAAGGATCTCTACGTTTCCAGAACTGTGCGAGAGACCGGACGTGCGTCTTCTCCAGATCGAAGAAACGATCCTCCGCGTTGGGATCCTGGGACCTCCGGACTGGAGCATCGACGCACAGCTGAAACTGCGCGACGTTGCCGAAGAGGTCCGAAACGAACTCCTTCAGCTTCCCAATATTTCCCGCGTCGACATCGTAGGAAGCAAAGACTACCAGATCGACGTGGAACTGGACGAAAACACGCTCCGCAGCTACGGTCTGACGCTCCAGGAAGTCGCCGGGATCATCGCCCGTGAAAATCACCAGCAGGCCGGAGGCACCATTCGCGGAAAGTCGCAGGAGATCCTTCTTCGCAGCGACACGAAGCAGGACTGGGGCGAGGGGATCGCACAGCTTCCGCTTCTGGGGACGGAAGAGGGAGCGATCCTCACAGTCGGCGACCTCGGAAATGTGCGCGACGAATTCGTAGACACCGCCAGCAGTATTTCGATCCGCACCGTCATCGATGAAGAGCAGAGCGCAGGGGCGCAGGAAGACGCTTCGTCTCCAGATGGGAAAAAACGGATCCGCTACCGACCGGACAGACCGTTTCTTGCCCTCAATATTCAGCGCAATCCGGAAGAAGACCTTTTCGCCATGGTGGACGCCGTCCACGACTACACCGCAAAAGCGCAGGTCCCGCAAGGTTACGAGCTTCTGACGTGGGGCGACCGCTCCACCGAAGTGCGCGAACGGCTCGCCATGCTGGGTGAAAACGGCATTCAGGGCCTTCTGATCGTGATCCTCTGCCTCACGCTCTTCCTCGACATGCGTCTCTCGATCTGGGTCTCGCTCGGGATCCCGTTCGCGCTTCTGGGAACGTGCTTCCTGCTGATGCTCATGGGACAGACCCTGAACATGATCTCGTCTTTCGCACTGATCATGGGACTTGGTATCGTCGTGGACGACGCCATCGTCATCGGTGAGAACGTCTACACGCACCGTCAGATGGGTAAATCCGCACGTCAGGCCGCCATTGACGGGATCCATGAAGTCTTTCCGAGCGTCTGGGCCTCCATCCTCACGACCGTCATCGCGTTTGCACCGCTTCTATTCGTGATGGGAACGATGGGGAAGATCATGTTCGTCCTGCCTGCCGTCATGATCTCCATGCTCCTCATCTCGCTTTTTGAAGCCTCCACGATCCTCCCTGCACACCTGTCGCACCGCGACAATCTGCTTTTCAGGATCGGCCGAAACGTTTTCTTCATTTTCTACTGGATCGTTCCGCTTCTTCAGCTGCTTGCGCGCTGCGCGTCGACAGGAATGGAACGCTTCATCCAGTACATTTACCTCCCGCTGCTTCGCCGGATCATGACGCACCGCATGATCTTTCTGTCGGTCTGTTTCTCCGTCATGCTCATCTCAGCCGGAATGTTCCTCGGCGGAGTCGTCCAATTCGTTTTCTTTCCGAAACTGGACGGCACCTCGATCGTCTGCAACGTGCAGTTCCCCAACGGAACTCCGGAGGCGCTGACGGCACACTGGGCCGACGTCATTGAAGAATCGTACTGGCGCACGGCACAAAAGATCCTGGAAGAAACGGGAGAGCAGGTCTCCGTTCACTCCATCCGCACCATCGGATCGAATATGTCGGGACGCGGACACGGCGGCGGAATGTCCGGCGGTGATTCCAGCCACATGGCAAGCGTAGAGATCCAGCTCGTCGACGCAGAAAAACGAAGCATCCAGAGTTTCGAGATCATCGACCGATGGCGTAAAGAGACCGGTACGATACCCGGTGCACTGGTCCTCACGTTCGACTCTGCCTTTGCGGGACCAGGAGGAAGCGCGATCGAGTTCAAGGTCACGGCTCCGGCTGAACACGCAGAGGAACTGGAAGAGGCCGTCGAACGGTGCAAAGCCAAACTCGCCGCCTACGACGGCATCTACGACATTCACGACGACGATCTCCCCGGAAAATGGGAATTCCGCCCGAAAGTCAAAGATTTCGCCGTCACGCAGGGAGTCCGCCAGGCAGACATCGCCGACGTACTGCGAAGTGCGTACTACGGAGCCGAAGTCATGCGCCTCCAGCGCGGAAGGCATGAAGTCAAGCTCATGGTACGCTACCCGGAATCGGCGCGGCGCTCACTCGCAAGTTTCGACGAACTGCGTGTCCGCATCAACGGCGTAGAACGTCCCATCGGAGAACTGGCCGACATTGAGATCCGGCGCGGCTACTCCACGATCAACCGCATCGACCAGCAGCGCAGTATCCAGATCACCGCAGATGCAGACTACACGAAAGTGCAGCCGAACCGGATCATCGGCGTCCTTCAAGGAACCATTCCGGAATACGATGCCGACGGAAACGTCATTCCTGCCTTTCTTCCGGAACTGCAAAAAGAGTTTCCGCACATCAATATTCGGTGGGAAGGTCAGCGGGAACAGGAAGAAGAGTCCTTCAATTCGATGAAGATCGGCTTCACCGTCGCGATGCTTTTGATGTTCATCCTCCTCACCATGCAGTTCGGCTCCTACACGCAGCCCTTCATCATCATGTCCGTCATTCCATTTGCGGTCGTCATCGTCATCCTGGGACACGCGGTCTTCCAAATGCAGCTGACCTTTTTCTCCGCATTCGGACTCATTGCGCTGGCAGGGATCGTCGTGAACGACTCCATCGTCCTCGTCGACTTCATCAACATGCGGGTCCGTGACCAGAAAATGAGCATCCGCGAGGCCTGTATCGATGCGGGGCAACGGCGTTTCCGTCCGGTCTTCCTGACGACCTTCACGACCGTGGGAGGATTGATGCCGATCTGTTTCGAGACCTCCTTCCAAGCGCACATGATCATCCCCATGGCCTTCACCATGTCCGTCGGAACTGTGGGGGCGACCGTTCTGACGCTTTTCCTCGTCCCAGTCCTCTACTCCATCTACGACGACCTAGCGAAATTCATGAACCGGACTCTTCACCTCGAACACGAAGACTGATCCGCGAAAAACCAAAGAATGAGGAACTTGCAACACGAATTTCACGAAAAAACACGAATTTCACGAAATGATTTTAGATTTTCAAAAGATCCATTTTGTGCACTTTCGCGTCTTTCGTGAAATTCGCGTCAAGGCAGGTTCTCCCTCAATTCCTCCCTCAATTCCTCCCTCAATTCCTCCCTCAATTCCTCCCTCAATTCCTCCCTCAATTCCTCCCTCAATTCCTCCCTCAATTCCTCCCTCAATTCCTCCCTCAATTCCTCCCTCAATTCCTCCC